>NZ_JAAGNZ010000002.1:1213964-1517455 GCF_010747415.1 Spirosoma agri | reverse complement strand
TCGCTTCGTGACGTTTCTCCTGATTGCTACTGCTACGCTTGCTCTCGGTCAATCCAAAAAATCGCCCGCCGTTTCCAATTCATTGACCCGTTATGTAGATCCGTTTGTGGGTACGGGCTTTCACGGCCACGTATTCATGGGGGCTAATGTACCATTTGGTGCTGTTCAGTTAGGTCCCAGCCAGATGTCGCAGGGTTGGGACTGGTGTTCGGGCTATCATTATTCCGACTCGCTGATCATCGGATTTGCCCATACGCACCTTAGCGGTACGGGCATTGGTGATTTGGGTGATGTGCTTATCATGCCCACAACCGGGCCGGTACAACTGACTAAAGGAACGTCGAAAGACAGTCGGAGCGGCTACGCATCCCGTTTTTCTCACGCCGATGAAAAAGCCAGGCCGGGATATTATTCCGTCAACCTGCAACGGTATACTATCAAGGCCGAGCTGACCGCTACGCAACGGGTTGGCGTGCATCGGTACACCTTCCCCCAGGCAGCCGATGCGCATATCCTGATCGACCTGAAGGAAGGGCTCGGGGGCGACGTTACCACACAATCGCACCTGGAACAGCTCAATGATACAACGCTCGTCGGTTACCGCTATTCGAAAGGCTGGGCACGGGATCAACGGCTTTATTTCGCCGTCGTTTTTGCCAAACCAATCCGGAAGCTAAACCTCTACGACGATCAGACGTCCGTAATGGGTTCTACAGTAACGGCTACCCGAGCGAAAGGCGTCGTTAGTTTCTCAACGCGGTCGGGCGAAACTGTAGCCATCAAAGTAGGCATCTCGCCGGTCAGTTCCGAGAATGCGTTAGCCAATATTCGGGCCGAAGTACCGCACTGGAATTTTGATCAAATCGCCATGGCTGCCGATGCGGCCTGGAACGCCGAATTGGCTAAGGTGATCGTCAAAACGGCCGACAAAGCCCGGCTGACTACGTTTTACACGGCCCTATACCACACCATGATTGCGCCGTCCACGTTCAATGACCATAACGGCGACTACCTCGGAACAGACAAAAACCTATACAAAAACGCGCCCTTTACGAACCTGACGACCTTTTCGTTGTGGGACACCTACCGGGCGGCCCATCCGTTGCTTACCTTGCTTCAGCCCCGGCGCGTTAATGATATGGTGAATTCCATGCTCGCCATTTACCAGCAGCAGGGCAAACTTCCCATCTGGCATCTGGTCGGGAACGAAACCAACACCATGCCCGGCAACAGTGCCATCCCGGTTATTGCCGATGCGTACCTGAAAGGCTTCACCGGTTTCGACGCTAAGCTGGCCTTTGATGCGATGAAAGCCAGCGCTATGCGCGACGAACGAGGATTAAAGTTCGTGAAAGCGCAGGGCTACATTCCGGGCGATAGTCTGGTAGAAAGTGTGGCGCAGGGACTGGAATACGCCATTGACGACTGGGCCATCGCGCAGGTCGCCAAAAAAATGGGTAAAACCGATGATTATGCCTATTTCAGCAAACGGGCCAAAGCGTATCAATACTACTTCGATCCCGAAACCCGGTTTATGCGGGGACGCCTTTCCGACAATGCCCGCCGGACACCGTTCAGCCCCGTAGTATCACGCCATATGAAAGATGACTTCGCCGAAGGAAACGCCTGGCAGTACACCTGGCTGGTGCCGCAGGATGTCGAAGGGCTCATGACCTTACTCGGTGGCGAACAGGCGTTTACTAAAAAACTCGACTCGCTATTTGTGGTGCAGGGGGATATGGGTAGCGAAGCCTCCGGCGACATTACCGGGCTGATCGGGCAATACGCGCATGGTAACGAGCCGAGCCATCACATCACCTACCTCTATGCCTACGTGGGGCAGCCCTGGAAAACCGCCGACAAAGTACGCTACATCCTGGATAGTTTATACGCGCCCAGACCCGATGGTCTGTGCGGGAACGAAGACGTCGGGCAGATGTCGGCCTGGTACGTGTTTTCGGCCCTGGGCTTCTATCCCGTCAATCCGGCAAATGGTGCTTATGTCTTCGGCAGCCCCGTCTTCGATGACGTAACCCTGAACCTCGGCAACGGAAAAACGTTCCGGATCAATGTGGTTAACAACAGCAAGGCAAACCGGTACATCAGCCGGGTGCTGCTCAACGGCAAGCCGTACACACAGTCGTACCTGTTGCACCAGACGATTCAGGCCGGCGGTATGCTCACCATCGAAATGAGTAGCCAACCTAGCCCAACCTGGGGCGTTGCCGCTCAGGACCGCCCCAGGTCCATTTATTGACATTGTAGAGACCGGTCGGAATGCCGCATCACCGCCGGTGCGGCAATCCCCTGCGTCTCCTGTGCGTCAGCAATTGTTTAGTAGTAAAGCCATCCGGTTAGAAGACGCATTTGCATGCGTCTCTACATATAAAAGTAATACCCCATGCTTTTTCGATTTTTTCTCACGCTACTGTGCCTGCCCGTTCTGTCAGTAGCCCAAACAACGTATGAGTTGAATTCAGGCTGGCAGTGTCAGCCAATTGCCCGTGTGAAAGACGCGGGAACCGTCATTTCCAGTCCTTCGTATTCGCTGACTGGCTGGCAACCGGCGGTCGTTCCGGGTACGGTGCTGACGACCATGCTCGCGAACAAGCAAGTGCCGGACCCGTTCTATGGCATGAACAATAAGCTCATCCCGGATATTTACCACATTGGCCGGGATTATTATACGTACTGGTTCGTCAAGGAGTTTGCCGAGAAAGCAGACGCTGGGGAACAGGTCTGGCTCAACTTTCGGGGGATCAATTACAGTTGCGACGTTTTCCTGAACGGCCGAAAACTGAACGATAAGCCTTATACCGGTATGTTTCTGCGGAAATCATTCAACATCACCTCCTTACTGGCCAGCAAGGGCACCAACCGGTTGGCAGTCATCGTTTACCCACCCGATCCGGTTGGCAATCCCAATGGTGGTCAGGGGGGCGATGGGACGATTGCCCGCACGGTTTCGCACCAGTACGTAGCCGGGTGGGACTGGATTCAACCCATTCGCGACCGGAACACGGGTATTTGGGACAAAGTGACAATCGAAAAAACGGGCGCGGTTCAGGTGAAGAATCCGCACGTCGTAACGCTGGTTCCGGGGAAGCGTCAACCCAGTGGGCCGCAGCAACCGGCCACCGTTCGGGTGTCGGCAGAACTGGAAAACCCAACGGCTACTCACCAAACCGGCACGCTGACCTACACGCTGGACGGTCATACGCTCACGAAAACGGTAACCCTGAACGCACGCAGTACAACAACCGTCGATTTGCCCGCCCTGACCCTGACAAATCCGAAACTCTGGTGGCCCAACGGCTATGGTCAGCAACATGTATACCCGATGACGATCCAGTTTAAGGCGGCTAACGGAGCAATTTCAGACATTGAGCAATTGAACGTTGGTGTTCGGGAAATCCAGACCGACTGGAACACGACCACCCGCAGTCGCCAGATTTCGGTAAATGGACAGAAAGTATTCATCAAAGGCGGCAACTGGATCATTTCGGATGCCATGCTTCGCTTCTCACCCGAACGCTACGACGCCGAAGTCCGGTTTCACCGCGACATGAACCTCAACCTGGTTCGGATCTGGGGCGGGGCGCTGTCGGAACGGCCCGAATTTTATCAGGCCTGCGATAAATATGGGCTGCTGGTGATGCAGGACTTTTGGGGCTCGGGTGACTGCAATGGCCGCTGGGTTGATCCGATGAAGAAAGACGATCAGTGGACGCGCCGGCAGTACCCCGACGACCATGCGCTGTTCCTGACTTCGGCCAGCGACCAGATCAAAATGATTCGGAACCACGCGTCACTGGCCATGTGGTGCGGGGGTAATGAGATCACACTGCCGCAGGACATTATGACATCCCTCCGTGACTCGATTCTGCCGCAGCTCGACGGCACCCGCTGGTTTATCGATTACTCCAACTCGGATGATATGTCGTTCAACTTTCTGGGCGGCAACGGCGATGGACCGTACGGTATTCAGCCCGTTCGAAAGTTCTGGGAATACCGAACCTGGCCGTTTAACTCCGAAGTCGGTTCGGTTGGCGTTGGCGATTACGAGTCGCTGGAACGATTTATGCCGACCGAAAACAGGGTGACCCCGCTGTATTCGAAAGAAACCAAACGGGCCAAAGTCGATTCGGTGTGGGATTACCACAAGTACATCGGCTACGACGGCGCTATTGCGCCCTACGGTGAGCCTACCGACGCCCGCGATTTCGGCAAAAAAGCCCAACTGGTCAATTACGACCAGTACCGGGCGTTAATGGAAGGCTTTACTTCGCACATGTGGGATTGGTACACGGGCACCATTATCTGGAAAACGCAAAATCCGTGGACGGCACTACGGGGCCAGATGTATGATTATTACCTCGATCCAAATGCTTGTCTGTACGGTCTACACAATGGTAGTGAACCGCTCCACATCATGTTCAACCCCGTTGACAGCATGGTGATGGTGGCCAACAACACGTTTACTTTTCAGCGCGACATGATGATGGTCATCAAGGTGTACGATATGGCGGGTAAGGACAGCACCTTAACGCAGGTCTTTTCCGAAATCGGCCCGACGCTCGTTCGTCCTTACGTACCGATCGGGCGGACGCTAAGCGCATTAGCCAGAGATAAAGGCGCTTTTCTATCGCTCCGATTGCTCGATCTAAACAAAAAGCCCATCAGCGAAAACCTGTACTGGCTCCCCGATGCGACTGGAACTTACTCAGGTTTGCAGCAGATGGCAAGAGCAACGGTGAAGATCGCCACCCGATCCATTGAGAAGGGTAAAGTAGAAGTTACGTTAACCAATCCGGCGGGCAATCCAGTCGCTTTTTTCAACCGGCTGTCGCTGCTTGATCCACAAACGAAAAAGCGGCTATTGCCCGTCTTCTACAGCGACAACTATGTATCGGTGCTGCCCGGTGAGCAGAAAACGGTAATTATCGACTACACACCGACGCCTAATGCGCCACTGGTATCTGTAGAAGGCTGGAACGTTCCCGAGCAGACAGTAGCTATCGGCAAATAGGAAGCTGGTTAGCGACACAGCGGTTGGCGCAGTTGCTGTCTGATTGACAGCAACCGCGCCAACCGCCGGTGGTCAAGACCAAAGCAGACTTAATTATTCAGTCGAATAAAGCCGCCGTCCAGCGGATAGTCGGTGCCGGTGATGAAACCCGCTTCGTCGGAACAGAGGTATAAGGCCAGCGCTCCCACTTCTTTCGGTTGGGCCATGCGGCCAATGGGCTGCGTTTTCGAGAGTTTTTCAAACATTTCAGCTTCCTGACCAGGATAACTTTTTGCCAGAAATCCATCGACGAAAGGCGTATGCACCCGTGCGGGCGAGATACAATTACACCGAATGTTGTCGCTCAGGTAATCTTTCGCCACCGATAGCGTCATCGTTAGCACGGCACCTTTGCTCATCGAATAAGCGAACCGGTCAGGAATGCCGACCGATGCGGCTACCGATGCCATGTTCAGAATTACCCCTCCGCCATTGGCTTTGAAATGCGGAATGGCTGCGTATAAACAGTTGTAGACACCTTTGACATTGATGCGAAAGATTCGGTCAAAATCGGCTTCGGCGGTGTTGTCCGCCTTGCCAACGTGCGCAACCCCGGCGTTGTTGACCAGAATATGAATCGGCCCCTGTGCTGCAATCTGACCAATCAGGTCAACGACCTGCGCCTGATCCGACACATCGACACCATGCGCTTCGGCCCGACCACCCGATGCGTTGATGCCATCGGCGACCTGCCGCGCCAATTCTTCATTGATTTCCAGAATGTGAACCGTGGCCCCTGCTTCCGCAAAAGCCTGAGATATGGCCAGCCCTATACCGCTGGCCCCGCCCGTAACCAGGGCCGTTTTATTCGTGAGTGAGAACATGTTTAAAGAGCGAAAGTGTGAATGAACGAACTGTGATAATACCGAATACCGGCTGACGCGTTATTTTCGCGATTTCACTCGTTCGCCCGTTCATTCATTATAAAGACACGCCCCGTTTCCAGGGGATAAAATCGTCCTGTCCGAGCCGTTCGGCCTGAGTTATTTCGTCGCCGGATGCCAGCCGGATGATGTATTCCAGCAAGGCATCGGCATTTTGTTCGATACTCTGCTCGCCGTCCACGATGGGGCCGCTGTCGAAATCAATGACGTCGGGCATCCGGTTTTTGAGGATCGTATTCGTCGATATTTTAACAACCGGACTCACCGGGTTTCCAGTAGGTGTTCCTAATCCCGTCGTGAACAGAATCACGTTGGTGCCCGAACCGGCCATGCCGGTGGTTGCTTCGACATCGTTGCCGGGTGTACACAATAGATTCAGGCCGGGCGTTACGACCGGTTCGGCATAATCGAGCACATCGGCAACCGGGGCGGTCCCCCCTTTCTTGGCGGCCCCCGCCGATTTAATCGCGTCAGTAATGAGACCATCCTTAATGTTACCCGGCGATGGGTTCATGTCGAAACCAGACCCGGCGGCTTCGGCCTGCGCCGAGTAATCACCCATCAGGTTAATAAACTTCTGCGCTTTTGTCGTATCGTCGGTGCGATTGATGAGCTCCTGCTCAACGCCATTCAACTCCGGAAATTCGGCCAGCACGGTTTTTCCGCCCAGTCCGACGATTATATCCGACAGATGCCCAATGGCCGGATTGGCCGAGATCCCCGAAAAGCCATCCGAACCGCCACATTTCAGACCAACCGTTAAGGCGCTCAGCGGGGCGGGTTGCCGTTCAAGCTTATTAATCTCTACCAGACCCAGAAACGTTTCCTTAACGGCCTGCGACATTAGCGCGTACTCGGTTCCGGCCTGTTGTTCGAACAGTAACAGGGGTTTGTTAAATTTAGGATTTTGCCGCTTGATTTCCGCCCCGATCATGTCGGCCTGCAAATGCTGACAACCCAGACTTAGCACCGTTGCTCCGGCAACGTTCGGGTTATTGATGAACCCCGCCAGCAAGGAGCACAAGTAAGCCGAATCCTGGCGGGTTCCGCCACAACCCATCTCGTGCGTCAGGAATTTGATACCATCGATGTTTTTAAACGGGCGGGTTGGCTGGTGGCGCAGGTGATTGAGCGTCTGGTTCTGCGACTCATCGACAAACGGTTCCATCTTTTTGATGGTGTTCATGTCACCAACCCGGTACAGACTTAACAGTTCATGAACCTGTTCGCGGTACGTTTCGGGCTGCGAATAACCCAGTTCGCGTTCAAAGGCATCTTTGAGAATCAGGACGTTTCGGTTTTCGCAAAAGACCAGGGGCACAACCAGCCAGTAGTTGCGCGTTCCCACACTGCCATCGGCCCGGTGATAGCCCATGAACGTACGATTCTGCCAGGCCGAAACGTCGGGTGGCTGCCAAGAATAGGGCTGTTTTTTGTCGAGCCCATACCGGTCAGCGTCATGCTTCAGATTAAACGTCGTGATGGGTTCGCCCCGGCGGATGGGCTGGATTGCTTTACCAACCAGAACGCCGTACATAGTGATCGGATCACCAATTTGCCGATCTTCCGTTACAAATTTATGCTTGGCCCCAACGGCATACGGAAGCGAGTAGACAGCGTTATCAAATTCAATTTGTTCTCCAGCTGACAGATTGCGCAGGGCGACAATGACATTATCGGCGGGATGAACTTTCAGCACACGGGCAGACATCAGAAAAAGCTTATTTTACAGTAAGAGACGCATTAATCCGAAATATACCACCCTTTGTTAAAAAACTTTACGGAACGCTATTGCGAATGTGATCATCAATCCCAAGTTTTGACATCAGATTCCCCCCTGCCTTATGCCCCTTCCTTCTACCGACACCCAATCGGGTTTTCCGGCGGGCCGCCTGATGTCTATGGATGCCTACCGGGGCTTCGTTATGACATTGATGGCCGCCGAACTGCTGAGCTTTCACCGACTGCACGAAGCCTTTCCGGACAGTTCGTTCTGGGCGTTTCTGGCCCACCACCAGGACCATGTGCCCTGGGCAGGCTGCTCCCTACACGACCTGATTCAGCCGTCGTTTTCGTTTCTGGTCGGGGTGGCGCTCCCCTATTCGGTGGCTAGTCAGACCGCGCACGGTCAACCGGCAACTGCGCAGTTCTGGCGCGCCCTCCGTCGATCGCTGATTTTGATTGTACTGGGCATTTTCCTCCGGTCCACCCATGCCGAACAAACGTACTTCACGTTCGAGGATACCCTGACCCAAATTGGCCTAGGTTATCCGTTTTTGTTTTTACTCGGCAAAACCCGTCCGCAAACTACCTGGATCGCCTTTGGCTTGATTTTAGTTGCTTATTGGCTGGCCTTCGTCCTGTATCCAGTGCCGGTCACCTTTGATTATAGTCAGGTTGGCGTTCCGGCAAACTGGCCGGAGCAGTATTCGGGTCTGATGGCTCATTTCAACAAAAACAGTAATCTGGCCTGGGCTTTCGATCGCTGGTTTCTGAATTTATTTCCGCGCGAAACACCCTTTCTGTTTAACGGCGGAGGCTATGCTACCCTGAGTTTTATTCCAACACTCGGCACGATGCTGCTTGGGTTACAGGCTGGCCGATGGCTACGATCTGACCTCACGCATTCTGCACTGATCAAGCGCTTACTTATTGCCGGAGCGATAGGGCTGGCTGGCGGTATGCTGTTACAGGTCGCGGGTATTTGTCCCATCGTCAAGCGGATCTGGACACCGGCCTGGGTCCTGTTTAGTGGCGGCTGGTGTTTCTGGCTGCTAACGTTTTTCTATTCCGTTATCGACGTATCCGGACACCGGAAGTGGGCGTTTCCGCTGGTTGTCGTTGGCATGAACTCCATTGCCATTTACTGCCTGGTTCACCTCATCGACCGGTTTATTATCGCGTCACTTTATACTCATCTCGGGCATGGGCCGTTTCTGATCTTCGGACCTGCTTATGAACAGTTACTGATTGGGGCCGTTACATTAGTCATTTTCTATGCTATTCTCCGGTGGATGTACCGCCGAAAACTCTTTATTCGAATCTAAGTATGCCTGCGGCCAACATCCTGAATCTTTTTGACCAGACGATTTTCTACGGAAACCTTGTCGTCAACAGTGGTTTTATTACCAGCATCGAACGGATCGATGACGAACGGCCCGGTGAACCGTATATCATACCCGGTTTTGTGGACGCTCACGTTCACATCGAAAGTTCGTTGCTGACCCCCCCGCAGTTTGCGCGGCTGGCGGTGGTGCATGGTACGGTTGCCACCGTGTCGGACCCGCACGAGATCGGAAACGTGCTGGGCGTTGCGGGCGTCGAGTATATGCTTCGCGAAGCTGCTGAAGTACCCTTCAAATTTATGTTCGGAGCGCCGTCATGCGTTCCGGCCACGCCCTTCGAAACTGCCGGGGCAACGATCAATGTAGAGGATGTACGGTATCTGCTCGGCCTGGACGAGATTGGCTATCTGGCGGAGATGATGAATTTCCCCGGAGTGCTGCATCAGGACCCGGAAGTGATGGCTAAAATTGCCCTGGCCAAAGAAGTCAACAAACCCGTTGATGGTCATGCACCCGGTCTGACGGGCGAAGACGCGCAACGGTACATCGACGCGGGAATTACCACCGATCATGAATGCTATACCTACGAGGAAGGGCTTGATAAGGCCCGCCGGGGTATGCATATTTTGATTCGCGAAGGGAGTGCCGCCCGTAATTTTGAGGCTCTGATTCCGCTACTGGCCGAGTTTCCGGCGCAAATTATGTTCTGCTCCGATGACAAGCACCCTGATACGCTCGCCGAAGGACACATCAACCAACTGGTGCTGCGCGCTCTGGCCGCAGGACATTCGCTCTGGAACGTCCTGCGGGCGGCTTGTCTTAATCCGGTTCTCCACTATCGGCTCCCCGTCGGCCTTTTGCGCGAGGGCGACCCCGCCGATTATCTCGTTGTCAACAATCTGCGCGACTTTCAAATAGAGCGGACGGTTATTGATGGTGAAATCGTCGCCGAACAGGGCAAGTCTTTTCTTCCGGATACCCGGAGTGAGCACGTCAATCAATTCAATTGTGAATCTAAGACGGTCGAGGAGTTTGCGGTACCTGCCGATCCAACCTCATCACAGATTCGGGCTATACAGGCGCTCGATGGGCAGCTTATCACCAATGAGCTGCACCTGTCGCCCAACGTGGAAAACGGCCTGATCGTACCCGACCTTGATCGTGACATTCTGAAACTCGTTGTCGTCAATCGGTACGAGAATGTTCCGCCAGCGATCGCGTTCGTCAAAAACTTCGGACTAAAACACGGCGCGATTGCGTCGTCGGTTGGGCACGATTCCCACAATATAACCGCCGTTGGCTGTACTGACGAGAGCATTTGTCAGGCCATCAATCTGGTCATCGGAGCCCGAGGAGGCTTGTCGGCGGTAGCTGGCACCAAGCCCCACGAGCATGACGATGAAGTAATGAGCCGTCGCCGATTTCTTCATTTGACCACAACGCCCGAAACGCAATTACTTCCGTTGCCCGTTGCCGGCCTGATGACCGACGCAGACGGCTATGACGTAGCCACTCAATACATGGCGCTGGACCAGTTTGCCAAACAAGATTTGGGAAGTACGCTGGCAGCCCCGTTTATGACCCTGTCCTTCATGGCTTTATTGGTTATACCGGCTCTGAAGTTAAGTGATAAGGGTTTGTTCGATGGGAAAACGTTTCATTTCACCCCTCTTCAAATTGTTAAATAAGGCAACAAAAAAATTTTATTTTCGATACCGTTTTAAATTCAATTTATTATTAATATGTTTACAGACTTCTTACGAGTTCCTCAACCTATATCTACCCGCTCATGCCTCGTTCCCGTACGCAAACCGGACCTGACGACGAAACTCTTTGGAACCTGTTTCGCAATGGCGATGAAACTGCTTTCGCCCGCTTGTATCAGAACTACGTTCAAACACTTTACCATTACTGTGCCCACTTTGCCACCGATCGGGCGCTGATCAAAGATTGCATTCACGATTTGTTTGTTGAATTGTGGAAACACCGGACAACCATTGGTCCAACAACATCGGTTCGGTTTTACCTGATGGCGTCTATCAAGCGGAAACTGGTTCGTCACTTAACCGCCGAACAGAAATTAGTAAGCCAGGATGAAATAACTAACGGTCGGCGCGTGGGCGATACCCTGCCCGGTGCGGATCCATCCCACGAGAATCTGCTGATTTCGTATGAGGAAGATTCATTTATGAACGACTGTCTGCACCAGGCGCTCGAAAAGCTCCCCCGCCGTCAGCGTGAAGCGGTTCACCTCCGCTATTTCCAGAATATGAGTAATGAAGAAATTTCGACCTTAATGCAGATAAATATACAGTCCGTCTACAATCTTATTTTTGGCGCGATGAGCAACTTGAAACGCTACATCACCCCCGAGAACGTAGCCCTCTAATCCTACCCCTGATTATTCCTAAACCTTTTCTGAACACGGTAGCTGCGCGAGTAGCTACCGTTTTTTTTTGTGCGTAATTTCGCCGGATGAATACGGACTCAACGCCCTTACCCGAGCGGGTTCGCCCCCGCACAATCAACGATGTTATTGGTCAGCGAAAGCTTATTGGTCCATCCGGTGCCCTGCGTCGGGCGGTCGATGCCGGACGCTTACCCTCTATGATCCTGTGGGGACCGCCCGGCGTGGGTAAAACGACGCTGGCTCTGCTGCTGGCCGAAGCAGTCAAACGGCCCTTCATCGCTCTGAGCGCCATCAATTCGGGCGTCAAGGAAATTCGGGATGTATTGAGCCGCCCATCGGGCATCTTTCCGCCGGTGGTTTTTATCGACGAAATTCATCGCTTTAACAAAAGCCAGCAGGATGCGTTGCTGGGCGCTGTCGAAAAAGGGCAGATCACGCTTATTGGTGCCACCACCGAAAATCCTTCGTTTGAAGTGAACAGTGCGCTACTGTCGCGTTGTCAGGTATATATTCTGGAAGGACTCAGTCGCGATGAGCTGATTCAAGTTATTGATCGGGCGATTGGGCAGGATGCGTTTTTGAAATCGAAGCAGATTACCGTCGAATCTTACGATGCCTTGCTGCGCCTGTCGGGTGGCGATGGGCGAAAACTGCTGAACCTGCTGGAACTGGTAGCGTCGGCTCACGTTGCGGCTGACCCACTGGTGATCACCGATGAGGGCGTAACAACCGTGGCCCAACAGAACATTGCCCGCTACGATAAGTCTGGCGAGCAGCATTACGACATTATTTCGGCCTTCATCAAATCGCTACGCGGGTCAGATCCGAACGCAGCTTTGTACTGGATGGCCCGGATGATCGTAGCCGGTGAGGACCCAATCTTCATCGCCCGGCGCATGCTGATCATGGCATCGGAAGATATTGGAAATGCAAATCCCACCGCTATGATTATGGCGTCGGAAGCGGTGCAGGCCATTCGCGCTATCGGTATGCCCGAAGGGCGGATTATTCTGTCTCAGGTCGCGGTCTACCTGGCCACCTCCCCGAAGAGCAATGCAAGCTACGTAGCCATTGACGAAGCCATTGCGCTGGCCGAGCAGACGGCGCACCTGCCCGTTCCGTTGCATTTGCGCAATGCCCCCACGAAGCTGATGAAGCAGATCGGTTACGGTAATGACTACCAGTACGCACATGCGCACGAAGGTAATTTTGCCCAGCAGAATTTTCTCCCCGACGATCTGAAAGGGCGCAAGCTTTACGAACCCGGCCAAAACGCCCGCGAGGCCGAAATTCGCCGGAGTCTACAGAAGTGGTGGGGTGAGTGGTACGGGTACTAATTCCCTAAACTAAGCAGTAATCCCTGCAAATCCTGATTAATCGACCGAACAGACGATTGAAGCTGATTGAGCATGTTGGCCCGTGTGTGTAGGTCATCGGCCTGGTAGTTGCCCCCCGATCCGAAATACAGGGTCTGCTCATCGCTGGACGTACCTTCGAGCACGTAACCCCGCCATCGCTGACGAATGTTAGCGCTTATGGATGTTTGTCCGCTGTTGCTGAACGTCTTCTCGGTCAACACATACCAGATTAGCGGGGGGTAAACAGACGACTGAGCGGGCTGATACCATAGATCGGCCAGCAGATTTCGTTTATGCGTAAAAATAACCGATTTATTCGACGAAAAAGCCGCCAGTCCACCGGCAGCGGCACTGACCAATCCACCCGAAATACCAACGATCTTTCCTGTGTTATCGGCCTGAATCAACGCCGTCGCTACGGTCGTCACGGCCCCGATTACGACTGAAAAAATCGTTAACCGGCGTACCCGTCGGGTATCTTTTTGATCGAGATAGGTAGCCAGCTGGTCGGCGCGTTCGCCTTCGCAATCCAGTTCGGCCGCAAAGCTCGACAGTTCCGTCGACGCAAGGGCCAACCGCTGCTGGATTTGTTGCCGTTTGATGACCCGCTCCAGTCGGTTAGCGGTCGTTAGCGGTGTTTTTTCCAGCTGAATCAATTCCTTCAACAACGGCAACACGCCGGAAGCGTTGGCCATCAGCAGGTCATGGCGCGAGTATCGTTTTGTCAGACTGGTATCCGCCCGCAAAAAAGCGTCGACATCAGGCCTCGGCAGGTAAGCAGGATCATAGGCATACTGCAAGGCGGGAACGCAGTAATCACTCTCTGCTTTTGATTGCTGATCAAGGACTTTAGACGTACGACAGGATACGGACAGCAAGACCGTGCTGGCTACGACTAAAGTCCTCAACAGAAGTGATTGCATACCAGTAGGGGGATTCGACTTAAAACGCTACGGCTTTCAATCGCAACCCGGTATCTTCCGGCAAACCAAGTACGAGGTTAAGGTTCTGGATCGCCTGTCCGGCAGCCCCCTTGGTCAGGTTATCGATCACGCTCGTGATAAGTAACTGACCATCATGCAGTTCGAGATGCAAAAAGCACTTGTTCGTTCCAACTACCTGTTTTACATCAACGGACGCAGCGCTCACGTGCGTAAACGGGTGATTGGCGTAAAAGGTATGGTATAGCTCGTTTGCCTCGTCCAGCGTACCGGTAAACGGCGTATACACGTTTGCCATGATTCCCCGCGTAAAATCGCCCCGGTAGGGTATGAAGTTGATTGCGTGGGTGAAATCCGGATCGAGAGTTGTCAGACTCTGCCGAATCTCAGTCAAATGCTGGTGCGTAAATGCCTTGTAGATCGAGATGTTGTTGTTGCGCCAGGTAAAGCCCGTTGTCGGTACGAGTGCCTGTCCTGCACCCGTGCTGCCTGTAATGGCGCTCACCTGGACAGCATCGTGCAGCAATCCGGCTTTGGCGAGTGGCAACAGGGCCAGTTGAATGCTCGTAGCAAAACAGCCGGGATTAGCAATGCGCGTGGCTTCCTGAATCCGTTCGCGCTGAAGTTCGGGTAGCCCATACACGAAATCATCGTGCTCGTCCCGAAAATCGGTACTCAGATCAATGATCGTAATATCGTCCGAAATCTCGTTTTCGGCCATGAACGTAGCGGATGCCCCGTGGCCTGAACAGAGAAAAATAGCGTCCAGCCCTTCCTGCGCCAATAGTACCGATATATCTTCGCCCGAAAATTTCAGGTCAGTATCGCCCAACAGATCCGTGTGCGTAGCCCATACCGGTTTACCGGCCTGACTCTTGCTATGCGTAAAGGCCACCGTAACAAAGGGGTGATTGATCAGGATTCGGAGTAATTCGCCACCTGTGTAGCCAGCTCCACCAATAATGCCAACGTTCAGTTTCATACGATCTCTTTGGGTCAACGGATAGGTGCGTGACCCGTTATTCAATTAGGTTGGGATCGGCTTGATTTGTCTGGTCGTTGGTTGGTGGTCATACGCCGTATCTTGGAGATACGGCGTATGACCACCAACCAACGACCAGACAACTGCCAAACTCATCAAGTAGCTAAAATGCCTGTATAAAGCGCAACATGTTCGGCGGTAAATTTGTCCCACGAAAACAACGATGCCTGTTTCAATCCTTTGGTAGCCATCTCGTTTCTGACCGATTGCGATGTCGCTACGGTGAGTATGGCCTGACAAAGGGCGTCGGTGTCGGTCGGTGAAACACGAATGGCAGCCTCGCCAACCACTTCCGTAATGGCCGGAATGTCGGACGTAATGACCGGCAAACCGCACTGCATCGCTTCCAGCGGAGGTAATCCAAAGCCTTCGTACAACGACGGGTACACAAAAGCGGTTGCTCCACTGTAGAGCGGAGCCAGATCTTCATCCTGAACAAAACCCGTAAAGATCAATCGCGCGGCTAGAGCCGGATTTTTACTCGCTTCGGCCATAATATCGTTGAACTTCCAGCCTTTCGTTCCGACCAGCACTAACCGCACGTCGGCAGGTAAGTCGCCCCCATCGACCAGTTGCCCAAACGATCGAATAAGGTGCGCAATATTTTTGCGCGGCTCCAACGTAGCCAGACTGAGCAGATACGGCTCATCACCAATGCCCAGTTTTTGCCGGACAGTCCGATTGCGGGCTTCATCCACCGACGGATAAAACAGCGATGGCGAAGCAGCCAGCAAAATGGGCACCACCTGCGCCGGATTAAATCCCGTGTAGGCGCAGAAATCGTCTTTTGTCGCCTGCGAAATGGTCGTAACCCACGCATCGGGCGAAAGTGTATCCAGTACTTGCTTCACCGTTTGCTCACCGGCGGTAAACCATTCCGGGTGCAAAATCGGGATCATGTCGTAGATACTTTGCACCATCGGCAGCCGACGTTGGCGAAGCCCATCAGGAACGGGAAAAAAGGTAGCGTGGTAAACCGAATCAGCGGGCAAACCAGCGGCATTGAAACGCGACTTTTCGCGTCCTAACGCCCGACGCGTCCGATAGGCTATCTCCCGAACAGCTTTAGATGGCTTGCTTTCCGGAGAAAAAGGCGCTAGTAATCCGTTTTCAAAGCGGGCTACCGCCTGTTCGCCAGAAGCATTGACAAATGCCGGTGCTTTATCGCCAAAAGCGGTTTTAGCGTATCGCATCGTTTCGGCCAGATGCGTCGGTGCCGCCAGCATCAGCGTACCGGCATCGGCCCGTTGCAAACCAGCGACTAGCTGTTCAACAACGCGACTAATGCCGGTACGGGCCTGCCGGTGATAAAATCCAATCCCTAACGGACTGGCATCAAGAATTATGTTCACGGATTTTCTCGTAGATCATTACCTGGTTCGAGGCTATTTTGGAAAAGCCACGTACATCGTCGCCCGACCAGGCGTTGTTCATCTCGCCGTAGCTACCGAATACCGATGACATCAGGTCATGCTCTGATTCGATCCCCAGTACCTGGAAACGATACGGTGCCAGCTGCACATGCACCTTACCCGACACATGGCTTTGCGTATCGCTCAGGAATGTTTCGATGTTGCGCATAACGGGGTCCATAAACTGCCCTTCGTGGAGCATTGTCCCGTACCAGTTTGCCAACTGCTCTTTCCAGTACATCTGCCACTTGGCCAGTACGTGTTTTTCGAGCGTATGGTGCGCCTTAATGAGAATCAACGGAGCTGGTGCTTCGAAACCAACGCGCCCTTTGATGCCAATGATGGTGTCGCCCACGTGAATATCGCGGCCGATACCAAACGGTCCAGCCAGTTCGGTTAATTTACGAATCGCATCGACCGGGTTGGCAAACGTTTCGTCACCGGTTGCTAACCCGGAAATGCCTTTGATTTCGCCGTGTACGAACGTCAGCGTGATGATTTCAGGCTCGGTTTTCGTAATCTGCGTGGGCCAGGCCGATTCGGGCAGAAACTGATCGGAGGTGAGCGTTTCTTTGCCGCCAACCGATGTTCCCCACAACCCTTTATTGATCGAATAAGCGGCTTTGTGCCATTCCTGCACCACCCCTTTTGACTTCAAATACTCGATTTCGGCTTCACGCGACAAACGTAAATCACGGATGGGCGTAATAATTTCGGCATCGGGAATGATAATCCGGAACGCCATATCGAAACGTACCTGGTCATTACCGGCACCGGTAGAGCCGTGAGCAATAGCCGACGCGCCAATTTCGCGGGCGTATTCAGCAGCGGCAATGGCCTGAAAAATCCGCTCGGCACTGACGCTGAGTGGGTACGTATTGTTTTTCAGGACGTTACCATACACCAGAAATTTGAGGCACTGTTGGTAATAATCGTCTGTTTTAGAGATAGTCGCGTGGGATTTTACGCCCAGCGAATACGCCCGTTCTTCGATCGCTTTGATCTCGGCATCCGAAAAACCGCCCGTATCGACCAGCACCGAATGAACTTCCATGTCCCGGTCTTCGGACAAATATTTAACGCAAAAGGAGGTATCGAGGCCCCCGCTAAAGGCAAGAACTACTTTTTTCTGAGACATTGGCCAGTGGACACCGGACGTTGGCTCCCTGTTGGGTTTGCCCGTCCGCCATCAGTAAAGTTTTGGAGGGGCAAATATCGGGCATTCAGCGTTATGTTGCGCCAATGAATTCGTTACTGCACTGATTTGAGTAAGCTTTTGAAGCAAAATCCCTGCTAATTTATGTAGATAGGGATAAAAACAGGCTCAACAATTGATTTTAGGCACTTTTTTCAGCCAGTTTATCTGAAAGTTCGTTTTTGAGACCTTTCAGTTCGACTTTCAGTTTAGCAGACTTGATCGCCAACTCATCGAAAAGACCTTCCACGCGCGTGGCTTTTTCGTAACCTCGCTTTGCTAATTCCTCTACATATAACTTTTTCTCTTCAGATGTCATCTCCGTTGTTGCGGTTAAACCGGCTGATTATAAATTGGCAATGAGCAATGTCTAAATCAATTCCTTCCAGTTCATTATAGTATTGACGAAGTCGATTCTTGAATCGATTCTCCATAAAAATCAAGTTGCCAAAAATAAAATTATCGTATTCATCCAGTTCTTTCACTTCCAGCAAAAGCTTTTGAATCTCATAAACTTCTACCTCGATCTTTAACACAACTTCAATGACCTCTAGTTGCCTGGCTTCCAAACTTAATAACCAAGTTTGGTAATACTCTTTAGAAAAGGGCATCATCAAATATAATCAAAAGAAAATACAACGGCATTCTTGCGTACGACATTCACAACAAGACTAACAAACTACCCGGCAAAATCCGAACTTCAGCTCTCCCCTCCGACAGCGTCAATGGTTCACCATCGGCATGGATAAGCAGCGGGCCTTCGGCCTGAACAATCGCTTTGGTAACGGATTGCCCGCGCCAGTAAGCAGACTGATCGAGGGATTTGTTGAACAGCCGCCACGTGAGCATACCCGCAGCCTGAGCCGGAAACGGGCGTATTTCACACTGTTCCAGCTTCCCATCGGCAATATTGGCTTTGGGAGCCATCCAGGCGTTGTTACCAAACTGACCGGCATTGGCGAATGTCAGCGAAAACAGTTCTTTCTGCTTGTCGTCGATCAGGAACCGAACCGGCTTATACGCCCAGAACGCCCGAAAAGCCGTTCGCACGTAGGTAGGTAAGCCCCGAACGGGCTGCTGCGCAAACGCATGAGCCACGTACGCTTCGAAACCCAGTCCAGCCGTACAGAAAAAAGGATGCCCGTTTATTTCGGCGCTATCGATGATAACCGGACGTCCCGTTAACGCCCGCTCAACGGCTTTCAGCGGATTGAGTGGAACGCCCAGGTGACGGGCGAGTCCGTTTCCTGACCCGATGGGTACAATGCCCAGCGCCGTTGATGAGCGACGCAAAGCCTGCGCCGTTTCGTTGATGGTGCCATCACCCCCAATGGCCAGCACCCGGCTGACGCCCCGTCGAACGGCAGCATCGGCTAATTCCGTAGCGTGACCCGGATGGGTCGTTATGACAACGTCGGGGGCGTAACCCAGTGATTCGGCCTTACGCAGAAAAGCATCACTCAACAACGCCTTTTGATCAGCCGTCGTTGTTCCCGACAGCGGGTTGATGATGGCCAGAACGGACGATAATGTGGCCACTCAGGAAAAGAAGATAAAGAGAATGAGAATAAAAACGACGATAAAAACGTAGTACCAGCCATCCGAAAAGATGTACGGTTTGTACTCGTTATAAAATTTTTTGATCCGGTCCATGTGTATTTACCCAAAGTCGTACGCAAAGATACGCAAATAGTATACTGACCGGAAGTCCAGGCTACAACGCCTGTCCACCGTTAACGGACAGCACATGCCCATTCACGAACGAGGCTTCATCGGAGGCCAAATACAGATAGGCGTAGGCGATATCCTTCGGTTCGCCAATACGACGAACGGGAATGGTCGAAACAGCCTGTTTTTTCACCTCGTCGGGCACAGCATCCGTCATGGGCGTTCGAATGTAGCCTGGTGCCACGGCATTGGCCGTAATTCCCTTCGGACCGAGTTCTTTGGCCCACGACCGTACCATACCGATGATACCGGCTTTGGCCGCTGCGTAGTTGGTTTGCCCAAAGGCCCCGTGAACACCGTTGATCGATGAGGTGCAGATGATCCGGCCATATTGCTGATCGACCATATAGGGTGCAATAACTTTTGTGCAGTTGAACACACCCGTCAGGTTCACGTCAATGACCTGCTGCCAATCAGCAAACGACATCTTCAGCAGCGTTTTATCGCGGGTAATTCCGGCATTATTGATCAGAATATCGATTCGTCCGTACCGGTCAAATACCTCACGGGCAGCCGCTTCGATGCTCGGCACATCGGTCGTACTCACCTGCATAAACTCGGCGCGGTAGCCCTGGTCGCGCAACGACTGAGCGGTAGCCTCTCCCTCATCGAGCAAATCCCAGATGATAACGGTAGCGCCTTCGCGGCAGAATAGATCAGCAGCGCCTTGGCCAATACCACGGGCCGCCCCAGTGATGATCGCAACTTTGTCTTGTAGTCTCATGACTTTCGGAATGGGTTTTGTTCGCTGAGTGTCGTTGGATTGCTGGAGTCGGAGCCAGCAATGGCTTCGACAAAAATAAACAAACCGGGAGCGATAACGCTTAAATTAAGGTCCGGTCATTCAAGGTTCTCCTAGGCAAACGTACTCAACGATGAAACAACTCTTCTTTTTCAGTTTTCTTATTCTGCTATCAATACCCGTTTTTAGTCAACAGGCTACCGATCGCCGGGCTATTCTGCTGATTCTTAAGCGCCAGACCGAAGACTGGAATGCCGGACGCATTGACCGATTCATGAGCCCCTACTGGACTTCCGACTCGCTGACCTTTGTTAGCAAAGCGGGTGTTACGTACGGGTACGCGGCAACGCTGAGCAATTACAAAAAGCGCTATCCGACCCGAGATTCGATGGGAACGCTCAAGTTCGTTATCCTGCAAATGGATTTTCCTTCCCCAAACGTTGCGTATGTCATTGGGCAGTGGCAGTTGAACCGACCTAAAATCGGTGACAAAGGCGGTCATTTTACGCTGTTGTGGCGCAAAGTAAAGAAACGCTGGATCATCGTGAGCGATCATACGAGTTGAAAAGAGCGAAAGAGTGATTGGGTGAAAGAGTGAATTACTAGTTTTCTTCGAGCAGTCGGTAATTCACTCAATCACTCTTTCACTCAATCACTCCGGCACCCGTTCACCTTTTCGCTCCGTCAGCAGCGTAGGCTCTTTCTTCGATACCTTATCCCGAAGTTCGGTGACGGGCTTTTCAAAATACTTGAACAGCAGGGTCGATAATAACACTACCAGTACCCAGAAAATGGCCACTTTTGTCCAGCCAACGGCCAGTGATGTCGTTGGAAAGTGCTCGATGACAGTAATCATAATGGGCGTCAGGTTGAGCAGATACATCGAATACGAGATCAGACTGATGTGCGTAATGGCCCGCGCAATGCCGAAACGAGCCCATACTCCGGTGGCTGCCTTCCATCCATCCATATAAGGCATAACCAAGGCCATGCTCAGCCCAATGAACGGAAAATAAACGGTTCGCTTGTAGAACACGTAAGCGGGATATACACCCGACACGACATAGAACCGCAAAATGTAGATTGAGGCCGAGAAAGCTGCTAATACCGTTACGATAACGCCGATAATCAGCAACCGCTGCCGGAGTTTCGGGTCAGTCCACTGAGTCGGGAAATACTGCTTGGCGTAGGCCGCCAGTACACCGTACGAAATGGCGTCTAATCGGGCCAACACAATGCCGCGATAGCCCAGCTCGCCCGCCGAGATCGGGTATTGCAATGCCGTGATCAACCGGTAGAGATTGGTACCAATAATTATAAAGAGAACCGTTGCCAATACAATTCGCTGGCGCGGCCAACGGGCGGGCAACAGCATGTGCATAAGCCACAACAGCAGCGGCAGGGTGATGTAGGACCATTCTTCGATGGCCAGACTCCATGTCTCCGGAAAAAAATCGGGGATGAAACTGGCGAAGTTCTGGACAAAGAAGAAGTATTTGATCAGTACACCTTTGGCCGGCAGGGTATGGTGCAGCCCACTCCGCCAGGCGCGTAACAGCGACAGGGCGATCAGTCCGCAAAGAACCAGGTAGTAGTTGGGTAAGGTGCGAAACCAACGGCGCGTCCAGAAATTGAGCAGCAGACTTCCATCAAAACGTCCTTTTTTTTCGTACGACCGAATCAGAATACCGCCGATCAGAAAGCCGCTCAATACAAAGAACAGCTCAACCCCATCGGGAATGAGCTGGTGCCAGAACGCGCCACTGTAGTAGTCACCCAGCGCCACTCGGGCATGGGCATCGACCACGACCAGAATTGCGATGGCCCGCATTACGTCTAACCCAAACACGCGCTTCATCTGCGACGTGCCGAGCGAAAACAGGTTTTTAAGCATAAGTACCGCGAAGGTACGGGAGAAAAATGGGAGAATTACGCCCGATAAATACGGAATGATGTAGCGGTTCATTCCGAACTTTGCCGACTTTTGCTTCTTTATTCATCATCCGTACCCATTCCATTATGATTCCCGAATTTGGCCTGAACGCCGTTCATCAGTATGCCTTCCGGTTTTCGCAGGCCGATGTAGTTGACTTTGCCCGCGTCACGGGCGATAACAATCCGCTTCACCTCGACGCTGACTTTGCCGCGACGACGCCTTTCAAACGACCCATTATTCATGGTATGCTCGGAGCCAGTATTTTCACCAAGGTGCTCGGAACCGAGTTTCCGGGCTATGGGTCCGTCTACCTGAGCCAGACACTCGAGTTTCTGCGCCCGATGTTCGTCGATACGGATTACGAAGCCACGTTTACGGTGCAGTCGATTGACCCGGCCAAACATACGGCACAAATTTTGGGCGAGATTCGCGATGTTCAGACCAAAAAAGTCACGACGCGCGGAATCGCGACACTCATGCACCGGGAGAAAATTAGGTAGTAATCAGTGGACACAAAACTCCCTCGTCGGAACGGGGCCTGACGAGGGAGTTTTGTGTTTTTAGAAGGAACCAGTTGGTTAAGCGTTCTCTGCTTTATTTTTGGTATCCTGAACTTCCGAGCGAATGGCTTGCGCCAGCGTCTTCAAGTCCTGCATTCCTTTACGAACACGGGTACCGGCAGCCTGGTTATTCTTCTCGTAGAACTTCTCGAAGTCACCTTCCAGCGACATAACCAAATCCTTTACTTCGTCGAAGCGAGCCATAGCAATGTGTATGGGTTAAAGTGTGAAAAATGCCCAAATTCCGCTAAAAACGCGGTTTTAGCCTGAAATTTAGTCATTCTCGCATACAGCGCAATAGCTTAGCCAAAAAAATAGCAAAAAAATGCAACTTTTTAGGCAAAACCCTACTCAGTGGCTGCTTCGGCCGATACTTCGAGCGTTTTTGGGTCTATTCCATCCTGATTTTGGCGATAAAAGCCACTTGCCAGCTTTTCCGCTACCGCCGAGAACGCTTCGAGCGTGTACTGTACATCGTCGAGCGTATGAGCGGCCGTCGGGATGATCCGCAGCATGATGATTTCTTTCGGCACAACCGGATACACGACAATCGAGCAGAAGATACCGTGATTCTCGCGCAGGTCACGAATCAGAGCCGTGATCTCCGGAATACCACCTTTCATGTTCTGCAACAGCACAGGCGTTACTGGCGATTGCGTATCACCAATATTGAAGCCACGCTCGCGCAATCCGCTTTGCAAGGCCCGCACATTGGTCCACAACTTCTCGCGGAATTCCGACGAGTTCCGGATCATGTCGAGCCGCTTCAGGCCACCAACTACGTAAGGCATTGGCAACGCTTTGGCGTACGTCTGCGACCGCATGTTGTACTTGAGGTACATGATGATGTCGTGGTCACCGGCAATAAATGCCCCAATGGCCGCCATCGATTTGGCAAACGTCGAAAAGTAAAGGTCTATACCATCCTGGCAATTGAGCATCTCACCAACGCCGGCACCGGTTTCACCCATAGTACCAAACCCGTGTGCGTCGTCGACCAGTAACCGGAAATTATATGATTCTTTTAGCGCAACGATCTTATCCAGGCTACCCACTTTACCCGACATACCAAATACGCCTTCGGTAATGACCAGAATGCTGCCGCCTTTTTCAGCCGCTTTTTTGGTCGCCCGCTGGAGGTTTTTCTCCAGGCTGGCCATGTCGTTGTGATTAAACTTGTAGTATTCGCCCAGTTTTGCTTTATGGAGCCGGATACCATCAATCAGACAGGCATGACATTCAGCATCGTAGACGATTACGTCGCGGTGATCGACAACGGCTTCGATGGCCGACATCACACCCTGATACCCGTAATTAAGGAGGAACGAGTCTTCTTTACCAACGAATTGAGCCAACTCTTTCTCAAACTGTTCGTGGAGGTCGCTGTTACCTGACATCATCCGGGCACCCATCGGATAAGCCAATCCCCATTGCTCGGTTGCGTCTGCGTCGGCCTTTCGAACCTCGGGGTGGTTGGCCAGACCCAGGTAGTTGTTCAGGCTCCAGTTGAGGATATCCTTACCCTGGAAGCGCATATGAGGACCAAGTTCGCCTTCAAGTTTTGGGAACGCGAAATAATGGTGGCCGTTAAACTCGCGGGATGGCGAGCCGATTGGGCCTAGATTGGTGCGCAGTTTCTCAAATAAATCCACTTTTTTTTATAGTTTAATGGGCTAATCCCTTCTTTTTTACGCGGTAAGTGCAAAAATACGCTTAACTTTTGGGAGTACAAATTCATCCCCGAAAATTCAGTTTTATAATCGTTTAGTAACAATTGCTTTTCTTTGGCAAGACCTTAGCCAGTAGATGCCAGACGGTGGAACAACGTGAGTAGTCCAGCGTTCAATGTCCAGTGGCTGTCATTTCTCCTTGACTATGCCTGAAATCCGTAAAATCCTAGTCGCCAACCGGGGCGAAATTGCTCTGCGAATCATGCGCACGGCCCGCGAAATGGGCATTAAAACGGTAGCCATCTATTCAGAGGCCGACAGGAATGCCCTGCACGTGCGCTATGCCGACGAGGCCGTCTGCGTTGGTCCCGCCCCTTCTTCGGAGTCGTATCTGAAAGCAGACGCAATCATTGAGGTATGTCGGCAACTGCATGTCGACGCGATTCACCCCGGCTACGGATTTCTCTCCGAAAATGCGAATTTTTCCCGAATGATCCGCGAGGCAGGCCTAATTTTTATTGGTCCTTCGCCGGAAAGCATTGAGGTCATGGGCAGTAAGCTGGCGGCCAAAGCGGCTGTTGCACACTACAATATTCCAATGGTTCCGGGAACGCCCTCCGCCATCGATGGGTCCGTCCAAGGACGCGACGAAGCGAAAGCGATCTCCGCAACCATTGGCTATCCAATCCTCATCAAAGCCAGCGCGGGCGGGGGTGGTAAAGGCATGCGCGTGGTCGACAGTGAAGCCGATTTTGATGAACAGATGGACCGGGCGGTGAGTGAAGCCCTGTCGGCGTTTGGCGACGGGTCGGTCTTTATCGAGAAGTACGTAACCTCGCCCCGACACGTCGAAATTCAGGTACTGGGCGATCAACACGGCACCATCATTCACTTATTCGAACGTGAGTGTTCGGTTCAGCGTCGTCACCAGAAGGTCGTGGAAGAAGCCCCATCGGCCATTCTGACGCCTGAAATTCGCGAAGCAATGGGGAAGGCGGCTGTCGATGTGGCCCGCGCCTGTGGCTACTACGGAGCCGGAACGGTCGAATTTATCGTCAACGATAATCTCGATTTCTACTTTCTGGAAATGAACACGCGGCTTCAGGTCGAGCATCCCGTCACGGAACTCATCACGGGTGTCGATCTGGTGAAGCAGATGATTTACATCGCCGAAGGCAAACCGCTGGCGATTCGTCAGGATGAGTTACAGATCAAAGGTCACGCGGTGGAGGTGCGCGTCTATGCCGAAGATCCGGCGAACAATTTTCTACCCGACGTGGGCACGCTCGACACGTACGTACGACCGCAGGGCAATGGCGTTCGGGTAGACGACGGTTTCGAGCAGGGCATGGCGATCCCGATTTATTACGATCCGATGATTGCCAAACTAATCACCTACGGCGACACGCGCGACGAAGCCATTCAAAAGATGATCCGGGCCATCGACGAATACCAGATTTCGGGTGTTCAGACGACCCTGTCGTTCGGGCGGTTTGTGATGGAGCACGAAGCGTTTCGGTCCGGTCAGTTCGACACGGGTTTTGTGAGCAAGTATTTTTCTCCGGAGAAACTAACACCGGCACTGGACGCGACGGAAACCGAGCTGGCGGTCGTTCTGGCGGCTTATCTGCTCGAAAGCGGGAAAACCAACCCAACCCAGCCAGTCACGACCGGAACGGCGGTTATAAAGAAAAGCCAGTGGAAAGCGAATCGATTAGGGTAATTGGCAACCCACTCACCCCAACCCCTCCCGCAACGGCGGACCACCCATTCCAGGCGAGGAGGGTAAAAAAAACATTTCTAAAAGCGTCGGCAGACAGTATAAACGGATAAAGAGCAACTCCTGTAGGCCAACAGCATTATGGCTTGTTTATCGTTTGTTCTAACAGGAATATAATGCCTGTGAATCCAGTCGAAGTTATCTCATTTTTTCCTGGATTGATCGAACGATTTTGGGGGGCGGTGACTTGTTAGAGCAAACGTACTTAGCGTACCATGCGACTCATTTTATTTAGCATTCTGCTTCTTTTCTCAGCCTGCCGACGCCCATCGAAGCAGTTGCAGGCGATGCTCACGCCTGCCGACCAACCCGAGATTGCGGACTACACGGCCAACCTGAAAGCGGGTGATGATCTGATGGCGGTGGGTAATGATCCGGCGTGGTCGCTGGTCGTCAATCCGTCGAAGGGAACACTGCGGTTCAAATCGATGACCGGCGATAGTCTCAGTGCGGTCAGTCCCGAGCGCCAACCGGATTCCGATGGTTCGTTCCGTCTCGACATTGTGGTGGGGTCAGAGCGTTTCAACGCCCTGTTTACCCCCGACAGTTGCGTGAACAAATTGTCCCGGCAGCGCTTCGATTACCGCGTTGAAGTCAACTTTCGCAACAAAACGTATGTAGGGTGTGGCGTATCACTCCGCCAGGTCGCTTTGTTACAGGACATCTGGGTGCTCACTGACTTACAGGGCCAACCCATCACAACCAGCGGTCAGAACACCGACGTGCCCCGGCTGGAAATTTCGCTCACCGAAGGGCGCGTGACAGGTACAACGGGTTGCAATCGGTTGAGTGGAACGGTCCAGGCTGACAGCCGGCTAATCCGGTTTGGCCCACTCATTACCACCAGAATGGCGTGCGCCGATCCGGTCAATACGACGGAAGCCAACTTCCTGAATCTACTGTCACAACCGCTGGCTTATCGGGTCGGCGATGGGAAGCTGATTTTCCGACAGAAAGGCAAATCAGTCGCCGTCTTTAAAAAAGTAGATTAATGGGCATTTATGCGATTATTTCAGGGGGAAGCTACTAGTACGATGTCATGTTTTTCGTTACTTTTGCTTCTTACTAAAAGACAATCGAATAACCGAATAAGTTAACGCTCGATTTCTTTTCATGCTTTTACCCCAATAATTCTGCATAATCCCCAATCTCTATGAAAAACTTCCGGCTCCCCTCCCGCGCACTGCTGCTGGCGGGCGTGCTGGCTGCTTCTGTGCCCGGTTTTGCCCAGACAACAGCCAAGCGCAACACAGCCACCAAACCAGCCACCGTTTCGGCGCAGGCACCCGTTGCACTGAACCGCGTACTGGTTTTTTCGAAAACAAAAGGCTACCGACACGCATCGATCCCGGCGGGTAAGAAAGCCATCATGAAACTTGGTCAGGAAAACGGGTTTGCCGTTGACACGACCGAGGACGCCAGCAAGTTTACCGAAGCGAACCTGAAAAAATACAGTGCTGTCATCTGGCTCAGCACCACGGGAAACGTGCTTGACGAGTCGCAACAGGCAGCTTTTGAGCGATACATTCAGGCCGGTGGTGGCTTCATGGGCATTCACGCGGCTGCCGATACCGAATACGACTGGCCGTGGTACAATCAGCTGGTGGGTGCTTACTTCCTGAATCACCCCAAACAGCAAAACGCCGAAATCGAGATTGTCGACAAGAATCACCCGGCAACCAAAATGCTGCCCGACCGCTGGAAACGGTGGGACGAGTGGTACAGCTACAAGAGCATTGTTCCAGAGCTGAAAGTACTGGGTAAGCTCGATGAGAAAACCTACGAAGGAGGCAAAAACGGCGACAATCATCCGTTCATCTGGCACCGCGATTTCGACGGCGGCAAATCGTTCTACACGGGCGGTGGCCACACCGATGAGTCGTATACCGACGATCTGTTTTTGCAGCACATCTTGGGCGGCCTCAAATCAGTGATGGCGACCAGTCTAAAATTCAGTCAGGCCAAGACCCAGCCGTATCCCGAAGAAAACCGCTTTGAACGGCAGGTGTTGACCGCCAATCTCGACGAACCAACCGAACTGGCTGTGCTTGACAATGGCAAAGTGCTGTTTGCCGAACGGAAAGGCGCATTGAAACTGTGGGACCCGAAGAAGAACACCGTTAAGGTCGTTGCGAACTTCCCGGTATTTACCAAGTTTGAATACGGCCTGATGGGTTTGAACATCGATCCGAACTTCAAACAGAACAAATGGGTATACGCCTACTATTCGCCGGTAACGGGCAATTCCGTTGCCGACACAGCCCAGCACCTTTCCCGTTTCGTGTATGACGATGTGAAGGATACGCTGCTGCTCAACACCGAGAAAGTGCTGTTGACCATTCCGGTGAAACGCGATGGTTGCTGCCATACAGGCGGTTCGATTGCGTGGGATCGCAAAGGCAACCTGTATTTGTCGGCGGGTGACGATACGAATCCGTTCAACTCCGATGGTTTTGCGCCGATTGACGAGCGCAAAAACCGTGGCGGTTGGGATGCCCGTTTGACATCGAGCAACACGAACGATCTGCGGGGAAAAATTATGCGTATTCACCCCGAAGCAGACGGAACGTACACGATTCCCGAAGGAAACCTGTTCCCAAAAGGCAACCCGAAAGCGCGTCCTGAAATTTACGTGATGGGCAACCGTAACCCCTACCGGATTTCGGTCGATCAGCGGACAGGATTCCTGTACTGGGGTGAAGTTGGTCCGGACGCGGGTAACAACAGCGAGAAATACGGTCCGCGCGGCCACGACGAAATCAATCAGGCACGGAAGGCAGGCTATTTCGGCTGGCCTTTGTTCGTAGCCGATAACCGTCCGTACCACGCTCGTTCGTTTGCCGACAGCACAACGGGGCCACTTTTTGATCCACAGAAGCCCATTAACGATTCGCCCCACAACACGGGTCTGACCGAATTACCACCCGCGCAAAAAGCGTTTATCTACTACCCCTACGCCGAGTCACCGGAGTTTGGTGACATTGTTGGCAAAGGTGGCCGTAATGCGATGGGCGGTCCCGTCTACTACTTCGACGACTATGCGGAATCATCCGTTAAGTTTCCCCGCGCCTACGATGGCAAATTCTTCGCCTACGACTGGATGCGCGACTGGATTCACCCGGTTACGATGAAGGAGAACGGCGATTTCGTGCAGATGGAAACGTTCATGCCCAACACGAAATTCTCGCACGTGATCGATATGCAGTTTGCCAACGATGGGTCGCTCTACACGCTCGAGTACGGTCAGCAGTGGTTTGCCGCCAACTCAGACGCCCGCCTGTCGCGCATCACGTATAATGCAGGTAATCGTAAACCCGTTGCCATGGCCAGCGCGAACAAGATGGTCGGTTCGGCCCCGTTGACGGTCAAATTCGATTCGAAGGGCTCGATGGATTACGACAACGACGCGCTTAAATACGAGTGGACGTTTGGTAACGGTATGCCAAAACAAACGACCGCCAATCCGAGCGTTACCTTCACCAAGCCGGGCCTTTATACGGCTACGCTGAAAGTGACGGATGTTGCCGGAAATTCGGCGACAAAATCGATGGACGTTAAAGTTGGGAACGATGAGCCAAAAGTTGAGGTGGCCGTTGCTGGTAACAAAACGTTCTACTTCCCCAACAAACCCGTTAAATACGCGGTGAAGGTTATGGATAAGGAAGATGGCACGTTACAGAAAGGCATCAGCCCCGATGACGTAACCATGACCATCGACTACCTCGAAGGGTTTGACAAAACGATGCTGGCGCAGGGACACCAGGCCAATACTGGTTTTGCGACCGGCAAGCGTCTGATCGAACTGAGCGACTGCAAAGCCTGCCATTCGGTCGATAAGAAGTCAATCGGACCTGCGTATATCGATGTGGCGAAAAAGTACAAAGGTGGTTTTCAGGTCGAGGGTAAACTGGCCCGGAAGGTCATCAGCGGTGGTGGTGGCGTCTGGGGCGAACAGGCGATGAGCGCCCACCCGCAACTGAAAGAAAGCGAAGCAACCGATATGGTTCGTTATATTCTGTCGCTGGCCAACGAGAAACCCGTAAACCGGCAACCGCTGGCGGGCGATTACGTACCGGCCCAGCAGAAAAAAGACGGCTCGTATGTCTTGACCGCCAGCTACACCGACCGGGGCAACGGCAACATTGGACCCATCACAGGTTCGACTTCGATGGCCTTGCGTTCACCACTCGTTAAGGCTGTTTCTGCCGACGTGAAACAGAATATTTTCGAGTATGACATCCCAACAATGGGACCAGCCGCTATCGGTATGCAATCGGGTAGTTTTCTGGCCTTCAACGACATCGATCTATCCGGAATTCAGGGTCTTACGCCAACCGTTTTTGCCTCGAACGATCAGGTGGTCGGTGGCAAGCTGGAAGCCCGGCTTGACTCGCCCACAGGCACGCTTCTGGGCGAAACAAATGTCAAGTTCGGCACAAACGGTCCGGTTAGTATTCCCTTCAAGCAGCCGGTTCAGGGTGTGCATAAATTATACCTCATTTTCGTAAATCCTGAGGCTAAACAGAAGCCCCTATTTGCGATCGACAAGGTGCAGTTTTCTACGCAGGGCATGTAACCGTCCCTTGGTAGAATACCGTCTATTTCCCAAACAGCCCGCTATTGCGGGCTGTTTTTGTTTTCGGGCTGCCTTAGCCTTACTTTATTGCGCGGGTTTCTACCCGCGTTACGGCAAGGATTACACGGCTATCCGGACACCTACTTTCTGGTTATTCCTGTCTCAAAATCGTACTGTTTTTTTTCAGGATGGCGATCTATTTTGCGATTTCTAGTGTTTATTTGGTAAGATTGAGCAATACCATACCAGCGGCAAGTTTTTTTTCATTTCACGGGCAATTCCTTTCGTTTTTTGCTGACAAAATGAGTAATTTGTGGCTCTATAGGACATTGATCTGAAACGGTTCGCTTTTTCAGCAATCTTCATAAGTGGGCACGTCTCAACGTGCTTTTTTCGACACCCATAAACGTTCAAAATCTTTTTTTTCGGCTGCCTTATCGGGGGTAGCCTTGTGTGGTATATACTATCATTCTAGTTAGGTCTATGGAAGAAATAATTCGGGTCCCGCTCAGCCATGGCGATTCGATAGTGAGTAGTAACTTTGGCCAGCCAGGGTGTGCCAAAGATCAGGCAGTTTCTGCCAACCTGGCTTTTGATAACGCCGTCAAACACTTTCTCCATGAATGGGTAGACCACAGGGCGGCAACAGTACCATCAGACCACAGCGGTGATGACCACACGCTGGATGAGTTTATTGAGCACGGCGCATTGCGTAGCTTTTTCAAGCATACCGAAGACGCACTGGAGCAGTTGCTCGAACAGCCCGACATAGCCCGCCATTTGCTTCGTCCCGTTAGCGAAGTCTACTTCCAGTGCGATGCGTATGAACCGCTGTTCTCAAAATTTGAGCAGCGCATCTATAACCTGGCAGCCCAGCGTGAACACCGGGAAGTTTCGTTTCGCTATTGCTCGATCAGCAGACAGGGCCCCCATGCTGATATGATCAGGTTCGCCGATGTTGATCCTGACCAGTGGCGGGAAGACATTGGTGTGTATTTTGGCACCCGGCGTTCTGATGAGACCGCATTGACTCTGCTGGCCCGGCAACTCCGTCGCCAGGCGGGGACACCCGCTTCATTGCCCATTCATGTTATCACAGAAGGATACATGGAGGATTCGATGCGGGTCGTTAAAAAGATTACAGAGCATATTCAGGGCGAAGATGCCTTCATCCCCCATTGCTTCGTCATTCAACGGCGTCATGCGGCCGATGATCGGCATCTTGGTGCGGCATTGCTGATCATGCATCCAATGCAGCCCGACAAACCCCAGCGCATTATTTTTTGTGATACACTGAATCCGTCGGGGATTCCGCCCTGGTGGCATTCGTTCAAACGGAAAGTAGACGCCGTATTTCCGCAACCCGAAGACGCAACACCCGCATCGGCGATGCTGGAAGATGGTGGCGTCAAACTCCAGCGCCTTCACGATGGTGTACCCGTTCGCCATCAGGATATCGATTGTGCCTTTTATACCGCGTCCATCGTTCGGGCTCTGATCCAGCTCGCCCAATCGGAACCGGAATTGATCCTGACAGGTACTATTGGTGAACTGGTAAGTCAAATGACGGCGCTCATGCCGGAATATTACGAACGGGAAAATCAACCGCGAGATCCGGAGCTTGTTCGGCGAGTCAACGTCATCCGTCGCTGGAAATCAGGACAGGAAGCCTTAACGAACATCCTGCTTAGCCGAATCGCAGAATCGCCCCTGCACCCACCGTATGTTGAGGAGACAATGGCAACTCGATAAGGGTACGTTCCCACCAAGACCAGCTCAGGGCTTACAACTCTCCTATACGGATTGGTTGTAAGCCCTGAATCCGTTTAGGATTCGCTTGATGGGCGGCTGCGTGCTGTTCGCCCATAAACATCGATCCGTAAACAGCCAAACGGAGGCACTACCATAAAACCGGATCAGGTTTGGCAAACCGTTTGTACAGCTTATCACGCGTGCGTTTCAGCCGCATTTTTACGGAGCTTTCGGTGAGATGGTGTACGCGTGCAATCTCTTTGATGGATAGACCTTCCTCGTATCGGAGTCGCAGAAAATAAGCTTCCTGATCAGGCAGGTTATTCAACAGCTGCTCCAGTTCTAGTAAACGGTGTTCCTGCAGCACAAGGGAATCCTGTTCCGATAATGAGTTGATCAGTTCACCCGATAAAGATTCCGTACTGAATCGCTTACCGATCCGAAGCTGATCCAGACAGTAGTTATGCGAAATCGCGTAGAGCCACGTAGAAAAGGTAGACCGATTCTGGAACGACTCCATCTTGTCAAAGACTTTCAGAAAAATATCCTGCGTATAGTCCTCAGCCGTTTTGTCGTCTTTGGTCATCGAAAAACATTTTTTATACACTTTCCCTACATACCGAGTGTAGAGTTCCTCAAAAGCATCAATCGTAATTGCAGATTGCTGTTGCGTAGTTGATTCTCCAATTTCCGTTTTCGTTAACATGTGTCGAGCTGGACTATTAAGTAGGCAAAATCGTTGGGCGGTTTAATCGTTAGTCTGACAATCACACTTGCTGATTGATCAAACTGTATCTTTTCGTCATAACCCGTGCAGATAGAGGAATTGATGATGGTACAAAGTGGTAAAGATGCGGAGGGATATTACACTGCAAAAGAGCATATTTACCTATTTTAGCTATTGACCGGCGACTTTCGTTCTTTTTCTCGTGCCGATCATTACTAGTCCTCCGAAATAAAAACCCTTGTTTGACGCCGAAATCATTCTCTGCAAAACCCACGGCAATGCCTGCGAGCGAATAGTAGCCACTGTACTACGTCGACCTTACCCTTCACTGCGTTGGTAAGACAAGCTTTACCGGCACTTGCAGGCTACTGCCAACTCATCAGTGGTAAAGGGTAGGCCAAACAGGAGCTTGGCCTGTCCTTTGGTAGAAAGAACACTAGTCATTAAAAAGAGCGGGGGTTTGCGTCATCTCACTGTTGCATGAGACGGCGTAAACCCTCGCTTCCTGATCCGGTTCGGGCCGACAGCGATCAGTCTTTTGTTCCGCCCAAATACGTCTTGTTGCCTTTCTTATTGATGTAATACTTGCCTCCACGCGGACCCGTATAGACCGTTGCTCCACCGGGTCCTTTGGTTGTCTTGTCAACAGGCGATTTATAATCGGCGGGCGTCGCTTTCTCCTCTTTCGGCACCGCCTTCGCCATTTTATCATCCTTCATCGACGGCTTACTCATTTTATCGTCCTTGAGACCTGAGTTATCGGCGGCTTTCTTTTCAGCCTTTGCTACTTTTTTGGCCGCCTTTTCGTCATCAGTCATCGTGGCTTCTTTGGCCGCTTTCGTCTCAGCCTTCGCTGCTTTTTTAGCGCTCTTATCAGCGTCATTCTGTTCTTTCTTTGCCTTCGCTTTACCGGGCTTAGTATCGTCCTGCGCTGTTCCGTTGTAGGCTACTAACAGACTCACAAACAGGCTTAGTATTGCCACTGTCTTTTTCATAATGGTACGTTTTTAAGAAGTAAAAAATCAGTAAATTAAGGGTATTGCGACGGAAAGATGGGCATAAAATCACCATTTCGGTGACGTAAACGACTTAAAATTTGCTTAAATTTGACAGATAGACGAAAGCCCGTTATCTCTTGGACAACAAGGCTTTGTCGTCACAATCAAACGTCAGTTTACCCGACGTACTACGTATAGACATCATCCAATGACCAGTGAAGCTCCGATTCGTTCCCAGAATCCCGCTGATTACCTCAAACGTTATTACGGCTACGATCGCTTCCGGCCCATGCAGGAGGCTATTATCGAGTCGATACTGAGCGGGCGTGATACGGTTGTTCTGATGCCAACGGGGGGCGGCAAATCGGTTTGCTTTCAAATCCCGGCGCTGATGCTCCCCGGTATCACCATCGTCGTTTCTCCGCTGATCGCGCTCATGAAAGATCAGGTGGGGGCACTGCACATGAACGGTATTCCGGCGGCCTACATCAACAGTTCCCAGCATGGTCGTGAGCAGCGTGATATTGAAGAAGATGCCCTCAGCGGTAAACTCCGTTTGCTGTACGTGTCACCCGAGAAGCTCCTGACCGACTCATTTCTGAGCTTTTTGACCCGCATCAACGTCTCTCTGTTTGCCATTGATGAAGCCCATTGCATTTCGTCGTGGGGGCATGACTTCCGGCCCGAATACACGCAGTTGAATATTCTGAAGGATCGCTTTCCGGCAATACCAACCATTGCACTGACGGCCACCGCCGATAAGCTGACCCGGCAGGATATTGCCCAGCGGCTCAACATGAACGACCCGGCCATTTTTGTGTCTTCTTTTAACCGCACGAATCTGAGCCTACAGGTATTGCCCGGTCAGAACCGCATTCAGCAAATCGTCAAATTACTACAGCAAAAGCCCGACACATCCGGCATTATTTACTGCCTGAGTCGAAAATCGACCGAATCACTGGCGGCTAAGTTGCAGGAAAAAGGGTTCAACGCGGCTTTCTACCATGCGGGTATGGACCCCGCCGACCGGTCACGTACGCAGGAGGCCTTCCTGCGCGATGATGTACGGATCATGTGCGCAACGATTGCCTTCGGCATGGGAATCGATAAATCGAATGTCCGGTGGGTGATTCATTACAACATGCCCAAAAATATCGAGGGCTTTTATCAGGAGATCGGTCGGGCTGGTCGGGATGGGGCGGCTGCGCAGACGGTGCTTTTCTATAGTTTCGCTGATGTGGCGACCTACAAGGATATGCTGTCCGAAAACAGCCCGGCCAATCTGGGTCTGCAACTGGCCAAGCTGGAACGGATGCAGCAATATGCCGATGCGCATACCTGTCGCCGTCAGATTCTCCTCTCCTACTTCTCGGAAGAATTGCCCGAACCCTGCGGTAACTGCGATGTCTGCCGCGATCCTCGTATCACGTTCGATGGCACTGTTCTCGCTCAGAAAGCGCTGTCGGCCATCGTTCGTACGGGGGAACGTGTTCCGATGAACCTGCTGATCGACATTCTGCGCGGCTCCCGAAGCCAGCAGGTCTTGCAGGGTGGCTACGATCAGGTCAAAACCTACGGCGCGGGTCGCGATCTGCGTTTTGAAGACTGGCGCAATTACCTGCATCAGCTTATCAACATTGGCGTCATTGAGGTTGGCTACGACCAGCACTATGCACTTCGTCGGGGAATTCTGGCCGATCAGGTCCTTTACCACAACCGCCGGATCGACCTCGTCCGGCCCGATGATGCGCCGAAGCCCATCGTCGAGAAAACACGCGCGAAAACCGAAGCGACCCGCGACGAGCTTTTCGAACGGCTGCGTACCCTGCGCAAACAATTGGCCGACGAGCAGAACGTTCCGCCGTACGTTATTTTTACCGATACCACGCTGGAGGATATGGCCCGGCTACGGCCAACCACACCCGATGCGTTACGGAACGTTAGCGGGGTAGGTGAGCGTAAACTTCAACTGTTCGGCAAGCGCTTCCTCAACGAAATTATCGGTCACGTTCGGGGACGGGTTCAGGCCGGCGAAAAGCCCAAAGGATCGACCCAGTTAATGACGCTCGAGATGTTTACAAATGGCATGACAATTGATGAGATTGCCGCCGATCGAAAACTTACTACGGGCTCCATTGCGGGTCATCTAGTGCAACTGGCAAAGGCTGGTTATGACATTGATCTGGCATCGCTGATCAGCCCTGACGAACGACGGGAGATCGAACGGGCGATCAAGACGATTGGCCTGGAAGAGGGTCGTTTAAAGCCAGTTTTCGACCATTTTGGTGGCCGGTACGATTACGGCAAGCTCACCCTTGTAGCGGGCCTTCTGGAAAAGTAAAATCCAACTTTTAGCCAGACCGTTGGATAATTCTTAGATCATCTGTTTGGTATATACCAGACTATCAGCTACATTCGTGTATTAATCCAGGACGAGCCCGCTACTTCGGTACGGGTTTTTTCGTCTTATTGTGTCACAACAAACAACGTTATCTTGATTAAAGAAGTAAGTTTTTCACTGCTCATGGCCGCCATGAAACCAGCAGTCGCTCCCCCCAGTTGGGTAGCCGATACAAGCCGGTCACTTTCATCGTCCAACGGCCTGAACAATCCCGCATTACTCGTTGTCGACTCATCCAGACGAGTTTTTCCTATCTATTTTTGCGGTGAAGAAGTCCCGGTTCACGAGCAACGCGTATCGCGCCGATGGCTTCAGACGTTGCGTACCTACGGTGCCCAGGAAGCATTTCTGTTCGACCTTCGCAACCGGGCTTCGACCTTTTTTCCGATCATTGATCCAATTCTTCGGAAGTACAAAATTCCACGCGATTTTCGATTCATGCCCCTGGCCGAAAGCGCCCTGGACAATAACAGCGTATCCTACAAAGGAGCATCCGGCTACTGGCAGTTGATGCCCGAAACCGCCCGCGAACTGGGCCTGACGGTAACGAAGAAGGTCGATGAACGTTATGATCTCGAAAAAGCGACCGTTGCCGTTTGTCGTTACCTGCACCAGTTATATGGTCAGTTGGGTTCCTGGACGCTCGTTGCGGCTGCCTATAATGGAGGTATCACGCACATCCAGCACAAAATGGAGCAGCAGGGCCATTCTAACTACTACAAGCTACGCCTGCACCGCGAAACAAGCCACTACCTGTTCCGTATTCTGGCCTACAAAGAGTTGCTGAGTAACCCCCGCCAATATGCGCTCCTGCTCCGGACATCCACGATCGAACAACTGATCAAACCGTTACCAAGCTGGCACAAACCACTGGCGCTGCCGAAGAAAATTAAGGACGCGCCGACCGTTGAACTGGTCGATGCCGAATTTGCGGACCCAACCTGGGGACCCCGTCCCAACACCGCACTGACCAAAGTACCATCCGACACACAGCAACTCATTGCGATGGCTACGTCGGCGAAGACACCCACGGCATTGCCAACTGCCGATCTGGAACAGCAGAATACCGAATTACCCATTAAAAAGCTGATGATGGGCCTGATGGTCCTGCGATTCCGTCGTCCCCGTATACTACAACGGAAAAAAGGAGAGGGTGAGGGCATGCGGCCAATCCACTTCTGGGACTGGCTCTAGCCATACGTTTCGTGCCAAATGCAGGGCTACCTGCTCAGTTAGTCGATAACGGCTAATCGGGCAGGTAGTTTCATTTGGCACGAAAAATGCCCAGGCGATTATGTAACCATAGGCTGGAAAACAAGTCTAAAAAACATAACCTATGGGTCATGTATACTCGCCGTACTGATGAATATAATCACGTCTTTATCACTAGCCACTGGCTTGTTGGTGACTGCTGTACAATCAAACGTTAGCTGTTTATCGTCATCAACCAGTCTGCACACCTCAATCAGTCCAGTCCCTGCTTCGGCCTCCTTCGAACCGACGCTAAGGCCATTGCTTCCGCCCGTTTACTTCTGCGGAGAATCTGTCCCGCTTCATGAGGAAACAGTAGCACGTCGGCTGGTATCGGCGCTGGTCGTCAACACGAATCAGAATCAGGCGTTATACCGAATCCGGCAGCGGGCAGCTTCGTTCTTCCCAATCATTGAGCCGATTCTCGCCCAGTATCACATCCCGTCCGATTTCAAATACCTGCCGCTGGTGGAGAGCGCACTAACCGGATTTGCCGTTTCCCCAAAAGGAGCCGTTGGTTACTGGCAGTTTATGCCCGCTACCGCACGCGAACTGGGCTTATCGATTCGATCGGGAAACGACGAACGGCGAAATCTCATTAAATCAACCGATGCCGCCTGCCGATACCTGCGCTACCTTCATAACCGACTGGGTTCCTGGACCCTGGCTGCTGCGGCTTACAACAATGGCATTGGCGCCTTGTTGGGAAATATACGTCGGCAACAGCAACGCGATTACTATTACCTCCGGCTGAATGCCGAAACAGGCAAGTACCTGTACCGAATTCTGGCGTTCAAAGAGCTATTTTCCAATTACCAGTGTTACGAAGGCATTATTTCGGATCGGATGATGGCTTATTTGAGCCAGCCTCTCAAGCCCGCATCGAATGACGAGGATAACGATGAGGTTCTGCTGCCAGAATCCGTTGTCAATGACGCCACGAAACTGGCGATGAATACAGCGACGTCAGGGGCACCCGCTCAGGTCAATAGGCAAGCCAGCGATATTCCGCTTCCTAATGCGGCTGATGTGTTTCAGGGTGGCATCAAAGCACAGCTGGCTCAATCGGCCAGTCTGCAACGGGGTCAGGTATGGGTTTTTCACCTCACGCGCAATGGTATGGCCGATGGTAAAGATGTAGACGAGGGTGATGTGCTGTATGCGGTCGTTGAGGACATTGATACCAGAGCGGGTAAATTATACCTTCGCGCCGACAAACTGTACTCCGTCGATGAAAAGCATACCTATAATCTGGCCCTCGCAGCTGTAGATGCCTCAACGGGTCGCATCGGCATCAAAATTCCCGATATGGATCAGGTAAAATCAGGCTGGATTCTGACCTGGAAAGCTTTGTAGCGCACTACTTTACAGCTCAACCGTTTCTGACGAAGCCGGGGCAACCCGTTAACAAAAGTCATACCAGCGGCAGATCGAATCGAATCTATTTTATGCGCCAAATGCTCGCCGGACGGTGTTTCGTACGCCGTATCTTGGAAATACGGCGTACGAAACACCGTCCGGCGAGCAGACTCATTATATCAACCCAAGACGTACCTACTGAGCCTGAACTAAACCTTTAACCCGCGTTGTTGTCTATAGGCTATACCATCGACCATTTGTTTTGATTACTGCCATACGATCCATTTTCCTGACACTCTGCATCAGCCTGCTTATTATTCCGGCTGCGTGGGCACAGAAAAAGATAGCCGTTCGGCCCGCTCTTACCCGACCACGGCTAGTAGGTGGCTTGACCCGACTTCATTTTTGCGGGGAAACTGTACCGACCGAGCAGGGTGAAGTGACAACGAAACTCGCGTATGCACTGGCGGGAAGCAGCGGCTACAGCCATCATCTGGCTAGCCTGAAAGCCCGCTCAGCCCCCTACTTTGCCGTTATCGAACCTATTTTGGGCAGACACGGAATTCCCAACGATTTTAAATACCTGCCGCTCATCGAAAGCGCGTGGCAGTCGAATGCAGTTTCCTCGGCGGGGGCGGTTGGCTACTGGCAGTTCATGGACGAAACCGCTCAGGATATGGGGTTATCCATTGCGCCGGGCAATGACGAGCGCACAGACCTCCGTAAGTCGACCGAGGCAGCCTGCAAATACATTCGGTTCCTCTACAGCAAGCTCGGTTCCTGGACGCTCGTTGCAGCCGCCTACAATGGGGGTGTCGGGATGGTGCAGCGCAAAATATCGAAGGTTGGCCACCGCGATTATTACGCCATGACCATGAATGCCGAGACGGGGTATTACCTCTACCGGATTCTGGCGATGAAAGAACTGTTCACAAATCCTTCCTATGGTATGGGTGCTCCGGGTATCATGCTGGCGTCGTCGGGTAATGCCTACGAGCAGGAACGCGCCCAGGCCCGACGTATGGGCTGGCTTCAGGAAGAGGAACCGGAACCGGTTGGTGTGCCGGTCGAGTCACTGGTGAATCCGACAACGGGAAACCGAAACGAAGCCGTGGCTATGGATAGCGTCTTAACGGAATTACTCAAAAATAAATCAGCGGCATCGCAGGTCTTCATTGGCGATCTGTCCGCTAAACTGGTCAGGCCGGGCCAACTCAAGGTAGGGCAAAGCTGGACGTTTGTTTTGACGGAGGATGTTCAGATCGGCGAAGATGAGCTGAAAGCCGGTGATGCCCTGTACGCCGTAGTCGATGATGTTGATACGCAAGGCAATCTGTTCCTTCGCGCGACCAAACTAATCTCATCCCAAACCAAAAGTGTGATTCCGGTCACGCTGACCGCGATGAATCCGGCTACGGGTTTAGCGGGCCTACCCCGTCCCAAACCGGTTAAACCAGGCTGGGTCGTGCAATGGAAGTTGTAGTTACTGCCAGCCATCCGGTTCGTAAACCGGTACGTTTCCGTATGTTCGCCGGCAATCGCCCGTCGGCACAATCTGGCTGCTAATAAATCCATACACCGCCGAACCCGTAGCCTCTTCGGCCTGATTACGAAACCGCTTCCGGGTGAGGGATGTAACGGCGAAATAACCTCGTGCCACATCAGCCGGGTCATTGACGTTGACAACATTACCCGTTACGGGTGCCGGTAATGGGTCAAAAATACTCCCCGTTCGGGCGTTTTGCTGCTGGTAGAGCGTCCAGAACTGGTAATTTGCCTGCGTTATACCGTACTGCTGTACTTCCACGAGTTGTGGGCCAACTGCATAGATTGGCAAACTCAATACGACCCGGTTCCGAAGGATGTTTCCATTGATCGACTCGTCGCTGTAAATGTTGACCACGTTATTCACAACGGTAGTCCAGCAACGATCGAAGCAGATAGACGGACTGCCAAGACTACAGAGCACACCCGTCGATTTTCGGGTCGTGATTCCGTAAGCGGTCCAACGATAGTAATTTTTCTCAGTAGCCGGGTCACGGGTTGTAATAGCGTAAGAATACCGATAGGGCGTAACGATGTTATCCAGTCGTACCAGGGTTCCCGCTATACTGTCGATCGTGGGTACGTTTGGCATCCGTTCAGCTTTGGTCGTGTACTGTTTACCAGTATTGAGCGCAATAGTCAGGCTATAAGCACGGCCTATTTCGCCCCGAAACGTCGAGTCTGCCGTTTGGTAAAGACCCAATCCAAGTGGTGTGAACGGCGTCGATCGCCCCTGATCATTGGCCAGGCGAAGCTGCGCCCCATCGACTGGATAGCTACCCGAATTAGCTTCCCCAAACCCGCCGGTATAACTCAGTCGGACGGTATAGGGTGGCGCTTCATTGGTGATCTGACCCTCAATGACCAGACGAGGTTCTTCCGTCCGGATAGGCAGCTCGACCTGATCGATACAGGCCAACAGGAAGCTCATACAGAGCAGAATAACGAAGAGCCGATACATATCAGAAATAAAAATTATAGGCGATTGACGGAATCAGCGTTCCAAATACGGACAATCGGTACGATTCAGTGCGCTGGTTATAGCGCGTGAAATAAATGGAATACGGATTTTTATGGGCATAAAGGTTGTAAACACCTAGTGTCCAAATGCCGTATCGTTGTTGGGCTTTGGTAAAGCGTGTGTCTTTCGAGAACGCGACGTCTAATCGGTGATAGTCCGGAATCCGGTCGGCGTTTCGGCGGGAATAATCCTGGACCGGCTCGCCATTATACGTATACTGTCCGTCGGGATACGTAGCCGGAACGCCGGTATAATAAACGAAATTCGTGGAGAACGACCAGTTATGCGACATGGCCCAGCGAGCCTGAATGTTGAGCGTGTGGGGTCGGTCAATATACGATGGGTAGTAGACGCCCTCGTTGATGCGCAACGCATCGAAGGCTGTTTGCACGGCAAGCAGCGACCGGGCATAGGTGTAGTTGAACTGGCCGGTCAGGCGTCCCTTGTTGCTACTAACGCCAAACTCAATGCCATAGGCGCGTCCGTTGGCTTGCAGCAACGCCGTTTCCAGCGTCGGATTTAAGATCAGGTTCGCCCCGTACCGATACTCGATCTGATTCTGCAATCGCTTATAATACCCCTCCACACTTAGCTCGATCGCATTGTCCCGAAGGTTTTGAAAGAACCCTAATGATACCTGATCGGCAATCTGGGGCGGCACGTAGTTGTCACTCAGCTTCCAGAAGTCAAGCGGTGTAATGGCGGTCGTATTTGAAATCAGGTTCACGTACTGGCGCGTCCGGCCTGCGCTGGCCTTGATCGCGGTGTGTTTCGCCACCTGCACGCGCAACCCAAACCGGGGTTCCAGTCCGCCATATGTCTTGATGGTCTGTCCAGTACCATACCGGATAGAATCGGTAATCGTTTCGGGCGAGCGTGGTAAACCCTGTTCGTAGTCATAAACCGTTCGCGATCCCAGAAAGGCAAACGCCGAATAGCGCATTCCGACCTGAAACGAAATTCTGGGCGTCAGCTCCCATTCGGTGTTGACGTACGCGCCCAGCTCACGACCGTATTCGGGATCGATTCGTCTTGGATTAACGCTGGAATTCTCGCCCGTTGGCTGCGCATTACCCGTTTGGACCTGATAGCGAATTGCGTTCGCGCCAACCTGAATCTTGTGCTTCTGGTTGATCGTATAAAACAGATCAGCTTTGCCCTCCCGCTGCTCTATATACGACGTAAAGCGAAAGGTAAGGCCCGGTGTAACCCCATCGACATTCAGATGGTAACCACTGTATAGACCGGTTACATTCAATTGCAGATTTGGCCGAATCAGGTAACTCCAGCGGCCCGTCAGCACGTCCGATTTCCAGCCGTACAGCGTATCACCTGGAAACCGAAAGTTGTCCTGACTCCGGTAGGCCGACAGCGCAACGGTGTTCCGCTCGTCGGGTGTGTACGTCAGTTTGAGATTGCCATCGTAAAAAAAGGCCCGGCTATTTTTGACACTCGCCGTTGGAAACAACCCGAGCAGGTAGTTGGGGAAAGCAACCCGACCGCCAGCCAGCAACGTAAGTTTTTTGCTGATTGGCCCATCGACCACGACCCGTGCACTAACCGGACTTAGCCCACCGGATACCCGCCAGCCGTCCTTGTTGCCGTTGCGCGTACTCATCAGTAGCAGCGACGACACGCGCCCCCCGTATTGCGACGAGAACGCGCCTTTGCTCAGGCTGACATCCTGGACCAGATCTGAGTTGACGTTGGCGTAAAATCCCAGCAAATGCGACGTATTGAACAAAGGTGCGCCATCCAGCAGCACTAAATTCTGATCGGCCCGCCCCCCCCGAACGTTAAATCCGCCTGCACCCTCCCCCGCCGTTGTGACACCCGCCTGCAACGACAACGCCTTCAGGATATCGGGTTCGCCCAGCACGACCGGCATTCGTTTCAGCTCGGGCATACTAAGCTGAATCTGTCCCATCTGCGCCGAACGAATGTTTTTATCGACCCGAACAGCCCGAACATCGACTTCCTCCAGATCGGTCGAGCGCGGCTGAAGGTAGTACTCGATCTTCTTATTGCCATCGAGTACAACAGCCTCACGCCCCCTGATGTAGCCTACCGCCGAAACGTACATGGTCAGTAAGCCGGGCGGATGAGTCAGGCTGATGACGCCCAAACTATCGGCTTTTGCCCCGGCTCTTGTCTCAGCGATGAACAGACTAGCGCCCGGAATTGGCTTTTTCGTCACCCCATCCTGAACAAGCACGCTCAGTCGGAGCCGCTGTTGGGCCAGCAAGGGAATTGTCAGCCCAAAAAGAAGAAAAGGAAGCAGCGCTAGCCGTACATTCATACCGTTAGATTGCCGTAATCAACGACAGGCAGGAAAAATACATAAGGCAACAAACGGCGCGTTTTACTTTGCCAATCCTTTTTTGTAGGTCTCAACGGCCCGCTGTCGCGCCATCGAATGCTCTACCATTGGTTGTGGATACGATTTTGTGTCGAGTTCCGGAATCCAGTGCCGGATGTATTCTTGTTTGGCGTCAAACCGTTTGGCTTGCCGGTCCGGATTGAAGACCCGAAAATACGGCGCAGCATCTGTTCCAGAACCAGCCGCCCACTGCCAGCCACCATTGTTGGCGGAGAGATCGTAGTCGCGAAGTTTTTTGCCGAAATAGGCTTCGCCCCAGCGCCAGTCGATGAGCAGATGCTTGCACAGAAAACTGGCGGTAATCATCCGGACGCGGTTGTGCATCCAGCCAATCGTATTCAGTTGACGCATACCCGCATCGACGATCGGGTAGCCAGTTTCACCCCGGCACCATTTATCGAATTCGTCTTCATTATTACGCCATTCGATCTGGTCGTATTGACGCCGGAACGAGTGACGCTCCACGTGCGGAAAGTGGTCGAGCACCTGAAAGTAAAAATCCCGCCAGCAAAGTTCGTTCAGAAACGTCTTATCATCGGTTTCGTTCGCCTGACGAGCCAGATCACGAACGCTAATCGTACCAAACCGCAGGTGCATACTCAACTGGCTGGTACTATGTGGTAACGCCGGAAAATCGCGGGTTTTGTCGTACGTGTCCAGGAGTTTGTCCGACGTTGTTCGGGCGGGAAACGGTTCGCCAACGGGCTGAAAATTCATATCGGCCAGCGTCGGCACCGTCAATACCGATGTTTTCCAGAACTGATTGGTGTACTGCTCCGTCGGATAGGCTTTAAGGTAGAATGTATTCAGCTTGCCGTGCCAGTTTCGGCTGTAGGGCGTAAAAACGGTGTAAGGGGTTCGTTTGCCGCTCAGGACTTCATCCCGGTCGAAAATGGTCTGATCTTTACTCGTATGAAAGCCGATTCCCTTCTCGGCTAGTAATTCGCTAACAGCCTTGTCCCGCTCTTTGGCATATACTTCATAATCGTAGTTGGCAAACACATCACCAATTGTGTATTGCCCGGTCAGCTCTTTCCAGACGTCGATCGGTTTGCCATAACGAACAAGAATGGCCGAACCCATTTTGGCCAATTCATCACGCAGCCGATCGATTTCCTGCACCAGAAACTCAACCCGACGGTCGCGCCGATCGTCCAGATCATCGAGAATCGTGCGGTCGAAAATGAACACGGGAAGAACAGGACGGCCACTTTTCAGGGCGTGGTATAGGGCGGCATTATCGTGCAGACGTAGATCGCGCCGGAGCCAGACCAGCGATAGTGTTTCGGACATGGAACAGGTAGTTACGAGTGGCTAACTACCCGTCAACCGCAAATGTTCGGGCATAAAAAAGCCATCCGCCCGGTTCAGAACGAATGGCTTTTTTGTATGGCGTTCCCTTACTCGGGCTGGAACCGAAGCCGAACGGTATGGAGTTCATTGGCATCGCTGCCATAACCCGTCAGCTTTTTGCCCGTCAGTTGCCGAAGCAAGGCGTTGTTAATCTGATCATTCTTGCTGAAAACTTCCAGCTGACACAATTCATTTGCTGAATTGACTCGGAATTGAATCACGACAACACCAGCCCGCTGAGTGGGTTTCAGTGCGTCGGGATAGGATACGTATTTCGCTAACTGCTGCTCCATGTTTTCTTTTGGAGCTTTGGTTTTGCGGGTTTTTGTCGGCGTAGCGTAGGCTTGCGTCGCCAGGAAGCCTACCAGCGTTAGGAGAAAAATTGACTTTTTCATTGACTTCATTCTGTTAAAAAGTGAACAATGCCCAGTCGCCCGAATCCCTCTCGCGAGTCGTAAGGACTAATGTTATCGTAATATTAAGCAAATGTTACGCACATATTACGAATCCTGAAAAACTTAATATTGGAATGAGTCGATTTAGCCACCCGAAACGTCGAAAAAGACTTCAAATACCATACAATTATGCCTTTTTGACCAAAAAAGGGAGATCACCCGCTAGCGATCTCCCTTTTTCCAATGTTACCCAAATGTTAACAAGCCTTTATTTTCCCATACTAGTCAGTTCAATTGACGAGGGATAACTTTCATTGTGATAGAGTCGCATGGTCGCTTTTTGGAAATCGCTGGCTTCCGCCGTACCGATATTCAGGAACTTCTGCGGGTTGCGATCCACGATCGGGAACCATGAATGCTGCACCTGCACCATCAGCCGGTGCCCCTTTTTGAACGTGTGTAATACATCGGGTAACTGTAAACGTACGGTTGTTACTTCACCCGGTTTGAACGGCTCCGGCGTAGTAAAACTATTCCGAAACTTGCCCCGTAACACCTCGGCCCGTACCAGTCGCTGGTAGTTGGCCAGTTGAATTCCTTTCGATGGGCCATCTGCCCGGTTCCTGGTCGTATCGGGCATCACATCGATCACTTTCACGATAAAATCGGCATCGGTGCCGGTCGTCGACGCAAATAATTGAGCATTGATCGGACCAGCCACTGTCAGGTCTTCCGTCAACGGTTCGCTTTCAAAGACAACCACATCGGGCCGGTTTGCCACGAACCGCTGATCCTCGATCACGTACTGATTGTTCCGCCGGGCCTGTACTCCGTTTGTATACGGCACTGGTTTGGCCGGATCACTGATGTATTCCTCGAAGGAGTCACCCGCAACCGGTTTGGCCGTTGTTAACTTCTGGGCGGGGGCCAGGTAGAAACGCTGCTTCTGAACGGTCTTAGGTGGCCAGGTATCGAATGATTTCCACGCGTTAAGCCCCGTATCGAACAGCAGCGCTTCGGGTGCGTTGAAGGTGCCCTTGTCCTTCAGGTGGAAGGCAAAAAACGTCGATTCGAGATTATCCCGGTAGTATTTGGCGGTGTTCTGCCCGAACGTCAACGGCCCAAACTGGCTCCAGTCATCGCGCGACCAGGCTCCGTGTGTCCACGGCCCCATAACGAGCGTATTGCGATTACCCGTGGACTGTTTTTCAATGGCTTCGTAGGTTCGCAGCGCCCCGAACAAATCTTCGGCATCGAACCAGCCGCCAACCACCATTGTCGCCGGTTTTACGTTTTTCAGGTGCGGGCGGATATTACGCGTTTGCCAGTAGTCGTCGTAGGTGTCGTGCTGGAGGTACTCGTTCCAGATCTTTGCCCGGTTGTTATAGTACGTCGGACCGTTTGCATTTTTGATCGGCCCTAAATCCAGAAAGAACTTGTAGGCATCAGTGGGCTTCCACGAAAATAAGGGCTCGTAATCCTCCTGTGGCCCTTTGCGCGGAGAATCGAAATAATTCATGAACGAAAAATTGTCAAGCAGAAAAAACGCGCCATTATGCCGCGCATCATCACCGATAAACTCATCCGTAACGGGTGCCTGTGGCGATACGGCTTTCAGGGCTGGGTGCGCGTTGGGCAAAGCCGCCGACGCGTAAAAGCCCGGATACGAAATACCCATTAGGCCAACGCGTCCGTTGTTGTTCGGAATGTTTTTGAGCAGCCACTCGATGGTGTCGTACGTATCGGTACTCTCGTCGGTCGTGGTTGCCGACGTGGACGGACTACTTTTTTTTCCTTTTTTGGCAGACGACGTAGCGGGCGTTTTCGGCGCATCCACCGCACCGGCGGACCGGCCGGGCGAATCCACGCCGGGCGTCATTTCTTCGAAGTTTCCCTCGCTCATATAGCGCCCCCGTACATCCTGCGTAACGAAAATGTATTTCTCCTGCGACAGGTCTTTGTTCGGGCCGGGGCCTGATTTAGGATACTTGCTTTCGCCGTACGGGCCAGCCGAATAGGGCGTTCGCTCCATCAGAAACGGATAGCGGTTTGTAGGGCTAGCATCCTTCGGTACGAAAATGACGGTGTAGAGTTTGGTCCCATCGCGCATCGCAATCTGCCGGTCGAGCTTGGTGTAGTGCTGCCGGACAAACAGCGAATCGGATGAGGTCGACTGGGCATGGCTGAGCGAAAACGCGCCCAGTACCAGACTAACGAGTAGTTGTAAACGAATCATGAATAGGTAGTTTCCTGAAAGGCCGTTTGTTTAGATGCAAAGAACGCGAAGAAGGCGTAACGTACACCAAGAAACCCCAAACTTCGTGTACGTTACGCCTTCTTCCTATTTGTCTTTACAGCTTTATCGACCGCAACCGTAGACTATTGCTCACAACTGACACCGAACTTAGAGCCATGGCCGCACCCGCGATCATTGGGTTGAGCAGGAAACCGAACGCGGGATACAACACACCAGCCGCGATTGGAATGCCGATCAGATTGTAGATGAACGCCCAGAATAAATTCTGACGGATCGTCTGAACGGTTTTTCGAGACAGGTGCAGGGCCATCGAAACGCGGGTCAGGTCAGATGTGATGAGCGTCATTTTCGCCACATCCATTGCAATGTCGGACCCTTTACCCATCGCCATGCTTACATCGGCCTGTGCCAGCGCCTGTGCGTCATTGATGCCGTCGCCAACCATCGCCACCACCTTACCCTGTGCCTGTAGTTCCTGAACAAAAGCCGCTTTTTCGGCAGGCAGTACCTCCGCCCGATACTGACGTATGCCAACCTGACCGGCTACGGCGGCTGCGGTCTGGGCATTATCACCAGTGAGCAGGTAAACCTCAATACCTCGTCGTTGCAACATGTCGACCGCCTTTCTGGACGTGTTTTTGATTGGATCAGCAATAGCGACGATGGCCAGCACCCGCTGCTGATCCGCAAAGAATACGACCGTCTTTGCCGCTTTGTAGAACAAATCGGCCTGTTGCTCCAGTGCTTCGTCCGGCGAGATGCCTTGTTTCAACAGCAACGATCGATTGCCAACGATATAGGTATTACCGGAATGGTCGCCTTTTACACCATGCCCCGTTATACTCTCGAAACGATCCATCGCAACACCAGCGACGTTCGTTGATGTCAAATGCGCGACGACCGCTTGAGCAAGTGGGTGTTCGGACTGGGTTTCCAGCGCGTACAGAATGGATGCCAACCCAGCCTGTTCATTAGCCGAAACCAGCCAGTGTAAATCCGTAACAACGGGTTTGCCTTCGGTGAGCGTGCCGGTCTTATCCAGCACCACCGCATTGACACGGTAGCCCAACTCCAGACTCTCAGCGTCTTTGATCAGGATATTAGTCTCGGCTCCTTTTCCCACGCCGACCATAATGGCGGTTGGCGTAGCCAGTCCCAACGCGCAGGGACAGGCAATGATCAGCACCGTTACAGACGTTAACAACGCTGTTGTCAGCGCATTATCGCCCCCAATGAGCATCCAGACCCCAAAGGTCAACAAGGCAATACCCAACACGACCGGCACGAAAATACCCGCAATTTTATCGACCAGCCGCTGAACAGGGGCCTTACTCCCCTGCGCTTCCTGCACCGTTCGAATGATGCGGGCTAATACGGTGTCGGCCCCAACCTTGTCGGCCCGAAAGCGGAAGCTTCCCTTCTGGTTGATCGTACCGGCGAAGACTTTCGTTCCTGCCGTTTTCTCAACCGGAATCGGTTCGCCACTGATCATGCTTTCGTCAACAAACGACGCACCGGTCTGCACGTCTCCATCAACCGGAATCCGTTCGCCTGGTCGCACTACCAGTACGTTACCCACCCGAACGGTAGCAATCGGGACATCGCGCTCCGTTTCCCCATCGACGAGCCGCACCGTGTCGGGTTGAAGGCTCATCAGTTTCTTGATGGCCGATGTCGTATTCGATTTGGCCCGTTCTTCGAGCAATTTACCCAGCGAAATAAACGCGATAATAACGGCAGCCGCTTCGAAATAAACGTGCGGATGCTGCCCGCGACTTATCCAGAAGTCAGGATTAAGCGTCGTAAAAGCGCTGAATAAGAAAGCAATGCCCGTGCTAAGGGCCACGAGCGTATCCATATTGGCCTTACCGTGACGGGCCTGTTTCCAGGCATTCGCGAAGTACGATCGGCCCAGCCAGAACACCACGGGTGCAGCAAGACCCATCATGATGTAATTGCCAAACGGGATCGCTCGATCGGAACCGTCCATAAAGACCATGCCGATCAGTACGATGGGGATGGAGAGGATAACCGCCCAGATGGTCCGCTTTTTTAGGGCGTCGTAGTGTTTCTGCTGCGCTTCCCGCTGTACCTCATTGGCTTCGTTCGGGTCTTCAGTATCGATAATAATATCGTATCCCATTGCCCGCAACGCCGTTTGTAGTCCCTCGGGGGTAACGGTAGCCGGATCATAGTCTACCCAGGCGCTCTGGTTGGCGTAGTTCACCCCGGCATCATGCACGCCGGGCGTGTGTTTAAGCGTGGATTCGACGCTGACCGCACAGGCCGCGCAGGTCATTTCCAGCACCGGAAACGTTTTCTTTACGTCCGAACTCGATGCGTTGGCCTTCGGCTCGTTGAGTACTGTATTCATAGCTTCGGGCTCGATTGTTTACGCTTGATCGTTCGTTGCCTCAACGAGTTGCGGGCCAACGAACGATCAAGCACAACTACTAAACAGTTTAGTTCAACGGCTCAGCCTTAAACCCTGCCTTTTCGATAGCCTGTTTGACCTGGGCAGCGGTCGCCGTAGTGGTTTCGGCGGTCAGTACTTTGCTGGGATTCTGAACATCGACCTGCCAATGGCCTTCACCAACGGCTTCATTCAGAAAAGGGGTAACGGTGGCAATGCAGCCCCCACATTTAATATTAGTCTTGAATTTTACAGTTTCCATGTGCTTATTATTTATACCTGACAGCGCCCAACTAACGGATGGACGCTTCGATTACAACTGGTTCGATCTCAACTTGATTAACACAACGAAGGTCGCCAAAACGACGGTTGCTTGTGTTACAGAATTACGCTTCACCTGTATAGAATAACCCAAAATGGGCTGAATGAGTTGCGCCGGTGACCCTGTTCGCCAAACACGCTGGTACGGATTAACTTGGGAAAGCGTTAGTGACTGTAGCCGACAAACGGATCAGGCCATGACTGTCGTCACATGTACGAAAGACTGTCGTTGGCGATTGGTGAACTAGGGTGGCCAGGGTGATTGGTGGCCTGAGCAGACAAAAATGCTCGATGAGTAGCGAGTCTGTTAGTTCAAAATCGCTATGAGCGGTACGTGAAGCGTAAGATGAATCTTTGCTATCTGTTTTTACAGTGAGTATTGTCGACAGACAGATTAGCTTCGATGAAACAACCAAGAATAGGTTACCGATCGACAGAGAGTGCCGAAGGTTATGTTTGCGCACGCGGCCAACCGGATCAAGGGGCTATGCTGGCGTTTTACGTATGAGAGCAACGCAGTCTGGCCGATCAGATGTAGCAGAGAGTAGCGTTGCATCTGATCGGCCAGTTTACTACTTAATAGCGTTCGTTACCTTCCTTTTCTTCTTCAGCCAGTTCGGTGATTTCGTTGTCCAGTTCATCATCCGAAATATCCTCTAGTAAATCATCGGGAAGATCATCCATGTCCTCATCGTTCGACACCCCGTCGGTGGCGTGTTGGGCAGTGAGCGTGTCGGTGTAGAGCAACGTATCCGACGCTTCCTCATCGCCGGGATTCAGTACGTCAGGATCGTTGTTAACGCCCAGCCCCGCGTAGACGACAGCCTCTTCTTCGTCATTGTTGGCCGGCATATTTGTGTTCTGGGGCGACATACCTTCGAGCGGACCACCCGTATTCTGGTCGACGCGTTGTTGATCGGAGTTATTTGTATTTTCCATAGTAGTAAACGTCAAGATTAATTCCTGTCGGTCGGCACAGGTCATTCACTCTAAAAACTACTAACGGCTGAGACCCGAAAGAGTTTTCGCTACTTCCACACAACTACCTTTTGTACCAGCGCCGGACGGTTATCGGCGGTCAATCGCAACAGATACGTACCATCCGACAAACCGCCCAAATCGATCACCGTTTCAACATCGACCTTGACCTCCTGCATCGGCAACATGGCCTGTCCCGATAATGACACCAGTTCAATACGACCCGAAAAGGCAGGCCGGACCGTCAGGTAACGATCCGTCGGATTGGGAAACGCCCACGGCCCCGTCACCTCTTCGGGCAAACCCGTAACGACGACTTTCTGTGACGAATTTTTCAGGTATCGTACGCCACCCGCTTCGCTTCCTAGCATCAGATCGGGCAGCTGATCGCCGTCCAGATCAGCCATCGCGGCTATGAGTCCGGTGCCGGGCAATCCCAAACCGGGCAGGGAGTCGATCAGCGTAAGCGACTGATCGAGCCTGGCGGGGAATTGATAGATTCGAACTTTTCCGTTGTTGGATGCCGTAATGATCTCTTCTTTTTTGTCGCCGTTCATATCTGCGATGACCAGCGAGCGGGCCCGGTCGTAATACGAATTGTCGTTGGTGAACCCACCAAATCGCTGGTTTTGCAATTGAAACGTAGGACTAACCGCGGTTCCGGCGTTCCGGAAATAATGCACCGTCCCTTCACTTTTGCCAACCAGTACATCGGATTTTCCATCGTGATCCATGTCCGCTACCGTCAGCAGTTCACCCGGCTGCATCAGGTCGGGCGTCGGCCAGCGGGTGGCTCCGGCAAGGCTGTACTGGGCAGCCGCTCCTTTGGCCGCCGTATTGAAGAACACCCGTATCTCGATGCCCTTTGCTCCCGTCCCCGTCAGTACCAGATCAGTGCTCCCATTGGCGTCAACATCGGCAAACGACGGGACGACCTCACTCAAACCCAATCCCTGCGTAAGCCCCAGGTAGTCGGTTGTGACGAGCGCGAATGCCGGATTCTGGGTTGTGCCTTTGTTCTCGAAATGCCATAGGCCGGCCCGATACGCGGTGCCACTCAGCACGCCACTGTACCCAACCAGCAAATCCATATCGCCATCGCCGTCCAGATCGGCCAGCGCGGGAGCCGCGTTTTCGCCCAGATCAAGCATGTCATTTTGCAGAAAATCTTTCTGGATTAGCTTAAAATCCGGTTTCTGATTGGTACCCGCATTCCGGTAGAACCAGCTCGATGCCCGAAAATTGTATAGCCTATTTTCGTTAAAGTCCGAGTAAGTCGAAGCCAGCAGATCTTTGATGCCGTCCCCATCAACGTCTTCCGAGAATGTGGCTGCGTAGGCCGGGAATGCGATCGGATTCTGGGCCGGGAACAGACTATCGAACGACGTAAACGTGGCGTTTTCGTTGTTGGCTCCGGCATTATACAGAACGGCGATATTGGTGCAGGAAACAAACCCGAACAGCATATCTTTTTTACCGTCGCCGTTAACGTCCAGGATCGCCAGCGTATTGCCGGAGTGTAAAGGCCGTGTTCCAACGGGTTTGGCTGCGTTCACGACTGGGTTGACTTTGCCTGCGCCCGCTGTACCATCGCACGAGATACCGAATGTGAAGTCATTGCAGAACTCTTTAATAAAATGCCCCCAGACCTGGCAATCGGCCCGTTTGAAGTCCAGCCCGTCTTTCTTTCCCGTCCGCTCGACGCTCATGTTCTGCTGGTAAGTGATCAGGTTGCCCGACGCGTCAAAGGTCAAAATATCAATATCACCATCATCGTCGAAGTCCGTGATGGCGGGGGCATCCGTTGGCGCTACGTACAAATTCTGTTTACCCCCGAAGCCTACCGTCGTAAGCGAACTGATGACTCGTTTGAAGACGACATTGCCGCCCTGCGTTTCATTATGATACACATCGATGTTGCCGGATGGACCGGGCGAGAATAGGTCTTTGCGACCATCGGCGTCGTAATCAATGATAACCATCCAGCCATTGATGGACGGAAAGGCCGTTTCGTAAGCGGGTGCGTACTGCCACGCAATACCGCTCCCCGTCGGGTTATCAATCGCGACAAACGTGCTGACCTTATTGGTCGACCGATCAAATACTACCAGATCGTCGCGGGCATCATCGTTCAGGCGCACGGTCGCGTATTGCAGGGCGTTCAGCCCACCCGCCCACGGACTGATCAGTGCACGACCATCGATGCTGACCGTAGGACGTTGGTCATACTGAAAACCAAAGGCTGGTGCCGTCGACTGGGCGTAGTTGAGCAGCGGAATAACGAAAAAACAAAGCGTAAACAGCTTTTTCATCTAATTTTGGGCAATTCTCAGTAAAATGAGGATTTTCGCGAACAGCGCCAACGCCCTAGTCGCGGATGAAAACAGGCCAAAACAAGGTCCGGATTCACACAGAAGAACGAACTGCGACTTCATTTATGTCTACAGGTATGCTCTCAACGGCAGAACTTTATTCGAAATTTCAGGAATGCTCCGGCGTTTCGACCGATACGCGTACGATTACCGCCGACTGTCTGTTCGTTGCCCTTAGGGGCGATAACTTCAACGGCAATCTCTTTGCCGAACAGGCGCTCGCAGCAGGAGCCCGGTACGCACTCGTGGATGATCCGGCGATCGCTCACCGGGAGTCAAGATGCCTGTTGGTAGCCGATAGCCTGCTGACCCTTCAGGACCTCGCCCGACACCACCGCCAGACCCTGACGATTCCGGTCGTGGGTTTAACCGGCTCGAATGGCAAAACCACGACCAAGGAGCTGATCGCGGCTGTGCTGTCGAAGAATTTCCGGACCTATGCCACGGTGGGCAATCTCAACAACCACATCGGTGTGCCGCTGACGGTACTGGCCATCAACGAACAATACGAACTGGCCGTTGTCGAAATGGGGGCTAATCATCAAAAAGAAATCGAACTGCTCTGTTCGATCGCTCAACCGACACACGGCCTGATCACCAACGTGGGCAAAGCGCACCTCGAAGGATTCGGCGGCATCGAGGGCGTCCGAAAAGGGAAAGGTGAGTTGTACGATTATCTGGCCCAGAACGCTAAAACGGTGTTCATCAATTCCCGCGATACGACCCTGACCGCGATGTACCGCGAACGCCTGAAAGCGATTCGTTCCGAAACGACCTTTGCCGAAGCCATTTTTTATCCGGGCGAACCCGTTGAGCTGATTCAGGAGTCGCCGGTCGTTATTTTTCGCGACGGAGCCAGTGGCGAGGTGACCACGCACCTACCCGGTCGCTATAATTTCGAGAACATGCTGGCTGCGCTGGCCATTGGCCATTATTTCGGCGTTTCGCCGAAAGAAGCCAACCACGCCGTAGCTGCGTATAACCCGACGAATAACCGCTCGCAGGTGATCCATAAAGGCTCGAACACCATCTTGCTCGATGCGTATAACGCCAATCCGAGTTCAATGGCGGCTGCGATTCGTCAGTTTGCGGCTATGTCAGCAAATCGTAAAGTGGTAATTCTGGGTGACATGTACGAACTTGGTCAGGAGAGCGAGGCCGAACATGCAGCATTGGGTAAACTCGTTGCCGACGGCCAGTTCGACCTGGTCATTCTTGCCGGCAAAGACATGCAGTTTGCGCTTGGCTCGCTCCCCAAAGCCTACTATGTACCTGACAAGTTTTCGCTGCACAACTGGCTCATGGATCATCCCATGACCGACACGCACATTCTGGTCAAAGGCTCGCGGGGAATGGGATTAGAGTCCGTCCTGCCCTTTTTGTAGGCCGTGTTTCACCATTTTTATTTCTCGCCACAATCGACATCACTATAAATCTCATTTCGTTCAGTAGTTTTTATTGCGGAGGAACTTGTGGACGTGGCGAGTTAATCATGCTGGAAAAGGTCAACCAGACATGGAGCCTTATTGATCGGTTTAGATTTTGGATTGCTTAGCGCTTATGAATCAACTACGAAATGCCTTCTTTTTAAGTTTTTTTACTTTACTAATTCCTTGTTGCACCACAGCCCAGGACAACAAGTTCGAGTCCGAGATTCAGGCGTTCGAAGCAAAGGACAAGCAAAGCCCACCGCCGAAGAACCCCATCCTGTTCACGGGAAGCTCGTCCATCCGTCTCTGGCCGGATCTGCAACAGTATTTCCCCGGCAAAGTCGTGTTGAATCGGGGTTTCGGTGGTTCGGTGCTGAGCGATGTCCGTTATTTCGCCGACCGCGTTATCCTTGCTTACAAGCCCAAACAAGTAATAGTCTACGCGGGTGAGAATGACATTGCGTCCAGTAAGCTCTCCGCTCAGCAGACTTACGAAAACTTCGTGGACTTGTTCCAGTATGTTCGTAAAAAGCTGCCGAAGGTGCCGTTTGTCTTCATCGCGATCAAGCTCAGTCCATCACGTCGGCAGTACTGGCCGGTGGTTAACGAAGCCAATCAACTGATCAGCCAATTTCTGCGTAAACAGCGCAAAGCAACCTTTGTGGACATCAGGCCGTCGATGCTCGGACCGGACGGCCAGCCGGTTCCTGCGCTGTTCAAATCGGATAGCCTGCATATGACTGATGCCGGTTATCAGCGTTGGGCACCGGTCCTGAAACCGTATTTGAAGTAACCATGAATTCAGCCGTTGGCCATACGCCGTATCTTGGAGATACGGCGTATGGCCAACGGCTGCTTCTACTCCGCAAATCTGTCCTTTATAACGCTATTTCCATGCGAATATCAGCGCGGTCGTAAGGTGTTGGCACACGGGGCACTTCCCGAAAGCCGACGCGGGCGTACATGGTCAGCGCCGGTGTCAGCACCCGGTTCGATTCGAGCCAGACGGTTCTAACACCCAGCTGCCGGGCGTAGTCAATGGCCGCCAGACACAATAGTTTCCCCACGCCGTTGCCCCTTGTTTCGGGAGACACCGCCATTTTAGCCAGTTCAAACCCCGATTCACCCATGTTGACCATTGCCACGCAGCCAACGATCCGGTCATTTTCTTTGGCAAAAAAGATCTGACCATCGTTGGGCAGGATGTGCGTCTCTGGGTGGTCCAATTGTTCCAAATCGTGTGGTTCGACGCGAAAGTATTTTTCAATCCATTCAAGGTTCAGCCGTTTGAAATCGGGCTGATAGGTGGGTGTGTAGGGCGTGATAGTGATTGTATTCATGACTTACTGCTGCTTGGAGTCGTTTTTTTTCAATTGATCCTGAACTCGATCGAAGAAGTTGCGCTCGGCCAGCTGTGCTTCCATTTCCTGAAGCGACACCAGCAGATTGTGCGTTTGCCGGGATAGCATGTCGTGGTTGACTGCCACAAACGCATCCCACAAGGGCTGAAGTTTGGGCAGCATAGCCTGTCCGGCTGCGCTCAGCGATAGCAGCCGTTTACGCCCGTCCTGTTCCGACTTGGCCGATACGATCAGCTCTTTCTTCTCCAGTTCATTAATGACCTGAATGACGGCGGGATGTGTGATACCCAACCGATCGGCAATTTCCATAACGGCTACTGGTCCCTGGCGGGCAATTAGCACGAAAATGGTTACCCAGCGCACGTCAAAATCAACGCCCGACTGCCGGTAGATTGCCGTTACGGCCTGCCAGTACACGTCACTTAACCGCCGAAGCCGACTCGCGAGAGCCAGCTCGGCCATATCTGCCATAAAATCCATAACTAGGTTATTACTTACGTAAGTTCTTACATAATTACGAAAGCAAATTTTCGTTGTCAAGAAAATTTCGACTTATTTTTATCGAGCCATTTACCAGACAGGAATCTAACCAGCTTCGCTATAGCATTTTGCCATTCGATGAATCGCTTACTCACCTTCCTCCTGCTTGCTCTAGCTGGCAGTGCATTCGCGCAACCCATTCGCTTTGCCTTCGTAACCGACACGCACGTTGGGGCACCCGAAACAGCCGCTGAAGACCTGCAACGAACGGTAAACGACATCAACGCGCAACCAGCCATTGACTTCGTGGTAGTTACCGGCGATATCACCGATTTCGGCACCGAGCAGGAACTGACGACCGCTAAACGAATCCTCGATGGCTTGACGAAGAAATGGTATGTCTTTCCGGGGAACCACGATACCAAATGGTCGGAAAATGGCTGCAACAGCTTTCGGAAAATTTTCGGGAGCGAGCACTTCTCCTTCGATTTTGGTAAATACCGGTTCATTGGTTGCGGCAGTGGACCCAACATGCGCATGTCGCCGGGACTGGTCGCTCGTGAAGATGTGTTATGGCTGCGGTCGGAAGTCGAGAAGCTCAAGGGTTCTGATCGGCCCGTCATTTTCATGAACCATTACCCCCTCGATGAGGGCTTGGCCAACTGGTATCTGCTGATTGATACCATAAAAAAGACGAACGTTCAGGCTACACTGTGTGGTCATGGTCACGCCAACCAGGCGATGGATGCGGAGGGCATTCCGGCTACAATGGGCCGCTCGAATCTGCGCGCGAAAGACACCGTCGGTGGCTACAATTTGGTTACAATTCAGCATGATACGCTGTCGTTTGCGGTTCGAACCCCGACCGTTGGCTCTGTCGAAGGACAAACCGCAGCGCCCTGGCGGACCATTTTGCTAAAAAATCATCACTTTAATCAGGAATCGAAACCGTATCCGCGACCGTCGTATGCAGTCAACGAAACGTACAAAAACGTACGGTCCGTTTGGGAAAAACAGGACAGCAGCGATATTGGTGCGGGTATTCTTGCCGACAATAAATTATGTTTCTATCCCAACACGAATGGACAGATCGTTGCTTTATCGGTAAGCGATGGCTCGGTGAACTGGCGATTTTCGACGGGAGGGAAAGTTTATTCGACCCCAGCCCTGCAGAAAAATCGACTGGTTGTTGCCTCGACCGACGGGACAATTTACTGCCTCGATAAACGGAATGGAAAACTTAACTGGAAAGTCGAAACAGGCAAACCCATTGTTGCCAGTCCACTCATCAATGGCAATGTGGTTTACATTGGCAGTTCGGAAGGCAAATTCAGGGCGTTATCGCTGAACGATGGCGCAACGCAGTGGACATTTGGCGCGGTAACCGGTTTCGTTGAGTCGGTGCCCATTGCCGACAAAAAGAACGTTTACTTCGGTTCCTGGGGATCGACGCTCTACGCTCTCGACAAAAAAACGGGGCAGCCAGCCTGGACCTGGACTAATGGCAAAAGCCGAAATTTCTCGCCAGCCGCCGGTACTCCGGTGTTGACGAATGGTCGTATTTTTATTCAAACGCCCGACCGTACGGTTACGGCTCTTAACGCAGCAACCGGCCAGGAAATCTGGAAGACAAACCAGCACAAAGGATTTGAAGCCAGCGGCCTCTCGGAAGACGGCTCCCTGCTTTACGTGAAGTGCATGACCGATACGCTCTGGGCCTTATCGACCCGATCCGACAGTCCAAAACCCGAATGGTTCGTCAACTGTAACTACGGTTCCGAAATAAGCCCATCCCCCATCCTTGAACACAACGGCGTTGTCTTCGTTCCGACCGACGACGGTGTGCTGTATGCGATCGATCGGCAGAGCCGTCGGGTCAGTTGGGCCCACAAATTGTCCAATGCGATGGTGAATCGAGTGTGGTCATTGGGGAAACGGGACGTATTGATCACAACGATGGACGGGAAGTTAGCCCGACTGCGATTTACATCAAACTGATGCGATCAGGTACGTTTCAGAACACAGTGGAGGCACCTGCCTACACCGAACACTAAAGTATTGCGATTCAGATAGGGTTTCTGCTCAACGGTTCTTATTTTTGCATTTTGCTAAGAAATCAACCGCGAAGTACGTAGCCATTTATCGTTGACTAAGCACTTCGTCTTTTATTAAATACTATGCAAACTTCCACGTACGTCCCTTACAAAGTTAAGGACATCGCGCTGGCCGAGTGGGGCCGTAAAGAGATCAAACTGGCCGAGGCCGAAATGCCCGGTCTGATGGCCCTTCGTGCTGAGTTCGGTCCATCGAAACCGCTGGCGGGTGCCCGCGTTGCCGGCTGTCTGCACATGACCATTCAAACGGCCGTTCTGATCGAAACGCTGGTTGAACTGGGTGCTGACGTAACCTGGTCGTCCTGCAATATTTTCTCAACGCAGGATCACGCAGCGGCTGCCATTGCTGCCGCTGGCATTCCGGTTTATGCCTGGAAAGGGATGAACGAAGAAGAATTTAACTGGTGCATCGAGCAAACGCTGTTCTTCGGTGAAGATCGCCAGCCGCTCAACATGATCCTCGACGACGGTGGTGACCTGACCAACATGGTTTTTGATGTCTATCCAGAACTGATCGCCGGTATCAAAGGGCTGTCGGAAGAAACCACCACAGGCGTTCACCGGCTGTATGAGCGCATGAAGAACGGTACGCTTCACCTGCCTGCTATCAACGTGAATGACTCGGTAACGAAGTCGAAATTTGACAATAAATACGGTTGCCGCGAGTCGCTGGTCGATGCGATCCGTCGCGCGACAGACCTGATGCTGGCGGGTAAAGTGGCCGTCGTAGCGGGTTATGGCGATGTTGGTAAAGGTTCGGCTGAATCGCTGCGCGGTGCTGGCTGCCGGGTACTGGTCACCGAAATCGATCCAATTTGCGCATTACAGGCCGCTATGGATGGCTACGAAGTCATTCCGATGGATGAGGCCGTTCCTCGTGCTCAGATCTTTGTGACGGCTACGGGTAACGTTGGCATCATCAAAGGGCGTCACTTCGAAGCCATGCGTGATAAAGCCATTGTTTGTAACATTGGTCACTTCGATAACGAGATCGATATGGCGTGGCTGAACGAAAACTACGGTCACAGCAAGAGCCAAATCAAACCACAGGTTGACATGTACGACGTGAACGGTAAGGAAATCATCGTACTGGCTGAAGGCCGGTTGGTGAACCTTGGCTGCGCGATGGGACACCCGTCGTTCGTGATGTCATGTTCGTTCGCAAACCAGACGCTGGCACAGCTCGAACTGTGGGCTAACTCAGCCAACTACGAGAACAAAGTGTATGTATTGCCAAAAATTCTTGACGAGAAAGTAGCCGCGATGCACCTTGCCCACGTTGGTGCCCGGCTCGAACCACTTGAGCAGGATCAGGCGGACTATATCGGCGTACCCGTTGCCGGTCCGTTCAAATCGGAAATGTACCGATACTAGCTTATCGGTATAGGTGCGTAGGGTAATTGGTTCATGAACCATTTTTATACGTATCCGCTTACCTATCGATTACAATCCACAAAAAGGCGTGACTTCTGCAACAAGTCGCGCCTTTTTTGCGTAAATTTTGTTACTATTGGCACCGGGAAATAGCTTCTTCATCTTGCTGTAAGCCCCTTAGTAGTACCTTTATTTTTCTACGCTACCTTACACACTATGAACCGTCTGCTCTACGTGCTGCTGCTTTCGCCCCTGCTCGCTTCGGCGCAGGCGACGATTGATACGCTGCACTGGAGTGCCACCCGACGGTTGCAGTTAACTGATTTTCATTCACCAACTCAACCGGGCCTGGGTGGTTCCGAATTTTACTACCAGCTTGGTTACGAAGTCCGCCCAACATCGCTATGGAGTGAGCCCGCCGTCGATGCGTACTGCCTGATGTTCCGCAACTTATCGTGGATATCGGAGACGGCGAAGAATGACCGAACATTAACGTACAACCAGGTTCTGTTCGATCTCGTCGAAGTGCATGCCCGGCTGATGAAAGCCAAACTTATTACGCTGCGGGCCGACCGGCATTTTAAACAGAGAGCCAAACAGATCGAGTACCTGACCAATTCCGAACTGGGTTCTGAGGTTAACCGGTTTCGGGGAGAAACGGGCGGGGGCGATGATCAGGAAGCGTTGCTGCGTTGGCAGCGGCAGGTTGCCATACGACTCTACGATACACCCGACCTGGTAACGATTGTCCGTTCATCCAAGATTGGTTTTGGGATTTTCGCGGGTGGTGGTAGCCTTTTGCCAACGGGGCCGCTGGCCGGAACGATCAGCACACCGCTTGGCATTGCGACAGGTCTGGACATTGCCTTTCGACGGACCATACTCCTCCTGCATCCAACACAGTATACTGCGCAGCTAACACAGGCATTCAAACACCAGAATCAATCCTGGGAAGATGGTATGCGTGTCAGGCCATCCCTGCTGGAAGTGGGTGTAGGGCGCATCCTGTACGATTCGCCCCGCAGTCGGTTCATTCCCTACGTCGGGTATCGCCTGCTCGATCTGTCTCCGCGCGACCGCAACGACGAACGCTACAAAGGTTTTTCGCTGACGAATCACGCGCCAACGGTGGGCGTTATTGTCGACATCAAATTAGGCGACAATACCCAAAAGCCTGATCGTTCGGAAGATAGTTTCTGGTTCGTGCGCACAAAGTTATCGGTCAGCCCGGTTCAGGCAACCGCTCCGTTTTCGGGTGGCCTGATCAATCTACAGGTTGGCCTCGGCGGATTCGGGCGGATTCGCAAAGTAAACTACCGAACCGAACGGACCGCTATCCCGCTTCCCAGCAGCGCTTTATAGGCTGGCTTCCTGCTGATTCTTCGTCATCGCTCCCATGCATCGTTCTGGCAAAAGCACCACAAGCCTGCTCATTACCCTGTTGCTTACGTCAACCGGTCTATTGCCTGTTTCGGCGGTTTTTGCCCAGCCGTTCAGTCATGCCGACTCCCTACGTGGCAGCCTTCGCCCGGAGCGAACCAGTTACGACGTAACGTTCTATGATCTGCGTGTAAGCGTCGACCCGGCTACCAAACGGATCGAGGGCACGAACACCATTCACTATAAAGTCGTTCACCCGTTTCGCCGGATGCAGGTCGATCTGTTTGCGAACATGGCGATACAATCCATTCGACAGAACGGGAAAGCACTCGCCTATTCCCGCGATGGCAACGCGATTTTCATCACGATGAATGAGCCACAACCCATTGGACAACGGCGGGCGTTGACCATTGCGTATTCAGGGAGTCCGGTACTGGCCAGCAATCCGCCCTGGGATGGTGGCTTCGTCTGGCGGACCGATACCACAACCGCAAAAAAAACGAACTGGCTCACCGTTGCCTGCGAGGGTACGGGCGCCAGCTTGTGGTGGCCTAACAAAGACCACCTGTCCGATGAACCCGACTCGATGCGAATCAGCTGTCGGGTTCCGAAAGGACTTACCTGCGTTTCGAACGGAAAGCTGATTGGCCAGAAACCAACACCGGATGGTCGTCAAACCGAATGGACATGGTTCGTCCATTACCCGATCAACAATTACAATGTTACGCTTAACATCTCTGACTACGCGCATATTACTGACACCTACACTGCCCGCGATGGGCAGAAACTTCCGCTGGATTATTACGTACTGCCCGGTAATGTGCAGAAAGCCCGTACTCATTTCAAACAGGTGAAGACCATGCTGGCCTGTTATGAAACTTATTTCGGGAAGTACCCTTTCTGGCGGGATGGCTACAAACTGGTCGAGACGCCTTATTGGGGCATGGAACACCAGAGTGCCATCGCGTACGGGAATCAGTTTCGAAACAATACCTTCGGGTTCGATTTCATCATCATCCACGAGAGCGGTCACGAGTACTTTGGCAATAGTTTAAGGTGCGCCGATCCGGCCGAAATGTGGATTCACGAAGCGTTCACGACTTACGCCGAAGCGTTGTACGTCGAATACACGCAGGGCAAACCGCGGGCCGTCGACTACCTGAACACCCAGCGGAAACTGATCCAGAACAAATTTCCCCTGCTGGGTCCGTCGGGCGTCAATTATGATCAGGAAGACACCGACATCTATTACAAAGGCACCTGGATGCTGCACACCCTTCGCAACGCAGTAGGTAACGATACAACCTGGTTTGCCGCCCTCAAGGCACTGGCTGTTGAAAAGCAGTTGTCTATCGTTTACACCGACGAGATCATTGACTTTCTGAGCGAACGAACGGGGGTTAACCTTCGGCCTCTGTTCAATCAGTACCTGCGTTATCCGAACCTGCCAACGCTGGACTATAAAATCATTGCGAAAAGTACGGACGAACTGACACTCAGTTACCGATGGGTTGCCGACGCCGACGGGTTCAACCTCCCCATAACCGTTCGGGTTGGTAACGGAGACGGGCAGACTATTCGGCCTACGCAGACATGGGCAACAACGACCATCAACTCAGCCGGAAAGCTGACAATCGACCTGGATAAGGGCCTGTTCAATACCCGATCCGTAGCGATAGAGTAACCGGCTACAGTATTACCCAAAATACCCGGTTTCTAATTGTTTGTTAACGCACGATTGCCAAGACTTTCCGAACTTGCAGCCATGATGAAGAAACACCTCTTGTTACTGGCCTTTGTGGGTCTCTGGGCCTGTAACCCTGGCGGTTATCACCTCACGAATCGGACTGCCAACCGCATTGGCGTCGACTCTGTTGCAGCACAAGCCGATAGCAGTGTTGCCAATTTTCTGAAACCCTATCGTCAGGGGCTCGACAAATCGATGAACGAGGTGCTGACCCGCTCCACTGGGCGCATCGAAAAAGGGCAACCCGACGGACCACTCAACGACCTGCTGACGGATGCGCTACTACAGCAGGCCAGCCAGAAATACGGTAAATCAATCGACTGCTCGCACCTCAACTACGGGGGCATCCGAAACAATCTCCCCGAAGGCAACATCACAACTGGATCGATTTTCGAGGTTATGCCCTTCGATAATCAGACGGTTGTTCTGACGCTTAAAGGCGATATGCTGCAACGGATGCTGAACCATTTTGCGATTGGCAACAAACTGGTGGTGGGTGGTTTGCGGGCCAAAATTCACGATGGTCAGGTGAGCTCAGTAGCCTTCACCAATGGCCGGACGCTCCAGCCCAATGAGACGTATACCATAGCCATGAGTGACTACGTAGCCGACGGGGGCGATGACGCTGGCTTTCTGAAGAACCCCATCAAGCGCGAGAATATAAATTACCTAGTCCGCGATGCCCTGATCGACTACTTCCGGAATCAGGGAAAAACCGGCCAACCCATTAATCCTCTTTCTGATGGACGCATTAGCCTCGAATAGACGCCAGTTTCTGAAAATACTGGGCACAGCCGCCGTGATCGGTTCAGTTGCGCCGGATACGCTGGCTAGCGGTCGGGCCAAAACCACATCACTAACCATTCTGCACACCAATGACGTGCATAGTCGGCTTGATCCGTTTCCGATGGATGGCAGTCGCAATGCGGGTAAGGGGGGTGTGGCTCGCCGGGCAACCTTGATCACGAAAATTCGGCAGGAACAGAAAAATGTACTACTGTTCGATGCGGGCGACGTTTTTCAGGGCACACCCTATTTCAATCTCTACAAGGGCGAACCCGAAGTGCTGGCCATGAACCGGCTCGGTTATGACGCGGGAACGATCGGCAACCACGATTTCGACGGGGGTATCGACAACATGGTTACGCAGTTCGGTAAAGCCAGCTTTCCGCTACTGATCGCCAACTACGATTTCAAAAATACGGTGATGGACGGCCATTCCATGCCATACAAAATCTTCGAGAAAGATGGGGTTCGGGTTGGCGTTTTCGGCGTTGGTATTCAGCCGGAAGGTCTGATCCCGAAGAGTGCCTATAAAGAAACGAAGTACCTCGACCCGATCGAGATCAGCAATGATACAGCTGCAACGCTTCGGTCAGCCAAGAAGTGCGACTACGTGATCTGCCTGTCGCATCTGGGGTTCAAATACAACGAACCGACCGTTTCGGATAACGTACTGGCGGCTAAAACCCGCAACATCGATCTGATTATCGGTGGACATACGCACACGTTTCTGGACGCTCCGGTAGCCGTCATGAATCCGGATGGTCAGCCCGTATGGATCAATCAGGTTGGCTTTGCGGGCATCAACCTTGGCCGAATCAATCTGGCTTTTGAACAAGGCAAGGCCGTTTCGAGCGCGGGAAAGGCTGTCGAAATAAAGTAAAGTTCGTACCTTTGTCCATCTTACAGGGCGAAAGAGTGAATGAGCGAACGAGTGGCTAACACGTCCTCCTTCACCCATTCAATTTTTCGCTCGTTCACTCTTTCGCTCGTTCACCGCTATGAAATTTGGCGTTGTTGTTTTTCCCGGTTCCAACTGCGATCAGGATGCTGTCGATACGCTGGAACTGATGGACCAGGAGGTCGTTAAACTCTGGCACAAAGACCACGATCTGCAAGGTTGTGATTTTATTCTATTGCCCGGCGGCTTCTCGTATGGCGACTATCTCCGCACAGGCTCCGTGGCCCGGTTTTCGCCGATCATGAGCGAAGTTATTGCCCACGCGAACCGGGGCGGTTACCTGATGGGTATCTGCAACGGATTCCAGATTCTGGCCGAAGCAAGACTCGTTCCGGGTGTTTTACTGCGTAATTCTAATCAGCAGTACATCTGTAAAAATGTATACCTGGCTCCTCAATCGCCCGACGCACTGCTAACGGCGGGTCTTGATCGCCCGGCCTATAAAATTCCAATGGCGCACGGCGAAGGCCGTTACTTCGCTGACGCGGATACGCTGAAGGAATTAAATGACAATGGACAGGTGCTGTTCCGGTATTGCGACGAGACCGGTGCCATTCTTGAGTCGGCCAATCCAAATGGTAGCCTGGAAAATATTGCGGGTGTCACCAACAAAGGAAAGAACGTCTTTGGTATGATGCCCCACCCCGAACGCGCTGCCGATCCGCTCTTGGGCAATACGGACGGTCGTTTGATTCTCGATCAGATTTTGAAAGCCGTTCTGGTTTAACTACTTGTTTTCTAGAACAGCAAACGGGGTTCGGTAGCAGTACCGAACCCCGTTTGCTGTTTTAGGCTGTTTTATTGCTTGATAATCTTCACGGTTTTTTGTTCACTGTTCGTGACAGCCTGTAGTAAAAGCAACTCTGGGCCCGACTGATCAAGCTGAAACGCGGGCTCTTCGCTGGCCCCTGCCTGCTCGATCATACGGGTTTCCAGCAATTGGCCCCGAACATCCGTCAGACGCAGCCGAATGGACTGGCCTTCAGCTCCTTCAATACGTACCCGCACCTGATCACGAACCGGGTTACCCAGCACGGTCAGCGATAACGTCGCTCTGGTTTCTGCTACGCTTAACCGCGCTCGTCCACAAGCTGCTTTCAGATCCCAGGTGTAGGTCACAACCTGCCCGTTCTGACGAGCCATCAGGGAGAAAGGCTTCACATCGTTGGCCGTGCGGCTGTCTTTATCGACAAACTGATCGGGATTGACTGTCCAGTCAGTGATGCCTATCGATTTAAACTCAATGGGCGACCCATTACCACCACTAGTATTGAAATGGATCGCTCCACTCTGGCAGTTGTACGTTGGTGCGAGTAGAGCCAGCGAATCGCCAGTAGGAGGATTGACAGGTGGTTGATTTCCAGCACAATACGCACTAAAATCAAAAGCATAAGTAGTGGTCTGGCCGCTTTGGGTGGCGGTGATGGTAATGGGCTTGGGATCGTTACGCAGTCCCTGCTCAATAGTACCCGTGTTACTCGTGGCCGATGAGCGGGTGATACCTGGCGCCGAATACGTAATGAGCGAGCCATCCCCACCGGTCGTATTAAACGTAATGGCACCGGTTTGGCAGCTATACGTAGGGGCAGTTAGCGCCAGCGAGTTGCCGGTTGGCGGATTGACTACCGGTACATCAGTGACCGCAATCCTGAAGGTTGTAACAACAGGTTGGTTTGGAAAGTACTGGGTGCTGGCCGTTACCGTGACGGTATAAACACCCGTCGTGGTCGGAGCACCGATGATCGACACATTCAGCATACTGGTTAGATCACCTGAGGACTGCAAGATGCCCGCCGGTAACCCCTTCATGCTTACGGACCAGTTCGACATATAATGCGGCTGGGCCTGGGTAGGGTCCTGAATATACGTTGCCAGATTGAAAGCGGACCGATCCAGTACTTGCCCAACCTTGTAAGTCTGGTCAGGAAGAGAGCTAGTTAACACCGGTGGTTTGATCTCATTCGTACAGGCACCGATCAAATTGAAGGTATACGTTGCCGTTACACCGCTCTGAGTGGCGGTGATAACGATGGGCTTGGGATCATTACGCAGCCCCTGCTCAACTACACCTGCGTTACTGGTCGGCGAGGATCGGGTGATACCCGGCGCCGAATAGGTAACGGGCGAGCCATCCCCACCGGTTGTGTTGAACGTGATGGCACCAGTTTGACAGGTATATGTAGGTGCAGTTAGTTTGAAGGCATTAGCCGGATTTTGAAGTTTCACAATCCAGGTGGCCGGAGTAGCGGTCTGTCTGCCCTTGACATCGCCATCGTTTGATTCCGTTACCCCGGCCACGATGTAGCCATCAGGAATGGAGAGAATTGCTGGCTTAAAATTATAATCCCGGCCAGATCCTCCCAGCGTTTTCGTCCAGACAACGCCCCCCTGGTCCGAGAATCCCGTTAACCGAATATCTCCCTTGTTGTTGTCCCAAGGTGTATCATTACCAACCAGATAAACCAGCGGTTTTTCTGATGGCGGCACAGCCGCAACGGTCGCCAGCGAATTGAAGGACTGATAAGGCACCTGAACGGGGGTATTGGTAGGATTTCCCAACGCATCGATACGCAACGTCGATGAAGCATAAAAACCTGGTGTGGCTGGTAGCACATAGCCATTTAAAAAATAGGCCTCAGTACCCGACAAGTCGGCAGATACATCGTTCAGCTCATTCATTTGCTGATAATGCCGCTGCCACACAACACTGCCATCACCATCCAGCTTGGCGGCCCACCCACGAAGGGTACTGTTGCTGGTTGTCGGATTGGCGGTACCGACCAGCAGATAACCACCATCGGGGGTATTAACCACTTTATTAACCCGTGTGCCATTAGTATATAGCAGACTGTTGTTCGGTCCTCCTGGCGTCAGATACCGCAGTTCTTTTTGCCATACCACATACCCGGTCTGATTAACCTTTGTGATAATTACGTACGTGGCATCAGGGGCGAACGGATCGGCATAGGTGCGGTCATAGCGGATAGCAAAGGCAACAAAACCACCATCTGAACTGGCAACGATACTACTGACCGAATAGTCGTACTGGGGCGAAACCGAAAAGGCAAGATTTGATGCCCATAAAACACCTCCGTTGGCATTACGCTTTTGGAGGCTCCATGATTGGCTATCCAACACACCTACCACCACGTTGCCATCGTTCGTAGAAACAGGGCTCACCGTCGATAGTACGTCACTGCCGCTTGTTCCTCTTATCGGTGTATCGCTCAACACATCACCCGCTGTCGTTAGGGCCACCAATCGCCGGTCAGCGGTCACGACGAAATATCCGCCCGAGCTATTTTTAACAATGGCGCTTCTGCCACTGACCGCACCCGGAATAACTGGTTCAATGGACCGCTGCCACTGAATAACGGGGGCCTGAGCGTTTATGATAAGGGGTAAGGTCAGACCGACAAGCCAGCTCATTACCACTAGCCACTTCTGATAGGACAGAATTTGGTAATTCTTTTTCATAAAATTGATTTTTAAAGGGTAGTAGCTTAATTAACACTATCAATGAGCCATTAATAGATACTTGCGTTGTAATCATACCCATCACTTGAGCACCTATTTATTTTATGGTAGTATGACCGTTTGCAACGCTATTTTTCACCAAAAACAGTAACTCATAGAAATTGCCATACCAACTATTCAGCCTGATGACCAACCACCCACTACGAGTTTGGCGCGTACAAGTCACAAGGTTTGTGTGTTTGGCGAACCAAGGATTCAGGCTCAAAATCCAGCTTATTAACCGCAAAGAGGGACAAAGACTGTCTGGCCCTTCAGCGCGAAAGGCGGCAGGTATTTGATGGTGTATGAATGAATGTCGTTACGGTGAAAACTCGTACAATCTTTTTCCAATTCTCAGGAGTTGAACCAGAATACTTTCTCCACGATGTACGGCTATAGGCTGTTTGAAATGTGTTTGATTCCACAAAGTTGGGAACAATTCGGCTAGCCGTTTACCATGGACTCCCGGCTTTTCGAGAGTGCGTAGTAACCCATAAGCTCCCGGAAAATCACGGCAGAACGTATGGCGATTTATAACTATTTCCGGGTAGACAGGTTCTTTCCATAACTACGTATCGTTATGGAACACTCACTTTCAGGAAAAACGGCCCTGGTTACCGGGGCTGCATCGGGTATCGGAAAAGCGATCGCGCTTCTCTACGCTCAACACGGTGCCAACGTTCTCGTCTCCGATCTTGACGCCGAAAAGGGTCAGGTCGTTGTCGAACAGATCAAAGGAATGGACGTGCAGAGCCATTTTGTACTGGCCGATGTCGGTGATCCAACCGATTGCGAACGACTGGTCAATGAAGTGGTCAATCGCTACGGAAAACTGGACATTGCCTGCAACAACGCGGGGATTGGTGGGGAACAGAACCTGACCGCCGATTATAGTCTGGACGGATGGCAGAAGATCATCAACATTAACCTTAACGGTGTCTTTTATTGCCTCAAATACCAGCTGGCTCAAATGGTTAAGCAAGGGCACGGCACCATCGTCAATATGGCCTCTATTCTGGGTCAGGCGGGTACGTTGAACTCGCCGGGCTACGTGGCCGCCAAACACGCTGTGGTTGGGCTGACCAAAGCAGCCGCCCTCGAATATGCCGCCAAAGGCATCCGCGTCAATTCCGTTGGGCCTGGCTACATTGATACGCCCTTATTGACGGCTCTGCCCGAAGAAACCCGCGAACAGCTGATCCAGCTACATCCTATCGGTCGCTTGGGCAAATCCGAGGAAGTGGCCGAACTGGTCGTATGGCTGTCATCCAGCAAAGCGTCCTTCGTCACCGGTTCGTATTACCCTGTCGATGGCGGTTATTTAGCGCAATAGGCAAGCAGGTAAAAAAGTCAAATCCAGCTACTTACCGAACATTCATTCGGCAAGTAGCTGGATTTTTCGTACTCAGTTTTAAAAATCGCTTAACAGCTCTACCCTTCCGACCGCAACACATCCAACGGCGGACGCACCAATACGTCACGACTATTAAATAGTCCAATCAGCACCGTTAATGCGGTTACGGCAGTGGCAATCACGACCAGCGGCACGGCATTGGGTCGGTACGGCACCTTGAATACGAACTGAGCCAGTGCCCACGTGCCAACCACCGACAATAAGATGCCCGACAGAGCCGCGAGTAAACCAAGCAGTCCGTATTCGAGGGCAGTAATGCGCAGAATCTGATTGCGGCTGGCCCCCAGTGTACGTAGCAGAACGCTTTCGCGCAGTCGCTGGTATTTGCTGATAACCACCGAACTGGCCAGCACCAGTAAACCCGTCAAAATACTGAAGAGTGCCATGAACTGAATGACAAACGAAATCTGGCCCAGAATCTCATCGACCGTTTTCAGGATCAGCCCCAGATCGATCGCCGAAACGTTCGGAAACTGGCTGACGAGATTTCGTTGCAGGATGGCCGACGTCCGGTTATCGGGCACACGGGTCATGAGAACGTGAAACTGCGGAGCCTGTTCCAGCACACCCGATGGAAACACGACCAGGAAATTGGTCTGAACCCGATTCCATTCCACTTCGCGCGTTCCCCCAACAATGGCCGGAATCTGAGCACCCTGCACGTTAAAATTGAGTGTATCGCCAAGTTTTACGTGCATTCGCTCAAGGAAATCCTTCTCCACAGACACATACACGTTTCCGTTGGCCTGGTAAGGCGCTTTACCGGCAAACTGCTTCTCCGAGGAAATCAGCGTGTCACGATAGGTAACTCGATACTCGCGGGTAAAGGCCCAGTTCGGCGTTTTGAGCGTCGTATCTTTTTGCGCAGCGGCCGATTCAGACGACTTCCCGTTGATGTCTGTTAACCGCATGGTCACGACCGGCACATCCTGTAAAACCGGCAACTGCTGCTGACGAACCAGCGACCGGACACCCGCAATCTGCTCCCGCTGAATATCAAACAGCACCATATTTGGCTGGTTGCCACTACCCGACAGTTCGACCCGGCCCAGCAACAATCCCTGCGTCAGGTAAAGCGTTGCGATCAGAAACGCACCGAGTCCGATAGCTGTTACCAGAATCAATGTCTGGTTATTGGGTCGGTACAGATTCGCCAGACTCTGCCGCCAGACGTAACTCCACGATGCCGGAAAGAATCGGCGTACCAGCCAGATCAGTCCCAAACCGAGAGCGGTTAGAATGCCAAACGCTACGATCAGACCACCTGTAAAGCTAACAGCTAGCATTAAATTCTTCGTTTGCAGATACGCAAAACCAACGATAAACCCGATAACGAGCAGATAGACGAGCCACCGCCACGGATCACGGCTGCTCATGTCATCTTCATACGACGTTCGCAGCGTTCGTAACGGCGACACGTTCCGGATAGCCAGTAGCGGAAGCAACGCGAATAAGACCGAGATGAGCAACCCAGTACCGATACCGCCCAGAATTGCCGGTGCCGATAGCGTTGTGTCGACCGTAACCGGCAAAAAACGGCCAAATACCTGTGGCAAGACCAACTGGATCGCCGAGCCGACAAAAGCACCGACCGTAGCCCCGATCAGTCCCATCAGAGCGGTCTGAACCAAATAGATCAGCAAAGCCTGCCCTCCGCTGGCTCCCAATGTTCGCAGGATGGCTACCGACGTAATTTTCTCTTTTACGTATAATTGCACGGCACTGGCAACGCCCACACAACCCAGCAACAACGCCACAAAAGCAACCAGACTCATGTATTTGGTCAGATCGGCGAAGGAACGACCAGTCTGGCGTTTGCGGTCGGCAACGGTGTCAACGTTTACGCCTTCTTTGTCCAGTCGGGCGGTGTATTTTTTGATCGATGCTGACACGTCGGTGCCGGGCGCGAACTGGTAATAATATTTATAAGCGATCCGGCTTCCGCGCTGCAATAGCCCGGTGCTTGCCAGAAACTTGTTGGGGATAAAAACCGTCGGTGCAACCGTGGCGGCAATGGCAGCCTGACCGGGTGTTTTCGTAACCCGACCGACGATCAGAAAGGAATGATTACCGACCCGAACCGAATCGCCGGGCTGCGCCCCTAACTGTACCAACAACCCATCATCGACCAGTGCCACGCGACTCTGCGCCTGACGAAATGATTGGATGGCCGAAACAGGCTCAACCTCCCAGGTTCCGTAGTACGGGAAATTACCTTCCAGCCCCTTCACCTGCGCCAATCGGACACCACCCGTTTTCGGAATCGACACCAGCGAGGCAAACGACACTTCATACGCACGGTCGCGACCAAGTGTTTTCGCCAGTTGCTGAGTTTTGGGGGAAGGTGGCCGCGTCCACGAAAGGGTCAGATCGGCACCGAGTAACTCCCGCGCCTGTTCGTCGATGCTACGAGCCAGGTTATCACCGAATGAATTAATGGCAACCAACGCTGCAATGCCCAGCACGATGGCCGACATGAACAGCAGTAACCGCTGCCGACTCCGGCGACTATCGCGCCAGGCCATGCGAAAAAGCCAGGAAAACTGCATTTCTATTGAGTGATTGGTAACGGTGTGATTGAGTGAAAATCTGTCTATGAAATTGTTTATTCACCAATCACTCATTCACTAAAATTGATGAATCGGAGACTACCGTTCCGCCCTTGATCCGGATGACCCGTTGCGTACGGGCCGCCAGTTCCAGATCGTGCGTAACGAGCACGAGCGTTGTACCCGCTTCTCGGTTGAGCTCAAACAGCAGATCGACTACGGTTGCGCTGGTGTCGGCATCCAGGTTACCGGTGGGTTCGTCGGCAAATAACAACTTGGGCCGGTTGGCAAACGCACGGGCCAGCGAAACGCGCTGCTGCTCACCGCCAGACAGTTGCGTCGGGTAGTGATGCCCACGCTGCCCTAAACCAACCCGTTCGAGCAGAGCCTGCGCCGTTTTCTGGGCTCCTTTGTCACCCCGCAGTTCGATCGGCACCATCACGTTTTCCAGTGCGGTCAACGTGGGCAGTAGCTGAAAATTCTGAAAGATGAACCCAACGTGTTGATTTCGGACAGCCGCCCGCTGGTCTTCCGAGAGCGTATCCAGCCGGATATCGTTCAGATACACACTCCCCGACGAAGCCCGGTCCAATCCCGCGCACAAGCCCAGCAAGGTAGTTTTCCCACTGCCCGAAGGTCCGACAATCGAAAAGGTATCGCCCGGCTCCAGCGTAAAATTGACCCCATGCAGAACCGTTAGTTCACGGCCACCGCTCTTGTATGTTTTGGTAAGATTTTCAACGTGGAGAATGCTCATGGAACAAAAAACGCTTGTTGCTACTTTGAATGAGACACGGAGGCACTATGCCCGCAGAACGTTTCGTATTTTTCAGGTACTCGTCGTGCCGTAGTGTTTAAAAACAAACTGACATTCAAGCAATGAAGTTCTTACATGTCCGCCAAACGGCCTATTCTTTGATAAGCGGCCTCATGCTGCTCCTAACGGCATGGGGATGCGGCTCGTCTGACAAAAAAAACGAGTCAACGGCAACAACAGACTCTTCGAAGGCCACGAATACGCAACTTGCTACCCCAGCTAAAAAGCCGATCATTCTTTTCTACGGCAATAGCCTGACCGCAGGTTACGGTGTTGAGCCGGCTCAGGCATTTCCGGCGCTGGTCGGCCAGAAAATAGACTCGGCCGGACTCAACTACCAGGTCGTGAACGCCGGTCTAAGTGGTGAAACAACGGCGGGTGGAAAAAGCCGGATCAGTTGGGTGATGCGCCAGCCCGTAGCCGTTTTTGTGCTGGAACTGGGCGGCAACGATGGCCTGCGCGGTGTTCCTCTGAAGGATACCCGGCAAAATTTACAGGCTATTGTCGACACGGTTCGACTCAAAAGCCCACAGGCAACGATCGTGCTGGCAGGGATGCAGATACCTCCCAATCTGGGAACGGATTACACGCGCGAGTTCAGGGGGTTGTTCAAAGAGTTAGCGGACAAGAACAAGCTGGTTCTGATTCCATTTCTGCTCGAAGGCGTGGGCGGTATCGCCAAACTTAATCAGCCCGATGGCATCCACCCTACCCCCGCCGGTCACAAACTAGTTGCCAATACGGTTTGGGGAGTGCTAAAACCCGTTCTGAAGTAAAGCGAATAACCTACCCGCAGTGCTAGGTTATCAATACGATCAAGAAAGCACCATGTGTAACGCGGACATCCTGTCCACAGGGCTAAACTATCAATTCGTTAGCGCTGCGAACAGGATGTCCGCGTTACTTTAGAATGGGTAGCCAACGGCTATGTTGAAGACCAGATTCTGTTTTCGCCAGGCCGAATCCCGGAAGTTGATCTGGTTGATAACCCATTCGCTGCCATCCGTTTTATACGGCTTTCGGAGCGGTGTGGCCAGATCGAAGCGGACCAGAAAATAAGACAAATCGATCCGAAGGCCGACCCCCGTCCCGATAGCGATCTGTTTAATGAAATCAGGGCTGAATTTGGCCTGGGCCGACTCGCCAAAAATGTCATTATTGGAATAAGTCCAGATATTACCCGCATCAACAAAGACGGCACCTTCCAGATATTTGGTGAACTTCGCCCGGATTTCGGTATTGGCTTCCAGCTTGATATCTCCACCCCCATCCTGAAATAACTGAATCTGCTGGAGCGTATCGCGCGTAAAAAGGCCAGGCCCAATAGCCCGTGCTCTAAAGGCGCGGATACTGTTGGGACCACCCACAAAATACTGTTTCGTTAGCGGCAATTGCATTCCTTTCGAGTTGCCATAGGTGGCACCCATACCGGCAAAAACACGGTTAGCCCAGGTAACATTTTTCGACATTTTCCGATACAGACGAGCATCGACATCGACCCGGATGAACTGAGCGAACGGAACGCCGACAATGATCTTATCCCCGTAATCGTCCCGTTTGTTGAACAGCATATTGGCCAGATTTCCAGCGGGTTCGATGTTGGCCGACAACCGGAACGTGTTGGGTGATACGGAGCGGGGTGACGAATTGTAATTGAACGTATACAGCGTGCTCAGAATAAGCTGTTTTGAGTTCTGAATGGCTACTAACTGACGAAAAATATAGGGATTGTTGATTGCTGAATCAACGAACGCTGTGCTTATATTCGACGGGCGAACATACGTGATATTGAACGGCTGGAAAATATGTTCGACCTGCTGATTTTGCCGCCAGGCGTAGCCAAACGTGGTTTGAAATGAGTTCAGATCGTATAATCCTCCCCGCCTGATCACTTGATAGCTTAGAGTAATATTCGTTTTGGGCAATGCCTGTCGCTGGTCGTAGCCCAACCGTATGATGCTTAACAAACGGGGAAGGCTCAAGAGGGCGTCGGCCCCAAAGCGGTAGTTCGTTATGTTCTGCGCTCCACTACCGATCTGAAATTCAATCCCCGCGTTGGCGTTGATCGTCAGCAGTTCAGCGCGCTTGAAATAGTTTCGATTGCGCCAGCTTACAATGGCCTGTGTTCCGTTAAAATTGTTCGAGCGCGATGTCCCATCTATTTCAAGACGCACCGATTTTGTTGGATACGGCGTCAGGTAGTAATGCACATCCAGCACGGCCGAATCGCCCTGCTGATCAGGCTCGAACCGATTGCGAACAAACTTGAACGCGCCCAGATTGATGAACCGCGACAGCGTTAAATCCTGCGCCCGGCTGTTGTACCGCAAGCCCGGCTTTACCGCTACAATGTCCCGAAAGAGCCGGGGGTCAAAATGCTTGGTCGAATCGACGATATGAAACGCTTCATCCGTGCGATAGGCCCGACGTATATTTGTGTCCTGCCGGGCGGTAGACAGGTTATAGTTCGGATAGATAAAGACATCGCGGATGGAATAGGGAACGCCCGCTGCTTCGGGCATATCGGGTTTAATGGCAAAGTAAAGCTTCGTACGGTGAATAGAGGAATCGTTATCCGCCAAAATAGCGATGTAATCGGGCAGAAAATAGTAGAATCCCCGTTGCTTAAGCGCCTGACTGATGCGCTCTCGCTCCAGTTTGATATTGTCGAAGTTATACGGATCATCTTTTTTCAGAATCGTTCGTCGGTAAGCCGCCAGCAACGCCTTTCGTACGGGGGTTGAATCGACCATGAACGCGACGGAATCAATGTAAAAACGCGGCTTAACCTCTACGTCATAAACGCCACGGGCCTTATACCCACTTTCTTTCAGCTGACCCGTTACCTGCGACCCGAAATACCCTTGATTCACCAGTGTGGCCTCCCAGTTAGGTATGTTGGATGTAATGGCTTTTGCGCTGGCGAGTACCGGTTCCTGACCGAACTTCCGCCGGAACCAGGCCCGGAACCCTTTCGGCTTTTTGGGTTCGCCAAACAGATAATACAACGCGACTTTGTACGGAAACCCAAACAACTGGCTGTTCGGCTTAGGACGGGCCAACGCTGCTAGCTGCTCGTTTATCGCTTTCTGTTCATCCTTGGAAACCGTCGAATCAGCCGTGATATTGATATCGGTCCCCGCGTAAAGCCGCTCTTTGGCGGGCAAATGCTTCCCGACATTACAGGCGTTGAGCAGTACAACGAGACTGATGCCACTACAGATCGTTGGCATCGACAGTCTGGAAAACGGTCTGATCGCACCTTTTGCGGCAAGGATAAAATTCGGCAATAGATCAAGCAGTATTTTAAACAAATACGTCATAGTACATTAATTCAGCGAGGGACCGGGCGACCGACGAAGGATGTCGGATATGGTGTTGTAATCCACGGTAATGACGAAACCAACGCCCGTTTCAACGATATAACCATCCAACACGGCCTGATAATCATTACGCCGGTAGCCGCGCAATACGTATCGGCCATCGCGGGTCAGGCTGTAATTCAGCGACACGTTATCGAATACCTCGTTGGGGTTCCGGGTGGCCGCGTTTGCTGTATTTTCGAGCACGAAATTCCGCCCTACCGACACGGTGAGTCGCCCGTTCAGAAAGCTCCGCGACAGGCCAACGTTCAGATCGGTTCGGGCTCCGTTGGTCGTTCCACCCGTATTGGCGCTCCCCGTTTGTGACAACAGATTGAAGTCGACGTCGAAGCCTTTCAGTACGCCCGATGCCAATCGGCCCAGCTGATCCGATATCAACTTGCTCACACTACTACGGGCAATACCCTCAGCTTGTGTGTCCAACCCTCCATTGCCCGATCCCGAGAAGAAATCCGACGTATTTTCCGGCAGGAACCGATTCAGGATCAGTAGGGCGAATACCTGTTTATTCATCTGCGACTGATCCTGCCGCAACGTTTTGAGCTTATTCTCGATGGTGGTACCGAATTCACTCGATGCGGCCGCGCTATTTGCATCGTCCACTTCGGGCAGTCGTATGTCAAAATCCAGTTTCGGAGCAGCCAGATTATTGGTCATAGTCAGCGCCACGTTGAACGGTAGTTTCCGGTTGACCGCCGTTGCATTGATCGTAGTTGATTCATTGCCGATCAGGTCAGCGGGTGAGGTTGAAACCTGATAAATGGCGGTGATGTTGATGTCGGCTTTCAGCGGATCACCGGTAAACTGAATGTAGCCACCCTTCTGAATCTGGAACTGCCGTTTCAGCACCTCATACGTCATCGAGTAGGCACCTTCCGTTACGTCATAACGACCCAGCACCGTGAGTTGTCCCGAGGCATTCATGCCCACGTTGAGCCGGGCATTGCCCCGCGCCCGCAGGTAATCGCCATTGAGCTCATCGACCACAATCGTTAACTCGGATTTCTCGTCAGCTTCCAGATCAAGCGAAATGGTAGCGTTGCTGAGCTGTTCGAACTCCAGACGCGGTGTCGCCACCGTATCACGCTTCGGCTTGTAGAGATATTTGGCAATAGCCAGTGAATCGTTGTGGTCGATAAACGTGACGATCTTGTTGGACCCGTCCACATCCAGCGACTCATCTGGCAACACGATCGATATTTTACTATCATCTTCCAGCCGAACGGTCCCATTGATCGATGGGCTGGAGCCCGTTCCTTTGATGCGCAGATCAGCACTGACAGCCGCCTGTCCGTAGGCATAATCGTTGTCTTTCCGGGCCGCATTCAGCACCTGAAACTGATTGGCTCGGATGCGCAGATTATAGGCAACGTCGGGCAAATTTTTCAGCACTACGGTTCCATCCGTAGTGAGGGTACGACCAAGCGTATCGCGGACGTTGAAATCCGATAGCGTGATCGTCTGGTTAGCGAATGCCATCTTTTCCTGATCGATGCGGTAGGTCGCGTTGAGTTGTTTGATGTTGAACGCCACCGAATCGAACGCGACACCGCCATTTATCTTTGGATTATCTGCGGCTCCGGCAATGGTGAAGTCACCGGTCAGTTTGCCCTTCGCCTGTCGCAGTTCACCGAAACTAAAGGCTTCGATTGTCCGGGCATCCAGCCGGTTTAATTTAACAGCCAGATCGAGGGCTTCTTTTGCGTCAGCCGGATTGTAAAAGCCAGTGATTGTGGCGTCGTTATACGGACCGGCCAGCGTCGTATTTACGCTGATCCGACCGTCGGAATTATTGTTGAACCGGGCGGTCAGGTTACCAATCGGTTTCTGCATGGCTTGCAGACTATCAACATAGACGGACCCCAGAAATGACAAATTGCTATCCTCGCCCATGTAGTCCCGCACGATAACCGTGCCATTGAGCTGACCGCTGGCCAGCGTTGTATCCTGGTTGGCGAGTCGGGCCAGGTTGGCAATTTCTATGGCTCTGGCCGTAACCCGAATGGGCGCATTGGCATATTGCTCGGTACTGTTTATTTCGAGCGTTTGCGGCCCACTTTCGATGCGTAGGTTTTTGACCAGAACCCCGTCGTTCCCGTACTGCGCAAACCCAGTTGTGTCGGTTTGCCACCGCTGATAGTTGGTGAGCAGGCCGTTGCGGGAGAACTGGAAACGGTAGCTGGAATCGACGATACTCAGTGTACCTGCCACACCATGCAGGTCCTGATTGATGGAGTCCTTGTTAACGACCGAAAAGCGAAACTGATTATTTTCGGCAGTTCCAACCAGATCAGTCTCCCGAATCGTCATATCATCGTATAGAATGCCATTGATGCGGCCATTGACTTTGAGCTGATTGCCTACCCCCCGAAGTGCCATTGTGCTGCCCTGCACGGTCGTTGTGTCATACACAATGACTCCCGTTCGGAGAGTAGCCGAAAGCGTTGTGTCGCGCGTATTGTCCAGGTAAGCATCCAGTCGAATCGTATCTAGTCGGGTCAATGCCGGAACAAATGCCTGAAACAGTGGATTCTGGTACGCCTTCAGATTCATGGTGAAAGCGTGTGGCGGTGGTATTTTCTTGTAGGTCAGCGCCGGTAAGGCAATGTATTTGCTGACTTCACCCACAATAATATCGTATAACTGAGCATACTCGAATTGCCCGTCCAGCTTCAGTCGTGCACCGGGTAGCTGGGCTACCACACCTTTGTCGGCCCCGCTGGCCGTGAGTCGGGCATAGAGCGAATCGACCGGATAACTTTTGCCCGACAGTGTGATCACCGCATCTTTCGCCGAGATCGTTCCGACGGGCTTGGCCGGATCGGTAGAGGCCATATCGAGATCAATGGCTCCCTTCAGCGATAACGGGTCTTTGTACAGTTTCAGTTTCTGTAGATTCAATTCGTTAATGACCGCTTCGCCCACCACGCTCGGAAAATCGCCTTTAAGTCCAACTTTCGCATTCAGGTTCAGGCTTGCATTCGGGTCTTTGAGGGCACCGTCAATGTCGAGATTACCGTTGGCCAGATTCCCTTTGGCGTCAAGGTTTTGGTACACATAGCCGTTCAGATCCGCCGATTGTATGGCCAGATCGAAGCGGGTTGCCAGCGTGTTCACGTCAATCCCTTTCCCATCGACCGTCGCCCGACCCGTTACCTTGCCGACCGTACCTTCCTGCTTGAGCCATTTGCCCGCATCGAAGTCGTTCAGATTAAGCGTGCCCTTGTACGTCTGGTTTTTCCCCGTCACAAAACCAGCCAGCCGCCCATCAAACGCAGCTGTTCCCCAATCTGTGTTGACGTTGGCATCCAGAATAAGGTCGTTCAACTGTCCTTTGATGAGGCCCGTTAGTTTGATACTGGGCGGTAAAGCAATCGACGAAGGAATCGATCCTTTGGGAGCAAGTTTGTTGATGTCCGCTAACTGCGTTACGGCTTCTTTTACGGTCATATCGACGCCCAGTCGTTCTGGGTCAGTCACGTTCGTCAACCGGCCGCTGGCGACAAGCCGCGTACCCGATAACATGTCGAACTCAAGCCGGGGTATATTTAACGCGGCCAGCGTACCAACGGCCTGTGCATTCGCCCGGAACACACCCCCGCTGTTGCCCGCGAACGGTGGTGTATCGGCCAGAAACGGGGCCAGTTGCAAAACGTCATTTACCGATAGTCGGCTCTGGCGCAGATTGACCCGAACGCCGACCCTTTTGGCAAAACGCGGATCACTCAATTGGCCCAGCGAGTCATACCGCAGCACCATCTGATCGCGAATGATCGACGTTGGTGTCTGAATAAAGAGCCGGTTTAACGTTGTCGTGGTGTCCGTGTACAAGACATCCCCGTTCAAACTTTGTAAGACGAGTCCGCTGGTAGCCCGGAAACGTCCGTTCCGCAGTTGACCGCTGATACGTTGCCCACGTTTACCAAGATCGGCATAACTCAGAAATTTTCCGTCGATACCCAGATTCTGCAAATCGAGGTGACCATAATCGAGCCCTTTCTTTTGCCGGGGTGCCGTTTCGTCGTCAAACCGAACGCGGTTGTTTGCGAAACGTACGTTCGTTAGTTTGGCCTGCCAGCCGGGTGCTCCGGAAACCGCGCTACTCGTTGAAGCGGGTGTTGAACTGGAAGCCGTTTTGCTGGTCGGTTTCGTCAGGATTGCTGCAATGTCACCGTTGGACAGATCGAGCGATTTGATGCCGATCTTCTGGCCCTCCAGGTAAAAATAATTCGACTCCATAGCCAGCTTACCAACACTACCCTGCGTCCGGAAATCTGACGTCTCGATCCGAACATCCCACTTGGCCCGGTTCACCTGCCATTTTCCCAGCCCAATATCGAGCGTATCGCCCGGCTTACTGGGCGGGCTCGGGGGCGTTGGCAGTCCTTCGTACAGGCGGGTGTAGACGTTCAGTCCGTTGACGGCCACATTTGACAAATGATAGAGAGATTTCGACACATCAGTCTTATCAAAATTGGCGCGCAAACTATCGACATACGCGTTGACATCGGCCCCTACGACATCGTCGTGGTACTTTATACGAACATCTTTGAGTAAAATTCCCGTCAGGTTGATCGCCATCGGGGTCGATACCGTATCGGCAGGTTCCGGCTCTGCGGACCCTGTATCGAAGGCGTTTAGGATATACTGAAAATTGAAGGCGGGCGGTGCGCCGTTGCGGTCGGGCAGTGTCCGGCTTATGTTCACCTGTAAACCCTCCAGTTCGACCTGATTCAGCATCACCCGGTTATTGAGCAGCCCCCACATGTCGAGGTCCAGGCGCATACGGCCACCGTTCAGGAGGGTATCGCCCTGGGGGGTTTTGAAGTACACATCGTTCAGCTCAATCCAGTCAGGAATAGAATAACTGATTTTTCCGATCCGAAACGGAGATTGCAGTTTTTGGGCCAGATACGAGTTTACCTGTTTCGTCACGAATTGCTGACCCCAGGGCGTGGTAGCGACAAGCACCACAAATCCCGCCAACAGTAAGATGAGGGCAAGCAAACCAATCAGAACACGGACCAGCGTTTTTGACACAGACATTCGGCGCGAATATTGGGGTTTCCGGCAGCCCGAAAGCCGACCATACTTAACATGTTTTGGAGACAGCGTATGCCTTCATAACGCGCGTTAGGGGCAATATGTTACTAGTGAGCGGCAAAGCTACCGAATGTAGACAAGACATTGCCAATCTGATGAGTCGAAATAGAAAGGGACGGTACACTACAACCGATTACTTGTTATTTACTCCGTACAGCTTCCTCATCGGATAATTCAATCAAACTGCTCTTTTTCTGTTTCCCAGACCCGTCCGTACGACGACTAAGCTCAACAAGCGTACTACTACAGTCAGGTCAACATTTAATCAAATTCGTTCAACGAGTCAGACTAGGTTCTGGTAAGCAGGGCAATCACACCGCCTACTCAACGACACCGGCCGCATACGCAAACGCAGCTACCATTCACCCTCGATGTCTGGAGAAACAGCTTATCTTAGATGCCCATAAACGACTAACTATGAATTGATTAAATGATACACTACTGTTGATTCCGCTACTCATCGTCAGCTATGACATTGCTTAACTCCAACTTTACCCATGCGTTATATATCCTGTACGTTTTTTTTGACCATACTGTTGCTGGCCGGCTGTTCGAAATGGAACCTGGAGCCGAAGACGATCAAATCAGCAACGGACCCCGGTACAGGTACTACAGCGACCTCACTGGTCATTTTTGGCAGTAAAGACAAGAAAGTCTACGCCCTCGATGCCACCACGGGTGCTAAACAATGGGATTTTATCACCAACGGCGGAGGAGTCGGGGGCGTCGATGCCGTCAACAGTAGTGCAGCCTTCGCCAACGGAACCGTCTTTGTCGGCGACTTTGCGGGCTATCTCTACGCCATCGATGCCCAATCCGGAGCCCGTAAATGGGCCAGACTTTCCTCCGGGAGTCGCTTTGAGAGCAGCCCCGTCATCGGTAATGGCCTGCTCTACATTGGCAGTAATGAAAAATGGATTTCTGCCTTCGATATTGCGACGGGTGACGCAAAATGGCGCTTTTCAGTCGGTGACAAGGTCATTTCCAGCCCCGCCTTCGTCGACAATATAGTCTATGTAGGCTGCAACGATACCAAGGTCTACGCCATCAATAGCGCCAATGGCACGCTCAAATGGTCCTATGCGACGGGCGGCTACATCCTATCCAGTCCGACGATAGTAAACGGGTTAGTCTACATTGGCAGCAGTGACAAGAAACTCTACGCTATCACCAGTGCCGATGGTAAGCTCAAATGGTCGGCTACGCTACCCAGCCTAGTCAACTCCTGCCCCATCGTAGCGGGGAACACCGTTTACGTGGGTTGCGACGACAAAAGCCTTTATGCCCTCAACGCAACGACGGGCGCTATTCTCTGGAAAAGTGTGGCAACGGGCAATTTCGTGGGCGGCTCACCCACAGTCAGCAATGGACTGGTATATGTGGGCAGTGGCGATAACAAGATTTACGCCTTCGATGCCGCCACGGGGGCCACGAAATGGACCTTCGCCACCAACAACGAAACCTACGCCAGTCCGGTGATTGCCAATGGGCTGCTCTACATGGGCAGTCAGGATGGCAAAATGTACTGTTTAGACGCGGCTAGTGGGGCAAAAAAATGGGAGTTCGCCACGGGCGACCAGATCTACGCCACTCCGCTAGTGCTGACCAACGGTGCCGTTACCGGAGACTATCCGTCCATCAGTTCGGTCGTCAACTAATTACGTCTGCTTTATGAAAGCTTTCTTTTTGTCGGTCATCATCACCTTGTTCATAGGCCAGTCGGCACAGGCACAAACAGTAGCGTCGAATGTTCGCTTACGGACTGATGCCACGGTGCGAAAAGTAATCATTGACTATGAACTATCCCAGGTGTTACCCAACGACTCCATCTATATCGAACTGGAAACGGCGTCCGGTCGAATCATTCGCCCAATCAGTGTCAATGGCGACGTTGGTAAAGCAATCAAACCGGGAAAGAATAAACTCGTTGCCTGGGATGTGGTACGCGACAATGTCCGACTCAACGAAGACGTGAAAGTGCTGTTGCGGGTAGCGCGAATGGTTACCGTCGCCAGCCCGGCCACCATTGCAGCCGCTCCTGCCGTTGCTAGAACGACTCCCATAACTGAGTCTCCCCGTCCTACGACCGACCGGGTAGCGGAACCGGGTAGTGTCGTTCGTAGAACATCGCCCCTGCCGCTCATTGGCTGGATCGCAACGGGCGGCCTTACTGGTTATGCCACCGTGCTGGCGCTTGGCCTCAACAAAGATTCCGACGAGTACAACAGTAAAGAATTTGCATCGGACGCTACTGACTTGCAACGCTTCACTGATCTGAAAGCCAAAGTAGACAAGAACAAAAGTACGTTCACGATCGTGGCCGGAGCCGCTGCGGCCGTGGCTATCGCCAACGTCATCTACACGATTGTCGCAAAACCGAAACCCGCCCGTACAGCCCTGCTGGTTCAGTCGGCGAACCGAATAACAAGTATTGGTTTGAGCCGAACCTTTTAGCCGATCTGCCCTGATAGCCCAACGAAGAACCAGGTCTCAACCGCTTAACGTCGCTTATCAATTCCATGAAAACGTTCATACTATTTGGTTGTGGTTTATTGGTAGCTGGTTTGTCGGTAGCGCAGACTACCCTGCCGGGTACTACGCCTGTGACCACCTTCCAAAGCCCGATGACACGGCTGAATACGATACCTTTTTTTGCTGCTCCATCTCCGCCCGCCGTCGTCTCCCGCATCGACTGGACGAGCAACATGGAAGCCGACCAGACCGTATCGTCGCCGACATTTATTGCCAAAGCCTGCATCACATCGGCCAAACCCATTAGCCGCTACAGTCTGTTACTCAATGAAAAAGTGCAGACGCTATCTCGTGATCTCAACGTCGAACGCGATAAAGAGTGCCCGCAGGCATTCAGTCAGACCGTTCAGTTGAGTGAAGGCGAAAACAAGCTGCGACTGGTGGCCTACATGACCAATGGCGGGGAAGTAAGCTCCAACCTGACCGTCATCTACAAGAAACCGCCGGTACTGGTTCTCGAAAAACGGCTGGCGCTCATTATCGGCAATGCCTCCTATACGGGTGCGAACAAACTCAGCAACCCGGTCAATGACGCCAACGACATGGCCATCGCGCTGAAAAAACTAGGCTTCGACGTGCTTCAGTTTACCAATCTCGATAACAAAGCCATGAAGAAGGCAATCAACAGCTTTGGCGATCAACTGCGGGAATATCAGGTGGGCCTCTTCTACTACGCCGGACATGGCGTGCAGAACAACGGCATCAACTACCTGGTGCCGATCGATGCCCAGCCCGAAAGCAGAAACGAGATCGAATATGAATGCATCGACGCCAACCGCATTCTCACCAAGATGGAAGACGCCCGTACCCGCACCAATATTGTCGTACTGGACGCCTGTCGCAATAATCCCCTGGATCGCAGCTGGAGCCGGGGCGGTGGCGACAACGGACTGGCGACTATGGATGCCCCCATTGGTTCAGTAATCGCCTATGCCACCGCTCCGGGCAAAACAGCCGCCGACGGGAACGGACGAAACGGATTGTATACCGCGGCCCTGCTCAAAGCCTTGCAAACGCCTAATCAAACCATCATTCAGTTGTTTCAGCAGGTTCGGGCCGAAGTACTTAAACAATCCAGCAACAAGCAACTGCCCTGGGAATCCACCTCCCTCACCGGTGATTTCTACTTCCAGCGAAAGTGAGCACAATCAACTGACTAGTAACAGACTCCTATTAAACCCGCTTCTATCCATGCCCTCTTTTTTACGAAACCTGCTCATTTTACTAACGCTTAGCCTGCTGCTGGCTAACTGCGCTAAATGGAAACTAAACCCGTATGACCTGGTGCCGCAGGTTAAAACGGGATCGGCCAGTGCGTCGGCAACTACGTCGGTGCAGGTCGAGGCTCGCATCGAGACCCTCGGGCCTAATAGTCTCCAGGAGTTCGGAATTGTTTACTCGGCATCCAATCAGCAACCCACCGTTACCGATACGAAAATAGTCGCAACGGGAACCAGCGGCAGCGCGCAGGTCATGCTGAACGGGTTACAGCCGAATATGACGTATTACTACCGTACCTATGCCATCAACGATAAGGGACTGATTGGTTATGGGGAGGTTCAATCGTTCAAAACAGCGACCGTCATCGCAGATGTTCGTACGCTGGATCTGGTTGGCTCACCCGGCGCAACGTCCATACAGGTGCAGGTGCAAGTCGCGAACAGCAGCGCCGTGACGGTGAAGGAATTCGGTATCGTTTATTCCCCCACCAGCCAGACACCAACCACATCAGACTCAAAGGCAACGGCAACCGGCACGGGTGCCACCACGCCCGTATCGCTAACCAATTTACAAGCCAACACAACCTACTACTACCGCGCCTATGCCATCACAGATGCGGGCACGGTGAGTTACGGCGAAACAAAATCGGTGAAAACGGGCGAATTGCTACCAATAGCCGAAACGCGGGATGTGGTAGGTACACCGGCGTCAACCTCGGCGCTGGTGTCGGTTGGTGTTACCAACGCAAGTCAGGTCACGCTGAAAGAATACGGCGTAGTTTATTCACCGACGAGTCAAACGCCTACCTTATCGGATAGTAAAGTCACGGCCACAGGCGTTACGGGTGCGTCGACTACACTCACCATAGCCAGCCTTCAGCCAGGAACGACCTATTACTACCGAGCGTATGCCACCTCTGGCGCAGGCACGACGACCTACGGCGCAGTAAAATCATTGCAGACCGCAGCACTGGCCGTAGCACAAAAACCCGATGTGGAAACAACCGATGCGGTCGATGTGACGAGTGTTAAGGCAAATCTGGTCATGAAGATCAAAGCCGCACCGACGCAGGTAGAGAAATTTGGCATCTGCTTTTCGAAGACCAACAACGACCCGAAACCCGACAATGGAGTTTCCGTAATGACCAACAAAGACCCGACCTACAACCTCAACGCACTGTATGCCTTTGGCACCGACGTTTATTCACTGCCGCTGGAAGCGAACACAACGTATTACTATCGGGGTTATGCCACCACTGTAGCGGTAAACGGAAAAACGGAAACTGGCTTGGGCGAGGTTAAAACATTCAAAACAGCGGCCCTGTCAAATTCATTGGTCATTTTTGGCAGTAAAGACAAGAAAGTCTACGCCCTCAATGCCACCACAGGCGCTAAACAGTGGGACTTCATCACCAACGGCGGAGGAGTCGGTGGACTCGATGCCGTCAATAGCAGCGCCACCTTTGCCAACGGAACTGTCTTTGTCGGCGACTTTGCGGGTTATCTCTACGCCATCGATGCCCAGACGGGAGCCCGCAAATGGGGCCGACTCTCTTCTGGAAACCGTTTCGAGAGCAGCCCCGTCATCGGCAATGGCCTGCTCTATATTGGCAGTAATGAGAAGTGGGTGTCGGCCTTCGATATTGCCAATGGCGATGCCAAATGGCGCTACTCTACGGGGGACAAGGTCATTTCCAGCCCCGCCTTCGTCGACAACGTGGTCTATGTAGGCTGTAACGATGCCAAGGTCTACGCCATCAATAGCACCAACGGTACACTTAAATGGTCCTATGCAACGGGCGGTTACATTCTGTCCAGCCCAACGGTGGTCAATAGCGTGGTCTACATCGGCAGTAGCGACAAAAAACTCTACGCGCTTAATACGGCCACTGGAACCCTTAAATGGGCGGCCACCCTCCCCAGCCTGGTCAACTCCTGCCCTATCGTAGCGGGCAACTCCGTCTACGTCGGCTGCGACGACAAAAGCCTTTATGCGCTCAACGCAACGACGGGCGCTATTCTCTGGAAAAGTGCAGCAACGGGCAGTTTCGTGGGCGGCTCACCCACGGTCAGCAATGGACTGGTGTATGTGGGTAGTGGCGACAATAAGATTTACGCCTTCGATGCCGCCACGGGGGCCACGAAATGGACCTTCGCCACCAACAACGAAACCTACGCCAGTCCGGTCATTGCCAACGGGCTGCTCTACATGGGCAGTCAGGATGGCAAAATGTACTGTCTGGACGCCCTGACGGGGGCTAAAAAATGGGAATTTGTCACCGGTGATCAGATTTACGCCACCCCACTTGTCCTTCAGGATGGAGCCGTCGTAGGCGCGTATCCGGCAATCAGCGGAATTACCAACTAACCCACCAACTCATGAGAAATCGTATTTTCCCGATCCTCTTAGCCTGTCTGTTCACTAGCCTGTCGATGTACGCTCAGCAGGCACCATCCCAGGCAACCAATATCCGCATTGCAACCGACGAAAAAACCAAACGGCTGGTTATTCAGTACGACTTGCAGCGTGTACAGCCCAACGACTCACTGTACGTCGAAATCGAAACCTCATCGGGCCGCCGGTTTCGACCGACGGCGGTGAGTGGTAACGTGGGTAAAACGCTTTCGTCAGGGCGGGACAAAATAATTTACTGGGATATTGTCCGCGATAACATCCAGCTCAACGACGAAGAGGTCGAGGTGATCATTCGGCTGGTACGACCGGTTTCTGGCACCCGGCCCGCCGTTGCGGCAAAACCACCCACGGCTGCCCCCGCCCCAATCGTACGGGTTGAGAAAAAATCACCGTTACCCATCATCGGCTGGATTGCAACGGGTGGTCTGGCTGCGTATTCGTTTGTGCTGGCTTCGGGGATTAGCAAGGATGTGGATGCTTACAACCAGAAAACCGTCGCTACTACATTAACGGAATGGAATGCTGCGGAAGACACCCGGAAAGCCATTGATAGCCGACGGGCAACCTTCACGATTGTGGCGGGTGCAACAGCCGCTTTGCTCGTGGCCAATATCATCTACACCATCGCTCGTAAATCAAACCAGAACAGTCGGCCCAACCAGGTACGTACCGCGTGGCGTATTGAACCCGCCAGTCAGACGATGGGTATTGGTCTGGTTCGTACATTTTAACCGGCTCGATACCATGAGAGGCATTGTGCTCCTATTAACTGGCTTTCTTCTCGCGCTGGCTGCGCAGGCACAGGAAGCGGGTCCCGAAGTTTCGGTGTCCCGTAGTGTACGTCAGAAGATCAATACTAAAAGCCTCTACACGAACAATTCGGCAACGACCCCGAAAGCAACGGCTGCGTTGGACGATAAAGCCGCGAATCGACTTCAGGCTATTCAGTTTGTGCAGAGCCAGGCCGAATTTTTACCGGGTGCACAGGACGCATTAGACCAGCTGGTTACGTTTATGCGCGACCGACCGACCGTTGAGATCGAACTGGCTGGTCACACCGACAATCAGGGCGATTTCGACCAGAATGTACAGCTATCTAAAAAGCGCGTCGATCTGGTGAAGGAGTATTTAGTGAAAAATGGTATTGCCACCAATCGCATCGCCACACGGGGCTACGGGCCTACCCGCCCGATTGCCAGCAACAAGTCGGAAGCAACGCGAAAACTCAACCGACGCGTAGAGATGGTTATCCTGAAGCAATGATGGTTAAATCGATTACTTACCGATGCGCTGTTTTTCTGCCAAACCGGCCCATTGCGATTCGACTCTTTAACTCACTCAAACCGATGAAATCAGTCCTGTTCATTTTTGTCTATTTGCTGTTCGCCCTACGAATTCAGGCGCAGGAAGCGGAACCTGGTGTTTCGACGTCCCGCAGTGGCCGCCAGAAAATCAGCACGAAGAACCTGTACGCTCCCGAAGCGGTTGAGGTTCCTCAGATTACGTTTCAGGTCGGCGATGGTCATAGTGCGCTGGTCCAGACCGATCAGGTGACCGTGAAAGCCTGTATCAAAACCAGCAAACCGTTAACCCGGCTCAGCTTGTACGTAAACGGCGACCTGCAACAAGCCAATCGTGATCTGAAGGTACAGGCCGATGTCGACAAAGCCGTCTGCGATCAGAGCCTGTCGCAAACGATTCAGCTCCGGGAGGGCGACAACCGCATTAGGCTAATCGCGCAAAATGAAGGCGGTTCAGCTTCCGAATCCTTTCTGATCCGGTTCGACAAACCAGCGCCGATGGTAACGGAAAAACGGCTGGCCCTAGTTATTGGCAATGCCAACTACGAGGGTTCCAATAAACTGACGAATCCGGTCAATGATGCCAACGATATGGCGGAGTCGCTGAAAAAGCTAGGCTTCGACGTACTCCAGTTCACGGATCTTGACAGCAAAAAAATGAAACAGGCGATCAACTCATTTGGCGAAAAGCTCCGTGATGATTATCAGGTAGGCTTGTTCTATTATGCCGGGCACGGTGTGCAAAATGGCGGAATCAATTACTTAGTGCCAACCGATGCCCAGCCAGCCAGTCGAAACGAGATCGAATTCGAGTGCATCGATGCCAATCGAATCCTGGCTAAAATGGAAGATGCGCAGACCCGCACCAATATTGTCGTACTGGACGCCTGTCGCAACAATCCCCTGGATCGCAGCTGGAGCCGGGGGGGCGACAATGGGCTAGCCTCCATGAATGCTCCCAGTGGCTCGGTAATCGCCTATGCCACCGCTCCGGGCAAAACAGCCGCCGACGGGAACGGACGAAACGGATTGTATACCGCAGCCCTGCTCAAAGCCTTGCAAACGCCTAATCAAACCATCATTCAGTTGTTTCAGCAGGTACGGGCCGAAGTACTTAAACAATCCAGCAACAAGCAACTGCCCTGGGAATCCACCTCCCTCACCGGCGATTTCTACTTCCAGCGCAAGTGATACGTTGACCATACTTTCTATCCACACCCTATGAAAATTTTAGTTCTGATAGCCTTAGCCAACCTGATAATGGGTTGGGCTGGTGCGCAACCGAATCCGGTGTCTCCGCCTGAAAAGCGACTGGCGCTGGTGATTGGCAACGGCTCATACACGCAGCGTTCAGCAGTACCCCAGGCGCTCAACAACGCGGATGATCTGGCGGCTCTGTTACCCAAACTGGGTTTCGACGTCATGCTGGTCAAGAATGTCGACAAAGCGCATATGCAGTTGGCTATCCACCAATTCAGCACAAAATTGAAAGGCTACCAGGTTGGCTTGGTGTATTACACGGGGCACGGTGTGCAGGACGGCGAAAACCTGTTTCTCCTTCCTGTTGATGCCAACCCAACGACGGCCGCCGATGTTGGCGAAATAGGCTTGAAAACACACCAGCTTATTACTGATATGGCCTCGGCAAAAGCCGTCACTAATCTTATTCTGATAGATAGTGACCGGGATAATCTATCCACCCATTCGTATACCAGACCCTTGGGCCTTGATCTAGATACTCCTGTGGGTTTCGTCGTGGCTTATGCCACCAGACCGGGCAAATCGATGGTGGCCGTAGAAGAACGCAATAGCCTTTACACAGCGGCACTACTTCGAGAGATAGTCATTCCGAATCAAAGTGTAATTGACGTATGTCAACATGTAAGAGAAGAGGTAATCAAGCGGTCGAATTACAAACAGACTCCCTGGGAATTAACGTCACTAACCAGCAATTTTTATTTCCAGCGAAAGTGATCGATTAATGAACGGGTGTTTGCCTATACTTCTCAGATTCCGACTAAGGTAAAAGCTACCGGCTAGCTGAACACTGTCGCTCGCCGACATTATAAATTGATGACCTGCGCGCAAATAAGACCGTTTACTCAACCAAACCGTCACTCACTCAAACGCTATCAGTCAACGGGCAACAAATCAGTAAGTTGACTCCACGTTTGGTGCCCAATAATCCGTCCAGACCATGCTAACCCTTGCTTATACAGACGAACTACGACGAGCCGTCAGCATTGCTCAGGCCATTGCGCGGGAACATCAGCACCTGACCTTTTCGCCGGGGCACTTGCTGAATGGACTCCTTCACAATGACGTCGGTCTGGCTTCACAGTTGACCATTTGGGAAATCGATGTACCGTACCTGCGCGACTGGGCCGACATTCGGGTCGAAACCTACCCCAAATCAGCGCGCTCAACGGGCGAACCAACCGGCGATGCGCAGGTCCGCGCCCTGCTGGAAGTGTCGGATGTCGTTCGGATGAAGCTCGGCGAGGGTGAACTTTCTCCGCTCGCGGTGTTAGTCGCCATGTGTAAACCCGATGTCGCGTTTAGCCGCGATCAGCTGAAATCCTTTCCACTTACGGAAAATCAGTTACTGGAAAAAGGGCTGGTTGAAGTTGGCTTTCAGCAGGCGGTCAGTGGCAAAAAGGGCGGTAGCAGTAGTCCAGCCATGAACGGTCAATCCGCGCAGCCTGATAGCCCGACGGCTACCGGCAAAACACTTTTCAAATTTTGCATTGACCGCACGGCTTCCGCCCGTGACGGCAAACTTGACCCAATCGTTGGGCGCGACCGAGAAACCCGCCAGATGATTGAGATTCTGGGCCGTCGACTCAAGCCAAACGTAATCATTACGGGCGAACCGGGAGTTGGAAAAACGGCCCTGGTCGAAGGATTAGCTCAGCAGATTGTGGCGGGCAATGTTCCTCCCCACCTCAAAAATGCGCATTTGTTTCAACTGGATATGGGATCGCTCATTGCCGGAGCGTCTTACAAAGGTGAAATCGAAGACCGGCTGAAGGGCATTCTGGCCGATCTGAAAGAATTTGACCGCGCCCTGTTGTTCATTGACGAAATCCACGTCCTGCTCGACCCGAACGGTGGGGCCGTTGGGACGGTCAACCTCCTGAAGCCCGAACTGGCACGGGGTGAACTGACGCTTATTGGCGCAACGACCAACGACGAGTACCGCAAATACCTCGAAAAAGACGAAGCCTTTGCCCGTCGTTTTGAGGTGCTGGCCGTCGACGAACCCGACGAACAAACAGCCACCCGGATGGTGCAGACCATCTTGCCCCTGTTCGAAAAACATCACCAGATTGGCGTGGCCGACACAACCGTAGCTGAGACCGTTCGACTGGCCAAACGCTATTTGAAAGATCGTCGACTTCCCGATGCTGCTATTGATCTCATCGACCGAACGATGGCGGCTATGAAAATGGCGGCTGAAACGACCCAACCCGAAATCGATCGCTTACGAACGGAATTAACCGACATCCGTCAGCAAACCGACACGCACGACCCCTTAACGTATATGCCCAACGTTAGGTGGTTTGAACGCCAGATGCGGAACCGATTGAGCCCGGTCTTGCTGGGACAGGTTGAGGAAGAATTAATGACCGAATCGTTTGAACTGCCGGATGCGCTCTGCGATCATCTGGATGGGTTATTGACCAAACTCGAAACGCTTGGCCAGCACGTCCGCGATAAGGTCGAGCCCGCCGAAGTGGCCGCGGTCGTCGCCAACCGAACCGGTATTCCCCTCGGCAAAATTCAGTCGAAAGAACGGGATAAACTGCTGGCACTGGATGAACATCTAAAACAACTCGTTGTGGGTCAGGATCATGCGGTAAAAATCATTGCCGATGCTATTCTGGAAAATCGCTCCGGACTGAGTCGTCCCGGTCAGCCGATTGGTTCGTTCTTCTTCTCCGGACCGACCGGAACCGGCAAAACCGAGCTGGCGAAATCGATGGCTGATTTCCTGTTTAACGATGAGCGGGCGCTGATCCGATTCGACATGTCGGAGTTCAAGGAGGAACATTCGGCCGCTCTGCTCTACGGCGCACCGCCGGGTTATGTCGGCTACGAAAACGGCGGGTTACTGGTCACCAAGATTCGGCAGCAGCCCTTTGCAGTAGTACTCTTCGACGAGATCGAGAAAGCGCATCCGTCAGTATTCGACCTTTTTCTGCAAATTCTGGACGAGGGTATGCTGCACGACCGGCTTGGCCGAGAGGGTGATTTCTCGAACGCTATCGTCCTGTTCACCTCAAATATCGGCTCCGACTTCGTGGTCGAAAAAGCGGCAAAGGGTGAGATTGCAACGTCTAACGAGTTACTCGATATTATGGGTCGTTTCTTCCGACCGGAGTTTCTCGGTCGACTGACGGAAATCATTCCGTTCCAGCCAATTTCGGAAGCGGCCATTGTCAGCATTTTTACCATTCAGCTACAATCGCTCCTGAAAACGCTTGAGAAGCAAGGCATTACCGTAACCCTAAGCGACGACGTACGGAAGCAGCTCGCCCTGGAAGGATACACCCCCAAATACGGTGCCCGTCCCCTGCGGGGTGTCATCCGCAACCGACTCCGACGACCGCTATCCCGTATGATCGTATCGGGCGAGATTGGCAAGGGAAGTCATCTGCACCTGACTACCAACGACGCGGGCGAACTGACGTTTGAAACAACGCAAATCGCTAGCTAACAACCCATTACCTACACCTAAAGCGAAGTTAAACCTGATCGCGGGAGACGTTAACATAATTAATCATCATCGCTAGCACACGATACAAACAAAACGAGGCATGACAAGCAGCTAGCCTACTGAGAAGTGTCATTTTCTCTCGCGTGTTTACGATTTTCTATCCATAAAAAAGACCAGTTAAGTAATCAAAGCAATGGGAGTCAATAAAGTAATTGTCGCTTACGCGGCTAACAAAGTCGGCCATCGGGTTGGCGATGGCGAGTGCTGGACATTGGCGGAAACGGCACTAAAAAATGCGAAGGCCAAAACATCGAACGATATTATGGGGGCTGATGGGGTAAATTCCGATGCCGATTATGTATGGGGAACGTCGGTATCACTGGCGAATTTACAGGCGGGTGATATTGTTCAGTTTAACTATTATACCGTGCATGTCGACGCAGCCGATGGAAGCTGGTGGGAAGAAACCCGTGGAGAACCGCGGCATACGGCTATCGTAGCCTCGGTCGGCGCGAATGGCAAAGTAGTTGTGTACGAACAGAACGTTCCGGATGGCGGTCCGGTCAAGAAGACAACACTCTACTTTAAAAATACGGATAGCATCTCCGTGGGTGGAAGCTGGTGGTTTTATCGCCCCATACCCAAATAAGCCCGTTTGAACCGCTTACTCAAGCGAGCGTTTCCGGAGCAGAAAAAAATCCGACTAACCAATTACAGTTTTCAGTACAGGTAACTCGTCGCCAGGTACCCTTAACACGCAGCTTTATGGCACATTTTTTTGATGCGGCAACCGCACTTCCGCTCGTTGACTGTCCCCTTCAGGTAGGTCAGAAAAGAGCAATTGGCTTATTTGGTGGTGATTTCTATGGCAACGATTTAGGGGTGATTGTTGATCAGAGTCTGGTCCGGATGCAGGAAAAGACCAGGAAGTATGGCATGCGTTATTTCGACCTGACTGCCTTAAAACCGGGGCAGACCATTCTGCATGCCTACGCAGGTATCTACGAATATGCCCTCCCGATCCCCGTCAACGTGACCAAAAAAATGTCGACGCCCCAGGGCAAACTCGCTCAGCGACAAGGCATTGTCGACGAGGCCCGAAGCCATGTGGGGAAAGCGCATTACCTATGGGGATCTGCCGGAAATACACCGGGCCTCTCGGATGGAGCCCAATACAAACCCGCTACCGCGAAAATGCTGACCGATTCGTTTGCCCCAAACGAACCCTACGTGCAGACGGCTTTTACCGACATAAATGGCCGCAATACCTGCGCGGGTTCGTGTAACAACTTCCCTCAGCTCACGGTACAGGAGGTCAACGATTTTCTAAGGGCCGGAACAGCGGTGCTTCAGAACAAAGTGACACCCCGCACCTACTCACTCAAAGGCAAAATCAAACCCATCGGGAAGGCAAACAACGGCATTGTCTGGGGGGAACCCTGCGCGGGCCGTAAACATTTCGACTGTATTGGCTTCGTCAATTACTGCATCGCCAAGTTCTGGGCACCCAAAACTGCGTTCGGCCTCGACATCAAAGTGCTCATGACGAACCCGAATATGGCCGGTTTTGTGGAAGTTACGGACCCGACCGATGTGCTCAACGGTGATGTTATTGGCCAGTATAATACCGAAAATGGCTGGCATCACATTGGCCTGGTGTACATGAGCGGCAAAACGGCCAAAGTCGTGCAGGCGGCCGACTCCCCCATCGGCGTTACGGACAGCGATGACTACAAACCCTCCAGCTGGTCGAAGCGAATACGTCTGATGGACAATCTACTCTAATCAATAGTCTACTTCCTTAAACTAAATCAGTAGCATGGCAGTCAATAAACCCCAGATCGGCGGAGTTATTATCCCCGAAGAAACCAGCGAGGCCATCAAATTCCTCCAGGAAAACAAAACGGCGATGGTCGGCAAATTTACCGCCGATTCGATGAGCCAGGCCCCGGTTGAAGGGGTTCAGAAATTGCAGGATGCTTTCGATACGTTTCAGCCGGAAGTCGATGTTACGCACGAGACGGAAGACGGCGAAGACGTGAACGAGACGCTGTTTTTCCAGAATCTGACCGCATTCAGCAAACAGGGCATCATTGATCAGAGTGCGTTTTTGCAGTCCCTCCAGGCCCAGGAAGACAACTACCAAAGCCTGATCAAGCGGCTGATGTCGAACAAAGCCTTCCAGAAACTACTGGCCGATCCGCAGGCCAAACAGGCATTCATCGACGCGCTGAACACGCTGGCCCAGGAACTCGACGAGGCCAATTAACTGACCATCCGGCCCCACTCATCCCCTAAAATGCAGTATACGACTCATGGCACAAGACGAACAGATTAAGGAGAATGCACCCCTGTTGAAAGAACGCGTGGTCGAGCAGGCCAAGCCCACCCGCTCGCTGACCGAAAGCGTGCAGCAGCTGACCAAATACGGCGGGTTCGAATTCATCAAAACGATCGTGGACGGCACCGAAAATATGGACCCGTCCAAGAAAGCGCGTAAAAGCATCTTCCTGACCGAAGAAGAGAATAAGGCCGATCGCAAAAAGCTCAAGAAACGACTACAGGATTTCGCGTCTCTGCTGGCCGCTCACGACAATGTAGCCGATATGATTGCGGAGGCCGAGCAGAAGGCCACCGCTGCCAGCGATACGCTCAAGAAGAACCTCGCGAACGTGTTGACGCAAACGGAGGAACTGGAAGCCTCGTATCGGTCTTTGTCGTTATTTTTCGAAAATGCCGAATCCGAAAAAGTAAAGAACCTCGTCCTGTTCGATGCCGGTAATGACCAGACCACCGATGCCGATGGGTTCAGCAATCCGATGGGCATTTTCGAGCAGGTCGCCAAAGAACTGCGCGATGGCTACGACAAACTGGACCTCTCCGAAAACTATTCACTGCTGGTTCTACCCGGCTGGCTCAAGAAAAATACCATTATTGACAAGTGGGCTACGCTGGCGCATCAGAACAAGGTTATGCTCCTGACTGATTACCGGCACCTGGACGACCCCGATAGTGTGGAAGCGACGTTCGAACGCGACAAACTGACCGGAGCCGATCCGCACAAAGCCAACGTGATGATGCCCTGCAACTGGATTGTAGGCCGTGAAGCGTACACCGAACTGGGGCAGGAGGAGCACCTCTACGTATCGCCCGCTATGGCGCTGGCCGGTATGCTCTGGGGTGGTCACATCGCACAGCCATCGGCAGGGGTGCAGCATGGCAAACTCAAAATGGCCAGTGGTGTTCGGTTCAGTATGCGCAAAGGCGAGATCGCCCAGCTCGAAGATAAGGGCCTGATTCCGATGGTCTACGAGTACGGCCGGGTAATTCCGTTCTCGGCCAAAACGCTGTTCAACGGCGATAACGTGGGCCTGCAAACCTACAGCGTCGTGCGCGTATTCGACTGGATCGGGAAAGTGTTTCAGGACTTCCTGAACCGCCGGACGTTCGAGAATATCGACAACTCGATGCTACAGGAAATAAAAACGCAGGTAGCGAATTTCCTAGCGACGATCCGGGGGCCGGGCAAAATCATCGAGGACTACAGCGGGCTCGATATTCGTCGGCATCCCACCAATCCAACGCACGTCATCGTAAACGTGAAACTTAAGCCTTACTTCCCGGCTAAAGTGTTCGAAATCAACCTGACCGGCACCAAAGGCCAGTGGGATGCGGACCTAAAACAATAAACCCAGTACCGTTTCATTTCATTTTTCTTACACGCAAAAACTAATTACGACAATGGCTCACAAGTCAACCCTCAAAATCGACGGCAAAGAGTTCGAAGTACTCTCTCTTTCTTACAGCTTTCACCAACACGTAAATCCAAACACCAACGAAACCACGTCCGAAGTATTCGGTGGCAACATCGACGTTTCGATCGAAACCCGCAACGCCGATGCCAAGATCATTGAGCTGATGGTGCTGCCGCATAAAGACGACGTGAGTGGTAGTATTGAACTAAAAAACCAGAAGGGCGAAGAATTACGCACGATCAAATTCGATCATTCGGCCATCATCAATTTCAGCGAATCGTTCAGCCTGTCGGGCAGCGGTTCGGGTACACAGAGTTTCACGATCTGCTCCCGCGACCTGGACGTGAACGGCCAGAAACTGAAGCTGTTACGCGAGTAGAAACGATAGTTTGGCAGACGCCAGTTTCCGGCAAGCCGAAGACTTGCCGGAAACTGGCGTCCATACGCACTGACTTTATGGCACTTAATGAATCGCTGACGTTCGATCAGCTAGCCACCAGCGTTCGTCAGTCATTCAACGGGCTGATAGCCCGCCATGAACAAATTAGAGCCGGGACACTACTGTATAAATTCACGGATTGGGATGTATTCAACCCTACTGGCCGGGCGTCGCCTTATTGGGGTACTATGGAGGACCTGTTTGATATCCTGTATTACAGCAAAAGAACGGGTAGAACACTACTGGAGTGCGTTCGGCAGCGCAACGCGGTACTGCACAACTGGAATGGACTGAACTCGTTGCTGATCGTCCGCATCAGTCAGGATGTGTACGGGTTTACGGGAACTATTGGCCCGCAGACCGAAAAAGGGTACGGTAAGGACGGTGTTACGTACTCACGCCATTTTACCAGTCAAATCGCTTTGTGGGGCGGTGCTAGTCAAGTCTATTTACCGGGTCTACAGCGGAGCCATATTACGGAAGTCGTGTCGGCAGAAACTGTACTGATCCGGGACGATACAGATGCTATTCTTGATTTTCTGACCAGTATGGTACTGGCTTAGCGATAGAACGAAACGGATGAAGACCCCAAACCGATGTGATCGACAATGGAGTGAACAGCCACGAACCAAATGGCTGCGTTTACTTCGGTCCCTGAGTTTCTGTGCAAGCCTGTTTGCGCTCTCCTGGTTGCCGGTACAGGCCGCGAAACCACCAGCAACTATTTTCGGCAATTATGTTGGCCTTCCGGGAAAAGGTAAACCAATCACTACTCGAGCCAATAAAATTCGCATTTCCCGAAGTCAGACAGCCGATGCGAACGTGACTGTTCTGATGAGTTATGACAAAGGACAGATTTGTGAACTGGAAGGTGAGGCAACCTGGACCGACGGGCAGTTAGTTCTGGCAACCGATGGGCTCGACGCAACGAAGCCCTGCCAGCTTATGCTGCGCATCAAAGGGTCGGTCCTGACCCTAACCGACTCGGAAGGTCGGTGCAAAGAGGTGTACTGCGGCACGCGGGGCACTTTCAACGGAGCACGATTCCGAAAAAAAACATAGCCGATTTAGTGCGGTCAGATTCCGTTTAACCACTTACTCGTATGCACACCAGCGTCAATCAATCATTTCGGGCGTTCAATGAACCGTTCGAAGGGGTAGTCCCCTACATGTACCTCGATATTCTGGGATTAGTTACCGTAGGCGTAGGTAATCTTATTGACCCGATCAGTGCCGCTCTGAGCCTGCCCTTTCAATATAAAAACAAACCAGGGATCACCACGCCTGGAGCACCGGCCGCCACAAACGTTATTGAAGCAGAATGGAAGTTACTGAAAGGCAAACAGGAACTGGCTAAATTACACCATCGGGCCTGTGCCAAACTAACGAATCTCGAACTCAGCGAAGACGCCATCAACAAATTGATCCAGAAGCGACTTCAACAGAATGAAAGCTTTCTGAAGCGACAGATTCCTTTTCAGAATTTCGACAACTGGCCTGCCGACGCGCAGTTAGCTATTCTGAGTATGGCGTGGGCAATGGGTCCGGGCAACCTGCACAAATGGACTTTATTTGCCGGAGGCTGCAAACGGATGGATTTCGATACAGCCGCCGAAAACTGCCGCATGCGGGAAGCGGGTAACCCTGGTGTGATCCCACGCAATAAAGCCAATAAGCATCTATTTCAGAATGCAGCTGCCGTATTGGCTGGAGAAGCCGACGGCTTTTATCAGATCAGTACCTTGTATTACCCAGTCTGGGCGATGAAACCTATCGTTTTTTAAGCGGCCATACTCCGCTTTCCACTGCCTTACCACCCCTATGCCGTATCGATTATGCCCTCAACGAACCAATACATAGCCACTGCCGAAGTAACGATCAATGGCACTACATTGAAGCGATTCAACAGTGTTCGCATTTGTCAGCGTTTCGATTCGCACCACGAGTTTACCCTCACGCTTTCACCCGATATGCTCGACAGCGGGTCGACGGTCAAATTAAAGGACTTGGGGCAGAACTTTGTCGGTGAGGCTGTGTCCATTAAGTTTAAACAGGGGGAAAAAGGACAGACTGGTGCCGTATCCGAAACGCAAACGCTACTGTTCAAAGGCATTGTTACGGGCGTACAACTATTGAAGAGTCATCTGGAAACAAATAGCATTACCATTACTGGGAGTAGTCCGACTTTACTATTCAGCGCAAGCCGAACAACCCGCTCATTTGATGAGATGACACCAAGTGCTATTATTGAAAAGATCGCGTCATCGCTCGGACTTTCGGTTTCTGTCTCGGCCACCAGTAACCCCAAATTACCCTATATCACCCAATATCAGGAAGACGACTTTACGTTCGCACAACGATTGGCCAGAGACTACGGACAATGGTTCTTCTACGACGGTGAAAAAGTATACTATGGTAAGCGTTCATCCGATACGGGCGTAGCCCTTATCCACGGCAGTAATTTCTTCGATATGGATTACCGCCTGCGGGTATCACCCATGAAGATGACCGCCAACTATTACGACTTTTCTACAGGCGAATTCCTATCATCAGCCGTAACGGGCAATGATGTGGATGGTCTTCAGGAATTCGCCAAACTGGTTCGCGACAAATCCAGCGCATTGTTTAAAGATGACCCCGTAGACATTAGCTATCAGAACCACCAGAAAGAAGATACCCTGAAAAATGCCGCCAAGCTTAGGCTGAGCGAAATGTCTACCAAATTGGCCGTACTACAGGGGCGAACCGCTGAAATGCAGCTAAAGATCGGCGGTCTAGTTAAGATCAAGGACGCCATCTATGCGGTCAGCGATGCTCGCCAGGGGGCCCAGCTCCAGGAAACCATTGATTATGGCACATTTCTGGTCACGCAACTCAACCATTACTTCGACTCGCGGGGGGTATATCAGGCAACATTCGAAGCCGTTCCGCAGGATACTGAATTTCCCCCCGTCGCGTACAACGTTGTCACCCCAAACGCCGAGTGCCAGCCAGCCATCGTTAAGCGGGTCGATGATCCTGATGGTTTAGGTCGGATTCAGGTTCAGTTTGCCTGGCAGAAAGATAGTAACCAAACTACACCCTGGGTGCGCGTCGCCCAGCCTATGGCCTACAAAGACCGGGGTGTCTACTTTATTCCAGAAGTCAATGAAATCGTATTTGTTGACTTCGAGTTTGGCAACCCTGATCTACCGTTCGTACGGGGCACTATGTTTCACGGCAACAACACGCCTGGCCCCCTGTTTAACCAAGACAACAACATCAAGGGCATCATCACAAGGGGTGGCAACCACATTCTGATCAGCGACGAAGCGGGGAAAGAAAGCATCAAAATTTATAATAAGGACAACAAAAATGAGATCGTCTTATCGCTCGACGGGGAAACGACCATCAACATAAAAAGCGAGGGTAAGATCAACATTGAGGCCAAGGACACCATTACGATGAAGGCCAAAACGATTGAAATGACGGCCGATCAGGAATGGAAAGTCAAAGCCGGCAAGACGGAGATCAGTAATGATCAGGGCATGAAAATAAGCGCCAATACCAAGGTTGAACTAGCCGGTCAGGCAGGGGTGAAAGTAGAGGGTGCTAATATTGACATCGAAGCGCAGGCACAGGCATCAATCAAAGCGAATGCGCAACTGGCTCTGGAAAGCAGCGGTCAGGCATCACTCAAGGGCGCAGTCGTCATGATTAATTAAATGCGTCAATAAAACCACCCAAACCGCGACGTACGAGCTGATCGGATGAGAGTCGTTCCTATTCGAAAACCAACGTAGCCACCAAGATTCAATTCTGATGCCAGCCGACTACTACGCCATACCGCCCTCTTTTGGTGCGCTCACCAAGCGTCAGCCAATCGACAAACTACCACTCAGCGAATCCGTGGCGCAGAACATCGCGCTCTATCTGTCCACCCGGCCCAACGAGTACCATTTCGACCCAGACTACGGTTGCATCATTCACAATTATGAGTTTCACGAGCTGAACGAAACGCCCAGCAAAGATCAGATCAAACGCTCCATCGAAGAGTACTTGCGTAAGTTCGACAAGCGGATCGAACCCGAACGGGTAGCGGTTGACGTAGCCGATATCGAAGAAAAAATAGATGGCCGCAATCCGCGCATCTGCCGCTATGTACAGATCGTGATCCGCTGCCGGATGACCCAAACCCGCGAAATACTACCTGAAATGAAGTTCAGGGTCGTTCGCTATTCGTAATCACTTGACCATGACGCCACAACGACAACGGTCCCGCGAAGCCATTCGCAGCGAGATGATTCGGGAAATAGCCCGAATCTGGAACTACGACGAATCCGATATGGCGGTCGAGAGTTTCGATCCGCTGGTTGGCATGCTTCTGGGCGCTTTCGCTACCGGTATCGAAGGACTGCACCACGAATTGCAAAACTCGCGCAGCCGTATCGTGCAGCGTCTCGCCAAACTCCTCACGCCCGATGTGATGACGGGCCCGCAACCGGCTCATGCCGTGATGCGCGCGCACGTCATCGATCCATCGTTCGACGTACTGCCCACGCATCCGTTCTCGTGCAGCGTGGGCGGGCGGGAGATTCATTTTTCGGCGGCAGGGTCGTTCACGCTCGTCAATGCCAAAATCAAGACCGTTGTTATCCAGAACAAAATCAGGGAATACGGTCCGTCGTCCAAGGAGTCGTTCATGAATCAGATTCTGCCCGGCAACCAGTGCTGGCTGGGTCTGTCGGTTGACGCAGATCTTGATTCGTTCGAGAAGCTGCTGCTGTTCTTCGACTGGCGCAACGATCCGCTCCGGGCTATACACCTTGATCAGGTAGCCGACATTCGGCTCTTTCTGGACCAGACCGAAATCAGCGCCGAACCGGGGTTACCCGAGCATTACGAGCCTGGGCCGACGACGGTTTCGAGTCAGCTTCACGAATACGTTCGGCGCTACTACGGTCGGCATTTCCTGACCGTTAGTAGTGTCTCCAAGAAAACGAACCAGCCCATTGCGCTGAACGAGCACCGGCAGAAATGTCCAGCTGCATTAAGTCAGGGATTATCGCCCGAAGAGTCCGCCAAGTTTTTCTCGCAGGAACTGGTCTGGCTACATCTGCAATTTCCCGAAAGCCTATCCGATGAAGTCACCTACCGCACCCAAATCGAAGTCAACGCCTTTCCGGTCGTGAACCGAAAACTGTGTACCGATACGCACGACATTCGACCGCTGTTCAACGTCTTTCCCGTCCGGGTTGAAGCCCAGGAGTCATTTCTGGAAATGATCGACGTTGAAACCACGAACGGAATTCGGGTCAGCGAAGCGCAACAAATTACCCGCGATGGGCAGAACCAGTACGTGCTCCGACAGGGCGGCATCACCCGCTTCGACGAGCGGGACAGCTACGATCTTGTGTCATACCTGATTACGCTGCTACGCGACGAAAGTGCCATGTTTATGGCGCTGGGCCGAAGTGAATTGGAAAGCGAAGTGGATGAAATACGCAAACGGCTCGAAAAAATCAATACAGCCATCGGCGAAGGCAGCGATCAGAACACCTTTCTAACCGTAAAAACGACCGAAAAAAACGGAAAACTAACGGTTAGATTCTGGAGCACGAAAGGAGATGTAGCCAACCGGATTCCGTTCGGCACCAAGCTTAGCAAAGACCGGAGTCAGATCGTTTTTTCGGATGAAGAATCCATCCTGCTAACCACCTCAACGGGCGGCAAACAACGACTCAAGCCCGACGAAAATCTACCCGCTTTCCGGCAGGCGCTGCTCACGAGAGGTCGGGTGGTAACGATTGAAGATATCAAGGCCGTTTGTTTTGCCGATCTGGGTGATAAGCTGCTTTCAGTTAAGGTCACGAAAGGACTTTCGACGGGAGCAATGAAAACACAGGGACTGATCCGGACGATGGATGTCCTGCTGACGCCCAATCCGGCCCGGCCCACGCCCCTCGACCAATGGGATGATCATTGTCACCGACTGAAACACCTCATTGAACAACAGGCATTTGCTGCGATGCCCTACCGGGTCATGCTGGAAAATTAAGGACGGAGCCGTCCACCGATGAAGAAATAGCTGGGGCATACAAGACAATCGATCCGAGGCAAACGAATAACTACGAATGGTAGAAATTTCTGACATCGAAGCGCTACTCAATCAAACCGCCACCCGACGGCTGCGGTTCGAGAACGTGGTCAACGAACTGCTGGATGCGAGCTTGCTGACCAACGATGAACTGGTTATCAACCCCGAACGCACGTCGGTCTATAATTTTGAACGGGACATTAGCGAGATAAGCGAACGGCCCAACGACCAACAGGCAACACTCTGGCAGTTCAATATCCCGCGCGATGGGTTCTATGACACCTTACCCGAACGGCTGTTCCAGCGAACGAAGAAGCGAACCAAAGACGAAGATGAGTGGGCCGAAATACGGCAGGAGGAGGAAAAACAGGAACAGGAATCGCGGCATTTTTTCCTGCCGTTCGATAACGAGTTCAACCACCAGCGGGCGGCCATTGCCCGTTTTGAAACCCAGACTTTAGCGGGCGACGATGCCCTGCTGGTGTCGGAACTCCTGAATCTGGTAGCCCCCGATGCCGATGCGTATTCACTCTCGAATCAGCAGAAACTAACACTGTTCCTACTGATCAGTCAGGCTTACCGACTGGTGGGAAATTGGGACGAAACGGCACAGTACATGAGTCGTTTTCTACAGGCTCCGGTTGCCATCCAGTATGGTCGGCAGACGATAGCGATCAACCGGTCTATTGGTCAGACCGACAACTGGAAACCGAATCGCTTGGGCGATGGCAGGCTTGGGCTCGACTGGGTACTCCCCCAACCGGAACTGCTGGATGATGGCGGACTTATTCGGCTGACAATCGGTCCTCTGACCGACACTCAGTTACCCGAGTTTCTGCCGGGTGGCACTGGCATTCAACAGGTTCGATTACTGGCGGGCTACTTGTTTCCGGTCGATGCAGACTGGCGGCTGGATGTTCTGACCGATGCCGTCAATGATGTGTTTAGGCTGTCGGCGAGTGGCATAACGGGACGGTTGGGTCTAACAACCACGCTAAGCTAATTGACCGTTTGGTAGAACCCTGTTTGGCAAACCCTATTGAACAACGACTAAATCTTAACCCGAAAATTAGCATTCGATTTTATGAAAACCAGCGTTATACTCACCGTTACCTTCTACCTCGTCATGGCGATTTTGTGCCTGATCGGGCTGATGATGCGGCATTCGGCGAAAGAGGTCTTTACAAAAAAGATGCTCATGTACGCTGTTGGTGCCATAGCCATCGCAGCGGCCCTCGGAGCCGCGTTTGCCCGGTCCGAATCGCTCGTGACCGTTTTTTACTGGATTGAGGGAATTGCTCTGGTACTTGGCATCGCGCACGTATTGGTTACCAGAAAACTATTTCCCTTTCAGGCCAGCGGTGGGTTCTGGTCGGAACTGTTGCTCATGGTGGCCGTACTCTTCCTGATTGCCGCTGCGTTTACGGGGCTATTTCAGGGCTTACAACGGTCGGATCGCTTTCTGCCCGCGCTGGCCTCGGGCCTGTTGCCGTTTCTATTACCTATTCTGTTTCTATTCGCCTATAACGCCTGGCTAGCCATCCCGCCCCGAATTTATCGGAAGTGGTTTTATCCCATAGACCGGGCCGTACCCCTCATCGAACTCAATGATACGGTTCGACTTAATTTCCGCGTGGCGAAAGCTCCTGATGTAAGTGAACTGGCGACATATACCGTGAAAGCCCCCATCGACCGGACATTGCACGACTTGTTTCACTACATGATCTATTCCCATAATGCGGAGGAAAATCCGGAGCAGCCAATCCTGTATTATGAACAGAACCACGAAGGCAGTTTGCTGGGGTGGGTTTTTTACAAGGAATCGCTGGGTGGCCTGTCGAAGCAATTTCTGGACCCAACGCTGACGCTGATCCGAAACGGGGTCAAAGCCAATGATGTCATCATCGCCCGAAGTTTTGTGAGCACCGAATAAGGGCCAATTACCCAATTCGCTTAACACCCAATCTATGTTACCTGAACGTTCACACTGGCCAGTAAACTGGGCAGATGGCATGAAAATAACCCGGCAACATTTGCAGGGTAATGACAATGCATTCCACGATGCCCTTCGCGACACGGGTGGACTGATGCTTAATCCACTCGCTTACGGATTGCTGCCGCCCGCACCGGGAAAAGACAGCCCCCTGGCCATCACCTGCGACGGGCATGAGCTGGTCCTGAGCGTATGCCGGGCCATTACGCCCGGTGGAGCGCGTATCGAACTGGATGCGGCTCACCCTCCCCTGCGCCTGGCTCTGAGTGCCGCCCGCGACGAATGGGTGCGATTGGGACAATCGGTAGGGTACGCCATTGTGGAAGTAAACCCGTTCGATCCGCAACCCTGGGGCCAGCCTGACCCGGAAGAAGTACCGTTGCGTTACCCATTCTCCACGCCCGGTTACCGGTTGGGGGCTGTACCGCAGTCCGTGCTGGCCAGCCCGTTGGCGGCAGCGTTTCATATGCCGGTTGGTCAACTAACACTGGCCAACGGACTCTTCAGCCTCACAACGGACTACCTGCCCCCGTGCCGTGCGGTTGGTGTACTGCCCGCCATGCAGCAAAAATACCTGACCATTGGTAGTCGAATGGGTGAGATTGCCGGATTTGCCACCGCTATCATCGTGCGGGTACGGACAAATGCCCGCTCCGGACAGCAGAATTTACTCGCCACAACGATTGGGTATCTGGCCGAAGCTACCGTCCGAACGATAGCCGATAACCTCGACGCGTTTCAACTGAGAGGGACCTATGAATCGCCCGTGTTTGTGGCGGAGTTCGGGATGCGCTTCGCCAGAGCCATGACCCTGATGATCAGCAGCACACCTGACCGGGAGAAAGAAGCCATGTTCAATTATTTCAAGAACTGGTGTGGCGTCAGTCCTGTGCAGTTCGAATCGGCCATGCAGGAAGTGCTGGACATGGAATACGCCCACGCCAACAGTCAGCCCGTTCTAGCTGCAATTATCCGCCTGTGCGATGTAGTAATCGCCCTTTATAGTAAGCTGAGTCAACTGAATTACGTCGAGAAAGACAAGGACGAATTCTTTGTGGACCGGCAGGATGCGCCAGCCAAAGACGCCCCCAAGAGCAGTTTCTGGGGACGATGAGCTACGATTTCATAAAATTAACGCAACAAGTTGATGAACAGCCTAAACCAATAAAACTATGGGAATGCCAGCGGCCCGCATAGGCGACATGCACGTTTGCCCGATGATCACACCGGGCCTTCCACCCGTTCCGCACGTCGGCGGACCAATCTTACCACCCGGCACACCGACGGTACTTATCGGTGGTATGCCAGCAGCTTGTATGGGGGATATGTGCACCTGCGTCGGCCCACCCGACAGCATTATTCTGGGTTCTATGACGGTCCTGATTGGTGGCAAGCCAGCCGCCCGACTGGGTGATACGACCGCTCATGGCGGTACGATTACGCTGGGATTTCCAACCGTTTTGATCGGCGGATAGATCTGCACCAAGTGAAAATGACCCACAGTCCGAATCTAATGTCTCGTATCTAGCGCCAAACTCATGAACGCATCGTTTATCAAATTTCTTCTCGTAACGCTCCTGTTCGGTGGCAGTATCGGTGCGCTTGTGTACGCGCTTAGCGGCCAGAAACCGTCCGACGGTCAGGGAACGTCTGCCGATCAGGAAGATCAGTTTCTGACGGATATAAACCGAGCCGACAGTTTGCACATAAAATTAAAGAAAACCGACCCTATTGAACAGGCGAGTGAGTTCTCGGCCATACGGTTCAAACAGGAAGAAGCAATTAGCCGTATGGAAACCGGCTACCAAGCCGACACGCTCTTTCGGTCACTGGCTCAGGCAACGGGCCGAAATTACAGCAAGCTGCTGGGCACCGTTGCCTTGCAGGCATCTGACCGCCAGACGAAAGCCGACACCAAAGACCAGTTGACTGACCAGGTGGTAACACTCAAAACCGACATTCAGAGCCTGGAAACCCAGCTGATGCTTAAACAGTCGAGTCTGGAAAGTATGCGGGCCCTTAAAGCCGCTCAACCGTAAAATGGGTGGCGAGTAATCGGTTATGATTCCTCCCTCCCCCACCCTCTACAGCTCTATGAAGCCAATAAATCAAGTTGAACGATCAAAGCGTTGGGGTCAGTTTCTGGGCCTGTATGCCGCGCTACTGCTGCTGACGACGCTATGCTGGTGGTTGTCGATAGCCCTCATTCCCCGCTTAACCAGCGTTCAGCAAAATCAGTCGGTGCAGGAAATCCTGGCCTACAAAAAACAACTGAGTGGAACGGACAAGATGCTGACCGCCCTGGAACAGGGTGCCCCCCTGACCGACACCTGGCTCCGTTCTTTCTATGCCAACGCAAGTGCACTGGACCAGCAATTTCCAAAGCCGTTGTTCATGGCCACCACGAATAGTTATCGACAACTGGCTGGTGAATACGAAAATGCCCGCAAAGAGGGTGATGAAGGCGTTCAGTTGCTGAATTCACAAAAGATTCAGCTGGAGGCCAAGAAAGCGGCATTGCTGGCGGCTCTCGCAGCAACGGGTAACGAAATAAAGGCGGTTGCTGCGGCCCCTAAACCAAGTGCCAAACCCGCCCCTGCCCCAGCAGCACCGACCGGACCCGCCATTAATCCCGGTGTGTACGGTCCGTTTAAGCCGCTACTTATTTCCGGAACCGGTGAGTTTGGTAAAAACAACCCAGAAATCAACGCGTCAGTGCAGTTCATGATCGTTCGCGAGCGTCAGGTCGTGCTAGGCGTCTATTTCGAAACCGGTGGAGCCGAAACCGGCACACAGGCGAAAATTACGGAACGGAAAGAACTCTATACGGCTCCCCCCGGCTTCAAAATCGTAGGCTTGTCAGTACCCGAGCGCACCCCCTGGCGCATCAGCTATGTGGACAAAACCACCAAGGAAGAACAGTTTCCCATTGCCGACGGACTCATGGCACTGACCATCCATGGGAATACGGCCGGACTCGACGTTGGCGCGACCGGTGCAAGCTCGCTGTCTATTCAGCTGAAAAAACAGATTAAAGTCGAACTGGAAAAAGAATAGCACTTCTAGCCCGAATGGCCACATTCGGCGAGCGAACAGCGAGTATCACCCTCCGAATGTGGCCGTTCGGATTACTTCTTATTCCCATGAAACCAACCATAGCAACCACGCGCTTCGGAACCGCCATTTTACTGATGACGGCGAGTTTTGCGACGTTAACTACACAGGCTCAGTCGGATCGCCAGCCCCCAATGCGCAAGTATGCAGGCGGCATGAAACTAAGTCGCACCCGTTCGCTGACGGTCATGAACAAGGCTCCGCTGGCAACGCGCAGCTTCGCCAACTTACCCGCTCAGGTATCGTACGAGCAATTTTGCCCCAGTGTTGGCGATCAGGGCAAGCAGGAAACCTCGGTGGCGTTTGCCACGGCGTACTACCTGCGAACCATTATGGAGGGGAAAGAAAAAAACATTAGCCAGAAACCGAAGCTGGACGAAGCCCGTTTTTCGCCAACGTTCGTGTACGACAAAATCCGCGATCCGAAAGACGTGAACTGTCAGGGCGGGGGTACCATCGAGGAGGCATTAGACGTGCTAAAAGTTGATGGGGTACCGCGTTTGAGTACGTTAACTTACCCACTTTGTAATCAGGCCATTCCGCCTGCCGCAGCCAAAGAAGCCTCCCAATTTAGAATTGGCGACTATCAGCAGTTATTCGCGGAACAAGCCGATGGTGCTCAGAAGGTGCTTGCCGTAAAAAAAGCTTTGTCGGAAGGTAATCCGGTGGTGGTGGGCATTGGCGCACCGTTGTCATTCGAAGAAGCGCGCACCGTCTGGGAACCCGCACCAAACGAAAAAGCCGCTGATATTCTTTACAATCAGGCACTGTGTGTAATTGGGTACAGCGATAAGCAATACGGGGGGGCCTTTCGCATCGTCAACAGCTGGAATACGGGCTGGGGCGAAAAAGGGTTCTGCTGGATTCCGTACAGTTACTTTGGCAAATTTGCACTGAATGCGTTTCAGGTCTATGAGGCCTCGCAGGAAGCGGGCAATCGGCCCGGAACAGTTATTCTCACCAGTTCCAGCACGAATCGTCCCACATCCAACACCCCTCCCGCCGATGACAGCCGACATGGCTCGGCGGAGTTGAAGCTCAACGACGGGACCACGATGGAGGTTACTCGTCAGGTAACGCGCGACCTGAAAGTTGTCTCGGACGAGTCGGCTCCTACCGACATCCGTCCCTACCGTGTGGTCAACGCGTATGCGTCCGGAACACGGTTCAAATTTTATCTGAACAATTCGGAAAACACCTACGTCTACGCGCTCACCACCCAGAAAGATGGCGAGGTCGAAAAGCTGTTTCCGGCCGATGAACTGACCAGTCCGCTGCTAGGGCCAAACACGACCATTGCCTATCCGTCCGAAAAAAGTTCGATTGTCATGGAAAAGCACAAGGGTAACAAATCCGATTACCTGCTAATCCTGTTTGCCAAACGACCCTTAAATATGGATGGGTTCATCAAAACGCTCGATCGCAAAAAGGGTCCACTCGACAAACGCCTGACCGATGTGCTGGGCGATCAACTGGTGAAACAAGATCAGATTCACTATCGCAACAATCAGATCGGCTTTGAGGTCAAGCCGGGCGTGACAGGCAATGTCGTTCCACTGCTCATCGAATTGCAGTATAAGTAAGGGTTGGGCTGCGGTACTTGTCGTATGCAACCAGGCGATCAATTGCCTATGTAACCATTTCCACGGCTTCTACCTGCCCGATTCAGCCAATTACGTATGTACCAATCAGCCCGATTTACCGACCTTTTATACTGATGAGCGTTCGTTGGTGAACAAAACTTATTGCAGACCCGGTTTGGAGCCGCTATTTTTGGGCTGTACTTTTGTTCCAACCATGAGCGAGCTCTTCTCTGCCGAATCGATTATCAGTTTACTGACGCTGACCTTTCTGGAAATTGTCCTGGGAATCGATAACATTATTTTTATTTCCATTGCTGCCAATAAGCTGGCTCAAGAAGACCAAGCTAAAGCGCGGAACATCGGCTTGGTGCTGGCTATGGCGTTCCGGCTGATCCTGTTGCTGGGTATTTCGTTTGTCATATCGCTGAGCAAACCGTTTACGCACGTTGATGCGGGTTGGTTCCGGGCCGCCTTCACCGGGCAAAGTCTGATTCTGTTCGCGGGTGGCTTATTTCTGCTCTATAAAGCAACCTCCGAAATTCACCATAAGCTGGAAGGAAGCGGGCCTGAGGAAGCCGAAGGAAGTACGAAAGGAAAAACGAGCGTTTCCAGCGTGGTGACCCAGATTGCGATTACGAATATCGTCTTCTCCATCGACTCAATTCTGACGGCTATTGGTTTGACGCAGAACGTCACGGTTATGATGATTGCCGTCGTGCTTTCTATTCTGATCATGATGTTTTTTGCCGGACCCGTCGGCAAGTTCGTTAATGAGCACCCAACGATTCAGATGCTTGGACTGGCGTTTCTGATCATGATTGGCTTCATGCTCGTAGCCGAAGGTGCGCACCTGTCTGAAGTGGTCATTTTTAATCAGGAAGTTGGTACGGTTCCTAAGGGGTATCTGTACTTCGCGATTGCATTCTCGCTGCTGGTCGAATTTCTTAATATCCGGCTTCGCAAAAAGCAGGCTCCTATTCAACTGCATGGGTATGAAGAAGAAGCACACCGCGACCATATGATTTAATTTAGCAGGTATTTTGTCTCTCACCGATCAGCTTAACGATATTCTGAACAGCCTCGGCGGCTTCGGCCCTATGGCCTGGCTGTCGGTGGCTTTTTGCGGCATCCTAATTACCGAACTTCTACTACTGCGATCATCGGCTCAGCCAAAAACGCGCCTGTGGCTGGCCGTCCTGAGCGTTTTCACCGTGCTGCTGGCCGGTGCCTGGGCGGCTTTGTTGCCCGTGCGTGGCTTTTTGTTCATGCACCTGCTGTTCGTGGACAATCAGGCGATTTTCGTTCAGGTGGTCATTGCGTTGTCGGGCGTTTTTGTGCTGCTCTATGAGTTGTTGACTAGTCAGCCGTTGCGGGAGGAGTCGGGGGCCGAGGGCCGGTTGCCGCTGGAATGGTACTCCCTGCTGGTTGCCATGACGCTGGGTCTATTTTTGATGACCGTATCTGTCAACCTGCTCAGTATCTACCTGAGCATCGAACTCGTTTCGATCTGCTCCTATCTGCTCACGGCCCTGACAGCCACTCGAAAAGCGTCGGAAGGGGGGATTAAGTATCTGTTGTTTGGGGCGGTTAGTTCAGCGATCATGCTTTATGGAATGTCGTTACTCTACGGCATGACCGGCACCCTCGACCTCACCGCCGAAACGTTCGTTGCTGAACTCAGTCGGCAGGAGACCGGTGTAGTTACCGTTTCTATTTTACTCACGCTGGCGGGCCTACTCTTCAAATTGGCGGGTGTACCCTTCCATGTCTGGACCCCCGACGCCTACGAAGCGGCACCCGTTCCCGTAGCGGCATTCTTTTCGATCGCGCCTAAAGCGGCTGCCATACTGGTGCTGATGCGGATCGTAACCGTTTTGCCGGTTGACTCTACGGGCGTAGAAACGCTGGCTGGCCCGACGATAACGGCTCTACAAACGCCACTGGCCGTGCTGGCGCTGGCGGGTATCCTGATCGGCAACTTATCCGCCCTTCGGCAAACGGACGCCAAGCGTCTCCTGGCCTATTCATCCATTGCTCATGCGGGTTTTCTTCTGGTCGGCGTCGTGGCGTTGACCCAAGCCGGGTTTGAAGCCGTTCTGTTTTATATCGGAACGTACCTGTTTATTTCGCTGGCGGCTTTCTTTCTTATCGATTTACTCGCCCGCGCTGCCGGTACGGATTTAACTATCAGCAAATTAGCCGGTCTGGGGCCACGGTATCCACTCGTATCCGTTGCGTTGACAGTCGTTATGCTAGCACTGACCGGTCTGCCACCGACGGTTGGCTTTACGGCCAAGTTGCTGGCATTTTCAGCCCTCTTCGACGCCTACCAACACACCGGCGACAACTGGCTACTGGCGCTCTTCGTGCTCGGTTTGCTCAATGCCTTGATCTCGCTGGTTTATTACCTGAAAATTCCGTTTTTGCTCTTCTTCCGCCCGGTCCCTCCCTCGACAGAACAGGCATTAGCCGGTCATCTTCCCAAATCGGCCGTATGGCTGGCGGTGGGTTTAGTAGTGCCTGTCGTGGGTTTATTCCTGAAACCAGATTGGTTACTGCGCCTACTGACTGAGTAGCCGTTGATGAGTACCTTAAAAAGTAAGGGTCATCACTCAACGTAATGCTATTCACTTTTTAGATTGGAAACTTTTCGACTATTTCCACTGGGTCATGTTCAGCACGTTGGGGCAGAAATCATATTCTTCCGGCTGATTGGAGCCGATCAGCAGCAGTTGAGCTGAATGGCCAGCAATTGATACGGCTGGTTTGATCAGCTGACGGACCTGCTCCTGGTACCAGGCTACGCCCTGACGGTCAAGATTAGATGTTGGTTCGTCGAGGATGACGATGGGTGCTTCAGAGAAAAAGGCAAGCCCTAATTTTACCCGCTGCTTCATCCCCGACGAAAAATACTTGATCTCTTTATGGCGGGCATGGCCAAGCAGGAGCTGTTCGGCAACGATCTCCGGGGTAAATCCGGCCTTAAACGGCTTAAACGTTTGGTGAAAGGTCAATAACTCATCGAGCGACAACTCTTCGACCAGTTCGAGGTAAGGAGCGGCTATGTTGACGTGCCGGAACCAGTTGTCTGGCTCAATCACGGTATCCTGTTGACGGTAGCTCAGCTGGCCCTCCGTGAGTGGCAAACTACCAGCCAGCAGCTGCAACAGAGTTGACTTGCCGCTTCCGTTCGGACCTACGAATGTGTAGCTTGATCCAGCCGTCAGTGTTAGGGCAACCCGGCGAAAGATCCACTCTTTCCGGTATTTCTTTCCGACCTGCTCAGCCCTGATTTCCATTCGTTCGTCGTTTGTGATTCGCAGTTTATAGTACCTGTGAACCACAACTACAAACTGCGAATGATTATTCCCGGTCTCCGTTCGTAGCGGGTCCTTTCATGATACCGCGCTCCGAACTCCGGATAAAATTAACGATCTCATCCCGCTCGTCGGATGGGGGCAACTGCAATTCAATTTGGGTCAGCGCTTCCGCGTTGTTCAGGCCACGCAGGTAGATATACCGGTAGATTTCCTGGATCTGGTTAATCTTGTCGTTTTCGTACCCACGACGACGCAGCCCTATAGAGTTGATACCCGTGTACGAAAGCGGTTCACGGGCAGCCTTGGTAAACGGAGGCACATCTTTACGGACCAGCGACCCACCCGATACCATAGCATGTGGCCCAATTTTCACCCACTGGTGCACGGAGCTTGATCCACCAATGATGGCCCAGTCACCCATGTGAACATGGCCCGCCATTTGCACATTATTGATAATCAGACAATGATTACCGATCCGGCAATCGTGGGCCACGTGAGCGTAAGCCATGACGAGACAGTTGGTTCCGATTTCGGTCTTCCAATGCTCTTCCGTTCCCCGGCTGATGGTCGCATACTCCCGGATGGTCGTATTATCGCCAATGAATGTCCGGGTGTACTCATTATTAAACTTCAAATCCTGCGGAGTCGATGAAATAACGGCACCCGGATAAATCTTGCAATTACGACCAATGCGGGCACCCTCGTTGATAACGGCGTGCGAACCAATCCATGTTCCCTCTGCAATTTCAACGTCTTTGTGAATGATGGCAAAGGGTTCAATCACCACGTTCTGCGCAATCTTCGCTTCAGGGTGAATATAGGCTAATGGTTGAATCATATTTTTAATGATAAATGATGAAAAGGTGAATGACAAATGATATGGCCGCAACGGGTTTTATCATTCGTCATTTAGTATTCATCATTTCTTTTTGACAAGACTGGCAATCATATCGGCTTCGCAAACAAGATTGTCATTGACATAGCCACGTCCCTGCATTTTGACAATACCGCGCTTCATGGGCGACGTAAACTCGCACCTAAAGATTACGGTATCGCCGGGCAGAACGTTGCGCCGGAACCGGCAATTTTCAATGCCAACGAGAAAAGGCCAGTAATTTTCAGGGTCAGGCACCGTACTAAGTACCAGAATACCACCCGTTTGCGCCATTGCTTCGAGCTGCATCACACCCGGCATAACCGGATTACCCGGAAAATGGCCCGGAAAAAATGGCTCGTTCATCGTCACGTTCTTGATACCGACCACGCTGTTTTCGTCCAGGGCAATGATTTTGTCGATCATCTGGAACGGATAGCGGTGGGGCAACAACTGCGATATCCGGTTAATGTCCAGCACGGGCGGCTGTTTCGGATCGTATTGCGGCACTTGGTTGGCCGCATTTTTCTGGATGAGTTTCTTGATCTTTTTAGCGAAAGCCACGTTGGCCGCATGACCAGGCCGGGCGGCCAGAATCTGCGCTTTGATGGGACGACCGATCAGGGCCAGATCACCCACTACATCCAGCAGTTTATGGCGCGCCATTTCGTTGGGATAGTGCAGCTGAATGTTGTTCAGGATGCCCTCCCGCTTGTTAACGCTTACTTTTGGTTTGTGAAGCAGGTCGGCCAGGTAGTCCAGTTCACCATCTTCCACATCGCGGTCAACGATAACGATGGCGTTGGTCAAATCACCTCCTTTGATGAGGTTCTGCTTGTACAACGCTTCCAGCTCATGCAGAAAAACGAAGGTTCGGCAATTGGCGATCTGCTCGGGGAACAGACTGATGTCATTCAGATACGCGTGCTGGCTGCTGATCACCCGCGAATTATAGTCAACCATCACCGTCAGGCGGTAATCGTTGAGCGGAAGCGCAGCCAGTTCAATGTCTTTTTCCGAGTTTTTGTAGTGAACATACTCATTCACTTCGAAGTAGTTACGCGTGGCGTTCTGTTCTTCGATACCCGCTTCCTGCAAGGCGTTGATAAACTGAATCGATGAACCATCCATGATGGGCGGTTCAGGACCATCCAGCTGGATGAGCACGTTGTCCAGTTGCAAACCCACCAGCGCAGCCAGCGTATGTTCGACCGTATGAATCCGCGCCCCGCTCTGTTCAATGGTCGTACCCCGCGACAGATCAACGACGTTGTCAACATCCGCGTCTACGATCGGTTGACCAGGCAGGTCGATGCGCTGGAATTTATAGCCATGGTTAGACGGCGCGGGCAGAAAGGTCATCGTAGCCGATACGCCCGTATGCAAGCCCACACCCGATACCGAAACGGCTTTCTGAATGGTCTGTTGTTTGGTATTCATTCGTAGTAAGTTCTCAGTGTTCGGTTTGCAGTGTTCACGATGTTGTCCGACCGATGCGTACTGGTAGCCTCGCTGCCGGGTCTGTCAGTGACCATTGTTAACCGTAACCTGTAACCTAGTTGTCAGTTTTCTTTTCCAAGTTTGATAGTCGCCGTTCCAACTCCGGCAATCGCCGGAAAACCGCCAGTGAGCGCATACTCTCTTTTAAACCAAAAGCGGGTGAGCTGTTGATCGCCGTACCTTCTTCGGTTACGTTTTTACCAACGCCCGATTGCGCACCAACTTTCGTGCCGTTGGCAATGGTGAGGTGACCCGCAAAACCAACCTGACCGGCAATCGTGCAGTTATCACCGATTTTGGTCGAGCCGGAAATCCCCGTCTGTGCGGCAATTACCGTGTTTCGCCCAATTTCGACGTTGTGACCAATCTGAATAAGATTATCCAGTTTAGCCCCTTGTCGAATGATTGTCGAACCCATTGTTGCACAGTCGATTGTCGTGTTGGAGCCTATGTTGACGAAGTCTTCCAGAATGACATTGCCCAGCTGCGGAATGGTTTTATAGGTGCCATCGGACTGGGGCGCAAAACCAAACCCTTCACTGCCAATGACCACATTCGGGTGAATGACGCAGTACTGACCAATGATGCAATTGTCCAGAATTCGGGCACCGGTGTTGATGATGGTGTTATCGCCAATACGCACATTATCGCCAATGTAGGCATGCGGGTAAATTTTGACGTTATGCCCAATCTGGCAGTTTCGGCCTACGTAGGAGAAGGCCCCCCGATACACCTCCTCACCAAACTGAGCGCCCTCGCCGGCAAAGGCAGGCTGCTCGACACCGACACGCGCAAAGCTTACCCGTTGGTAATATTCTTCCAGCAAGCGGGTGAACGCACTGTACGAATTCTCGACAAAAATAAGGGCTGGCCCAACTGGCTTTCGGGGCTGGAAGGACCGGTCAACAATCACCGCCGACGCCTGCGTTGTGTAGAGATGCGGTTCGTATTTGAGGTTCGACAAAAACGAAATGTCGCCGGGTCTCCCCTCCTCTATTTTAGCTAATTTGGTTATCGCCAGTGTATCATTTCCGGCGACGTCACCTCCCAGTAAAGTGGCAATCTGCTTGACTGTAAACTCCATATGCGTATGACAACCATCGCAAAACAGCCGCTTGTACCGACTATTTTGGCCGCTAAGGTAGATAACAAATTGCACTTTTCGGATAAAATCCCCGGAAATAGTCGAACATGGTTGCGTAATTGGTGGATTTCGTAGATAGACCGCAGAATGCCAGCAACAAATAACCCTGGTGTTCACTCAACTTCACTGTGATTTAACAATCCGATGATCAACGGTCAATTCTTTTGCCCAGCAGACATAATGCCGACGGACGATGTTGGTCAGCACGCGAATATTCGACAAATCCGACGCATCGGCGATGTCAATGACGTTACCGCTTTTCAGTTTAATGTTTATCCGGTCGCCCGAAGGCAGATAAGCCGCGTTGGTCGCCTGACCTTCGACCAGAAAATACGAGAGCTCGTCGTCGGGCAACCCAAGCTGACGCAGCTGGTTTTCAAGCTCCTGTACCAACTCAACCGCAAAGGGTTCGGTTGACAGCATAATCTTGAACAGTCGTCGATCCAGCAACATCCGGCAAAGCGTCGACAGCACAAAATCGTCGTGCAGGGCCCACTGTTTTATACACCCCCAAATGTCATAATCGTCGAGTTGATTGAAGGCTTCTAGATAGATTGAACTTCCCAGAAAAGCATCAAGTGTCACGCTTTCCCGCAGAAACAGCAGGAAAGCCGGGGGTGCAAAAACCGGTTCACCCTGCCGAATGAGAAACCGGGCCCGACGCAGAATCTGGATCAGCATCGACTCACAGCAGATCGACGTTTTATGCAGATAAACCTGCCAGTACATTAGCCGTCTGGCATTCAGGAAATTTTCGACACTCAGAATTCCTTTGGCCTCCACCACCAATTGATCGTCTACCAGATCGAGCATCTTGATGATCCGTTCGGCACCAATGGCCCCCTCTGCCACACCGGTATAATACCCATCCCGGTTGAGGTAGTCCATCCGATCCATGTCCAGTTGGCTCGAAATCAACTGATGAAAGAATGGCCGCTCGTATGTTCCCTCGAACATGCTGATCGCCATCGTGAGCCGACCATTGAACTGCCGGTTCAGGTCGTGCATGAACAGCAGTGAAATTCGCTCGTGGTGCACATTATCGAGCAAACAGCATTCCAAGACATGCGAAAATGGTCCGTGGCCAATATCATGCAGCAGAATAGCCACTTGCGCAGCCTCGCACTCGTCTTCGGACAGATGATGCCCTTTGCTCTGGAGTGTATGGGTAGCCTGGCCCATCAGGTGCATAGCGCCCAGGGCGTGATGGAAACGGGTATGGAGCGCTCCCGGATACACGTATTCAGACAATCCCAGCTGTTTGATCCGCCGTAATCGTTGAAAATACGGATGTTCGACCAGATCGAACAGCAAGTCGGTTGGGATTGTAATGAATCCATAAACCGGATCATTAAGAATTTTTTTCTTGTTAAACGCTGACATTCAACAAAGATAAGGATAGGGCACTACAGGATTGACAGGATTTTTTACGCATAATTAGCGCGATGTTACGATTCTGTTGAAAAAACCGTAAATTTGCATCGCTGACTACGAGTAATCGATCAGCAACGGGCTTGTAACTCAGTTGGTTAGAGTGCCTGACTCATAATCAGTAAGTCCCTGGTTCGAGTCCAGGCTGGCCCACGTTCATAATCAAGCACTTACAAGTTCATTGTAAGTGCTTTTTTTGTTTTCACTCTAATCTGAGTAACGCCCGAAAAAGAGAAGCCAGACGCCACGCTGGAAACGTCCCCTCAGATCCATTCTTCTCTGTCAGCTGGTGACCAGGTAATGAACGTTTTCGTAGTGTCGATCCTGTTTAAGCACCTAGAAATATCCGAACAGGCGGTATGTGAGGTCATCTACACGATCAGGAAACGCTATCTACGTGAAATGGCTGTCTCCTAAAGAGGTTCATAATCCCGCGGCTTGCCGATTCTTGCCAACGAAAAAACCGATTGGAATGGCTATGTTTTGCCCCTCTAACGCGGACAAGACCAACCCGGATGCAGCAAATAGCGGTTACAAACAAAAGCCTGACTATACTAGCCAGGCCCTGTCCGATGCTTCTTTTCTAACTTTCATTCCTTGATCACCCAACACGCCCTGGTGGGTAATGGACAATGTAATTAGGGAGTGGGGCACGAAAAAAGCCCGACTAGGTCAGGCTCTTTGCCAAGAGTGCCACGAAAGATCAGGCATTCACCAAATGATAAATTTCTTTGTACGTAGACGACCCTTTGTTTACTTTTGAAGCTGGATAAAGATAATTCACTTAGCCCGATCGTGTATTATAACTGATCGGGTTACTTAATGTTTTATTTTTCTAATAAATAGTCTACTATATATACTGCGCCAATGGATGGTTGAAATGGCCATGTATAGAAAAACAGAAGCCTGACATCCGCCAGGCTTTGTAAGTAACTTACCATTCACTACACTAATGCAGTACACACTAGCGACTAAACACGCCAGCCGCCAGATCAGATAAAGCGTTGAGCTAGCGGTACAGTCATTAATAAGCCCAGCAGCGTGCCCTGGCAGTTCCGTACAGATAAATTCCATTACTTTCCAAGAAGCTGCTTAACGATCTCACACTGTCAATTTCTTCCTGATTGCGAGCAACTATGCATGTCTAGTAGGTGCTATCGTGTGCGACTGGCTTCATACGGTCTTTTTCTCATTTTGGCTACAAATGCCCTCAATTAGACTACAGGCGATCGCCTGTAGCGCCTGACCTTTGCCGTACCTCTAAACGTTAAGGCAGAAAACATGATACAGCAAAATGAAAAGGCAACCCGCCAAACGGCACCAACTCCCGGAACGACGCCTAAAATCTGGTTCATCACGGGCGCTTCCCGCGGGTTCGGTCGCGTTTGGGCCGAGGCCGCTCTGAAACGGGGTGACCAGGTAGCAGCCACCGCCCGTAACGTGGCAAGCATTGCTGACCTGAAGGAAACGTATGGTCAAAACGTGCTCACACTAGAACTTGATGTGACACGTCCGGAGCAAGTCAAAACAGCCGTTGAGCAAGCTCATGCCCACTTCGGCAGGCTTGATATTGTGTTGAACAATGCCGGCTACTCACTGGTCAGCACCATTGAGGAAGCCAGCGCAGACGATATCCGTGCCCTCTACGAAACCAATGTCATCGGCCCGGTGGCCGTTATTCAGGCGGCTTTGCCCTTGTTGAGAAAACAGGGTGGTGGTCACATTCTGGGTACATCGAGCAACCTTGGTCATGTAACCCTGCCAGTGATTGGCTATTATTGTTCGTCGAAATGGGCTTTCGAAGCCATCCACGAAAGCCTGGCTGCGGAGGTTAAACCGTTTGGTATTAACGTAACGATCATCGAACCGGGTGCCTACGCTACTGAGTTCGGCAGCCAGGAATCGCTGAAGTTCGCCCAGGGTCTTGACATCTACTCCGATTTCAAGGCGCAGTTCGTTGGTGGTCTAAAGGACATGGAACGTGGTGACCCGGCGGCAACGCCGGAAGCGCTCTTCAGCATTGTGGATGCCGAAAATCCTCCGCTGCGGTTCTTTCTGGGTAGTCATAATTTACCCTGGGTACGCACTGCCTACGCGGAGCGTCTGGCGACCTGGGAAGCGTGGGAAGCCGTGTCCAACTCCGCTCAGGGTCAAGCCAGCTAGGGAACCCGCAACCAAAAAATTTGCTTGATGAAACAGCGATGATAACCGATCGTTGACCTACTGTCGGTTATCATTTTTCAGGTACTGAGCGATGAATAAAGACGAAAACAACCCGATACGAATTGAGTCCCTAGCCGATGCACACCGGGCCTTTGGTCTTCTGAAGCCCCAACATCCGTTGGTCAGTTTGATCAACGGGTCCTATACGCAGGTCGACGGGTCCAGGCTTCCCCACTACCACGTGCTGGGCTTCTACAAGATCGCGTACAAACCCAAACTGAACGGCAAATTAAAGTACGGCCAGAGTTATTATGATTTTGATGAGGGTGGTTTATTGTTCGCTTCTCCGGGCCAGCTCATCGGCAGCCATGACAACGATGTCAGTGCATGTTCAGCCTATACGCTGCTGATTCATCCGGATTTCTTTTTGGGCTATCCGCTGGCCAAAACCATAAAGCAGTATGGCTTCTTCTCCTATTCAACCAACGAAACGTTACACCTTTCTGAAGAGGAAAAAGAAACGATCTTCGAGATTTTCAGCATGATCGAAAAGGAACTGGCTGGCCGGATCGACGACTTCAGTCAGCCCGTCGTTATTGCTCAATTGGCGTTGTTACTGAGCTACGCGAATCGTTTTTACAAACGTCAGTTCATTACCCGCAACGCAGTAAACCATGATCTTCTCCAAAAACTGGAAGAGATTCTGGAGCACTATTTTGCCAATAAAACATCGTTGAGCCAGGGACTGCCCACGGTCGGCTACCTGGCCGAACAGGTTCACTTATCGCCCAGTTATTTAAGTGATATGCTGCGGTCCCTGATCGGGCAAAATGCCCAGCAATACATTCATGATAAGCTGATCGAAAAAGCCAAGGAAAGCCTGTCGACCACCAGCTTATCGGTGAGCGAAGTCGCCTACACGCTGGGCTTTGAGCACTCGCAATCGTTCAGTAAGCTCTTTAAAACGAAAACCAACCTCTCGCCGGTAGCCTTCAGACGCTCGTTCAGTTAAATAAGCGAGTTCCCTCCTTCTAAATCGAATGCGTTGTCAACCGATTTTGTGGGCCTGATGAGGAAGATAGACACTAAATGTCGTTCCTTCATTTAACGCTGACTGGATCGACATAGAGCCTCCGTGCAGTTTGATGATTTTTTCGGTGAGCGAAAGGCCAATGCCGTTCCCTTTTATGGTTCGCGCATTAGCAGAGCGGTAGAAAGGTTGAAAAACGTAAATCAGATCCGAGTCGGCAATACCAATGCCCTTGTCTTCAATGTCGACTTTAACATCCGTTTCCCGAAGCTGAACGATCAACCGGGCGTGGTGGTCCGATGAGAATTTACAGCCGTTCTCGATCAAATTAATAAAGGCCGTCTTTAGCAGGGACTCTTCACCCTCCACTTGGATCGACGGCAGGGATTCCTCCGACGAATCGGTTGCCAGCGTGACGCTGTAGGTCGGATTTTTCTGGAGGACAGCGGCCACCGCTTCATAAAGTACGCCGTCGAGTTCAACGGGCGACCAGGCCACATGAATCTGCTTCGCATCGAATTGAGCCAGTTCAAGTAAACCATTCGACAGAGCATTGAGCTGGTTGATATCCTCCAGGAGCGAAATCAATAGCTGCTTGTATTCCTCCACCGAGCGAGCCTTGATCAACGCGACCTCAATCTGATTGGTCAACAGCGTCAGTGGCGTTCGCAACTCATGGGAGGCATTGGATACAAAACTCCGCTGAAGTTCGAATGCCGAAATCCGATCGAGCATCTGGTTGAAGGCGAGTGCCAATCGACCTATTTCATCCTGCTCATTGGTGATCGCCAGGCGGGTATCCAGGTTCGATACGGTGATCTGATCGATCTGGTGCATCATGTTGGCAATAGGTTTGATGGACCGCCGGGCAAAAAGCCGGCTCAACGCAATAACCAGCAGAAAAGCGACCACGAACGAAGCCCCCGACACAAAAATGGCTTCCTTCGTTTTTTGAATGCCGTAGTCATCGATTCCGTAGCTAACCACCTTGAACACCTGCCCCTGGTGATGAATCAACAACCCAACTCCCGACCGTTTCCCATCCTTGATCGCGACTTCATGCTGCTGACCGATCTCATTCAGTAATGTGGTCGTTATCGGAAAAGAAGGGCCAATCTTGCCGGGATTATCCAGCTCGCCACTGTCATAGAGCAGCTGGTTCCGCTGATCAAAAATGGCAACGCGCCGGTCGGAATAGGACGTATAGGTATCCTCGTCAATCCGCCGGAGCAACGACTCATTGATCGACCGTTTCTCGACCAGCAGATGCGTCATGGTGATGGCCCGATTTTTCAGCTTGATCAGGAACTCCTCCTGCTTCGACAGCTCAAAATAGGAGTAGAAATTACCCAGGAAGAGCAATAAAACCGGCGATACGACGGCAATAAACGTGAGCGATAGTCGGGTACGGAGGTTCATCGGTGGGTCAGGCTTCCGCTTTCATCATATAGCCAATACCTTTCCGGGTGTGAATAAGTTTTGTCGGGAAGTCGTTATCGATCTTTTTGCGAAGCGAATTGATGTACACATCGATCAGATTCGTTCCCGAATCGATGGGAATGTCCCACACATTCTCGGCAATTTCATTGCGGGTCAACACGGTCCCCTGATGCCGCAGAAAATATTCGAGCAGGGCGATTTCGCGGGGCGTCACATTGATCGGGTGCCCAGCCCGACTCACTGATTTTTCGCGGAGATCAAGCACCAGATCGGCTAAAATCAACCGGCTCGCGTCGAGGGGGTTATTCGCCTGTTGACTGCGCTTCCGGATTGCCTGAATTCGGGCGAGCAATTCGCTGAACTCAAACGGCTTCATCAGGTAGTCGTCCGCGCCGGCATCGAAGCCCGATAATTTATTTTCGATCGTTCCGAGGGCCGTCAGCATGATGACAGGCAAATACGCATTGCGGGTACGAATTTCCCGGCATAAAGCGAACCCACTGACGTCGGGTAGATTAACGTCCAGGATGACCAGATTAACGTCGCCAAAGTCAATGGCCCGCCGGGCAGACGCCCCATCGAGGGCTACAGAAGCCAGAAAACCGAACTCCTCCAACCCTCTTTTCAGGGATACAGCCAGCTTAAGCTCATCTTCAACTACCAGAATTCGCATAGGTATTACAGAAATTAACGACTGCCAAATTAATAGAACCTTGTTGCCAAAGCACGCTCTTTATAAACTTCTAATCGTTTCTTTAAGATTCGTTAATGTCGACCATTCCCTCAAAATCTACTTTTGCATCAGTTAGTTGGGGCCTAAAAAAGCCCTGCAGATCGCTGACTACGCCTGGGAGATCCCTTTACATTCCCATTTCCTGAATACAACTATGAAACTGGAATCCGCTTCGTTCGATGAATTGACAGTATTTCATGAGCTAACCCGATTTTCACCGGCTCAGGCTCCGCCCCAACATTCTTCTCAGCCTGGTCTTCTCCCTGTCTTTCAGCGTTCGGTCAGCCCTGTGTCGAACCGGACAAGTAAATGAGTCTACCAGGAAATCAACGCGGTGGCCAATCCCTGCTGCTCTTAAAAATTGTCAAAATAGATTCGTGTAAAACATACGATTGTTATGAATAGAATGCTTGTGTTTATGAGCTTGTGTGCCTTGTTGTGCCTCGCAAGCTGCGCAAAAAAAGAAGAAGAAAAAGAAGAGGAAACCAAATACCTGGTCACCAGTCCATTGAGAAAAGACACGACGATCACCAATGACTTCGTGGCTCAGATTCACTCGATCCAGCACATCGAATTGAGGGCACTGGAAAAGGGTTACCTACAGAAAATTTTTGTGGATGAAGGGCAGTACGTCAAAAAAGGGCAGCTCATGTTTAAAATTCTGCCGATCCAGTACCAGGCCGAATTACTGAAAGCCCAGGCCGAAGCTAACTACGTAGACGTCGAATACAAGAACACGAAATTACTGGCGGACAGCAACATTGTCTCTAAAAATGAATTGGCCCTGGCCCGAGCGAAGTTAGACAAGGCAAAAGCGGAAGTGTCCGTCGCCCAGATACACCTGGGATTCACCGAAGTGCGGGCACCTTTCGATGGGATCATGGACCATTTTCAGGTACGATTGGGTAGCCTGGTGAACGAGGGTGATTTGCTGACCACCCTCTCCGACAACAGTAAAATGTGGGTGTATTTCAACGTGCCGGAAGCCGAGTATCTGAACTACAAAACCCACGCTCAGGAAGAAAACCTGAAGAACGTCAACCTGCTGATGGCCAATCAGCGATTATACAATCAATCTGGGGTAGTTCAGACCATTGAGGCCGACTTCAACAACGAAACAGGCAACATTGCCTTCCGGGCTACGTTCCCCAACCCCAACGGACTATTGCGGCACGGCGAAACCGGTAATATCCAGATGACCTTACCGATGAGAAATGCCCTGATCATCCCGCAGAAAGCCACGTTCGAAGTGCTGGAAAAGAAGTACGTGTACGTGATCGATAAAGACAGCAAAGTGCGGTCGCGGGAAATCACGATAGCCGCCGAAATGCCGCACATTTTTGTTGTTCGCTCCGGGCTGAATCAAGATGATAAGATCCTTCTGGAAGGCTTACGGCAGGTGAAAGAAAACGAAAAAATACAGTACAAATTCGTACAGCCAGCGTCTGTTATCGCCAATCTAAGTTTGTATGCCGAGTAATCAGACACGCTAAAATCCAGAAGATATGTTTAGTAAATTCATCCGCCGGCCCGTATTTGCGATCGTGATCTCGATCATGATCGTCTTTATCGGCATACTGGCTATTACGAAGTTACCTATCTCGCAATTCCCCGATATTGCCCCTACCACGGTCAATATCTTCATTGCTTATCCCGGCGCCAGTGCCGACGTACTGGTCAAATCTACGCTCATTACCCTGGAACAGGCCATCAACGGTGTCCAGGATATGCGTTATATCGCGACTGATGCAACCAGTGCGGGGGAAGCAACCCTCCGGATTATTTTTGAACCGGGAACAGACCCCAACGTTGCCGTTATCAGGGTGAAAACAAGGGTGGATCAGGTGATGCCACTTTTGCCTGAACTGGTTCAGCGCGAGGGGGTTATCATTTCGCCCGTTCAGCCCAGTATGTTGATGTACGTCAACCTCTACTCTAAGGAAAAGAGCATTGACGAAAAATTCCTGTTCAACTACGCCACCGTTAAAATGATCCCCGAAATCCAGCGGACGCCGGGGATTGCCAGAGCCCAGATTCTGGGTAGCCGGCGCTATGCGATGCGTCTCTGGTTGAACCCCGAACGGATGCGGGCCTACAACGTCTCCGTAGATGAAGTGATGAAGGCCGTGGGTGAGCAAAGTATTATCGGTCGTCCGGGCCGGATCGGGCAAAGTTCCGGTATTGCGGCCCAGTCGCTGGAATATGTACTTACGTATAAAGGCCGGTATAGTGAACCGAAAGAGTATGAAGGCATTATTATTCGGGCCAACTCAGCGGGCGAAAGCATCCACTTACGCGATATAGCCCGCGTTGAGTTGGGTAGTGAATTTTTCGATATCTATTCGAACCTGGATGGTCACCCGTCGGCCGCTATCGTGTTGCGCCAGAACTATGGCAGTAATGCCAGTGACGTTATCGAGCAGGTAAAAAAGAAGCTCGACGTGATGAAAGAATCCTTCCCGCCGGGTGTGGATTACAAAATCAGCTATGACGTATCCAACTTCCTGGATGCGTCGATCGAGCAAGTAATCGATACGCTGCGGGATGCATTCTTACTGGTTGCCCTGGTTGTGTTCATATTCCTGGGCGACTGGCGTTCGACGCTCATACCGATCCTCGCGGTTCCGGTATCTCTGATCGGTGCGTTTTTCGTGATTCAGGGATTTGGCCTCTCCATCAACTTGATTACTCTCTTTGCGCTGGTATTAGCCATCGGTATTGTGGTCGATGACGCGATTGTGGTGGTGGAAGCCGTACACGCCAAGATGGAGGAAAAGCCCTACCTGACGCCCTTCGGCGCGGTTCGGCAAGTGCTGGGCGAGATCAGCGGAGCCATTATCGCCATTACCCTGGTGATGGTATCGGTATTCCTGCCGATCTCGTTCATGTCGGGTCCGGTTGGTACGTTCTATCGTCAGTTCTCGATTACGATGGCCAGTTCCATTGTGATTTCGGCCCTGATCGCTCTGACGCTGACGCCCGTGTTATGCGCCATGTTGTTGAAAAATCACCATGGTCATCCCCCCAAGAAAAACCCGCTGACCCGCGCACTCGACAGTTTCAACCGGGTATTCGATAATCTGACCGGACGCTACGTAAGTCTCTTGAAGTTAATCGTTAGCCGCAGGGTTCTCACGTTCCTGATACTCGGCGGATTCTGTCTGGGAATCGCTTACGAGAATAAGATTTTGCCTGCCGGATTTATTCCGAACGAAGACCAGAGTACGATTTATGCCATTATCCAGACGCCACCGGGCTCGACACTGGAGAAAACGAACGAGGTTTCCCGACGGCTTCAGAAGATTTGCGAAGAAGTTCCGGGGATCGAATCGGTATCGTCGCTGGCCGGTTACGAGATCATGACGGAAGGACGGGGTTCCAACGCCGGTACGTGTCTGATCAACCTGAAATCATGGGGAGATCGCGATAAGAACGTGAAGGAGATCATGGAAGAACTCGAAGGGAAAACGAGAAACCTTGGCGCAGTCGTTGAGTTTTTCGAACCACCGGCTATCCCTGGATTTGGTACGTCAGGCGGGTTTTCGATGCGCTTGCTTGATAAAACGACCGATACGGACTACCGCGAGTTCGATAAAATCAACAAGCAGTTCATGGCGGATCTGAGCAAGCGGCAGGAGCTTACAGGCTTATTCACCTTCTTCTCAGCCAACTATCCACAGTACGAACTGGAGATCGACAACAACCTGGCCATGCAGAAAGGCGTGTCTATCGGCAAAGCGATGGACAACCTCAACATCATGATCGGTAGTACGTACGAGCAAGGGTTTACCAAATTCAACCAGTTCTTCAAAGTGTACGTGCAGTCCGATCCGAGCTTCAGACGGCTTCCCTCCGACCTGTTAAAGCTTTTCGTCAAGAACGATGCGGGTGACATGGTCCCCTACTCGGCCTTCATGAGCCTGAAAAAAGGGCAGGGACCCAATGAAATTACCCGGTTCAACCTGTATAACTCAGCCGCCATTCAGGGACTTCCGGCGAAGGGCTACACAACTGCCGATGCCATACAGGCCATCCGCGAAGTTGCCGCCAAGACGTTGCCCAAAGGATACGACATCGCGTTCGAAGGTCTTTCTTACGATGAATCCATCCGGGGAAATGAGACGCTGTATGTGTTCCTGATCGTACTGGCCTTCGTTTACTTCGTGTTGGCCGCTCAGTACGAAAGCTTCATCATTCCATTGGCCGTAGTATTATCGCTGCCGGTTGGGATATTCGGTTCGTTTCTGCTGCTCAAGCTGATGGGGTTGGAGAACAACATTTATGCGCAGATCGGGCTCATCATGCTGGTTGGTCTGTTGGGTAAAAATGCCGTACTGATCGTAGAGTTTGCCGTCCAGAAACGACAGCAGGGCGAAACGATTCTGAATGCAGCCATTGAAGGAGCCAGAGTGCGTTTCCGCCCGATCCTGATGACCTCGTTTGCCTTCGTGGCCGGTCTGATCCCGCTGATCAGTGCCAGCGGTGCCGGTGCGATCGGTAACCGGACCATCGGAGCTTCGGCCATGGGTGGTATGTTGTTCGGTACCATTTTCGGGGTTATCATCATCCCAGGCTTATACTACATCTTTGGCACGATGGCTGATGGCCGCAAGATGATCCGGGATGAAGAAGAAGGATCGTTGACTGAAGATCTGGCCCATTCAATTGACAGTTTCCCACAACCAGAAGAAAGTGAAAATCATGTGCAATAAACGAATAGTCACTTGGTTAGGGATAGCGTCCATTACCCTACTCAATGCCGCCTGTACTGTACCGCGCCTGGTTCAGAAAACAGAAAATAGATCAGTACCTGCGAGTTATTCCAACTCGCAGGATTCCACCAACACCGGTAAAACGACCTGGCGGGCTTATTTCACCGATCCCAATCTAGCCATTCTGATTGATTCGGCGCTGCATAACAATCAGGAACTAAACATTACGTTGCAGGAAATTCAGGTGGCTAACAACGAAGTCCTGGCCAGAGCAGGGGCGTATCGGCCATTCGTTACGCTGGGTGGTGGAGCAAGTGTTGAGAAAGTGTCCCGCTACACCAGCCAGGGCGCGGCTGACGCCTTTTCCGAGATAAAACCGGGACGGGAAACACCCGAGGTTTTACCGAATACGTACATAGCCGCTTTTGCCAGTTGGGAAGTGGACATTTGGCATAAGTTACGTAATTCAAAAAAAGCAGCCATTGCCACGTATCTTTCATCTGTCGAGGGGAGGAACTTTCAGGTTACGAACCTAGTCGCGGAGATCGCTACATCGTACTACGAACTGATGGCGCTTGACAATCAGCTGGATATTATTCAGAAGAATCTTGTCATCCTGAACAACGCCCTGTCGATTACTAAGCAGGAGAAAGAAGCGGCCAAAGTAACCGAACTGGCTGTGCGCCGGTTTGAAGCAGAGGTATTTAAAACGCAAAGTCTTCAGTACGAAATTCAGCAGAAGATTGTTGAAGCAGAAAACCGGATCAACTTCCTGATGGGTCGGTTTCCACAACACGTTCAGCGGAGTTCCGATACGTTTAATGAGCTGATTCCGACCAAAGTGGCTGCGGGTGTTCCCTCTCAGCTGCTGGAAAATCGGCCCGATATTCGCCAGGCCGAATTGAGGTTGCAAGCGGCTAAACTGGATGTAGGGGTGGCCAGGGCTAATTTCTACCCGACGCTCAATCTGTCCGCTTCGCTGGGTGTGATGTCCTACAGTCCGCTGTATCTGGGAAATATTCCCCAGGCCCTAATCTCGTCGCTGGTTGGGGATCTGGTTGGCCCGCTGGTTAACAAGAACGCCATTACCGCTGCGTACAAGACGGCCAGTGCCAAACAGATTCAGGCTGTCTACGATTACGAGCGCACGGTTTTGAACGCTCATATCGAAGTGGCCAACCAGCTAGCCAACATGGATAATCTGGAAAAGAAATACACCACCAAAAACAACCAGGTGGATGCGCTGAACAAATCGACGGCCATATCGCTGAAACTGTTCACGTCGGCCCGAGCTGACTATATGGAAGTATTGCTGACCCAGCGTGATGTTCTGGAAGCGCGGATCGAGCTTATCGAAACCCGGATGCAACAGATGAATGCCATGGTCAATGCGTACCGGGCATTGGGTGGCGGCTGGAATTGATGATTAGTTGATCACTGGTTCTGATCAACTATCAGGGCGAATTACCATTGGTAGTTCGCCCTGATGCGTTCAATGACTATACGGTGCGATTCGTGTTATCTGCAAGGCGTCAAAACCTGCCACCAAATACTTGCACACACTTACTTGAGTGAGTAGGCTTTCACCGTATTGTGGAAAAACGTCGGTACAAACAGCATCTTGGTAGTCGGATTATACCCAATATCTGCCGAGCTGATCTTCTGCGCGGAGGTGTCTGATTTTAGTTCGGTCGTTCCGTCCGCACGAACGTGCCAGATTTTGCCAGCCCACTCGGTGACGATGTACTCCTTGTTGCCCAAAGCGACAATACCATCGATACCACCCATCCCTTTGGCTATCGTGCTGAGTTGTTTGGTTGCCGGATTCAGACTCAGTAACGAGCCATCGCCATTACCGATCAGTAGTTGGTTGTTTTCGAATAACAGCCCGTTGGTACCTTTTAGCGGAGCACCTTCCAGAACAAGACTACTCTTGCCATTCGTTATTGCCCATACCTTACTATCATTCGAGTCGGTAACGTACACGACGCCTTTCTGGGGATCGATGGCAATATCATTGAGAAACTTGGCACCGTCGATGGGATATTGGTTCAGGATTTTACCCGTTGCCAGATCGATCTCGGCGACCTGCGTCATCTCGGTCACGTACAGCTTATTCTTCAGCACCCCCATCCCCTTGGTGGAATTAAGGTTGTCGGTAAATTTCAGCTTGATCACCTTACCGTCCAGACCCACTTTGGCAATGTAGCTACTTTTATTTTCCGGCTTTGGGCTGCCATTGATGCAGGAAACATACAGGACATTCTGGCTGGGCTCGAACAAAACACATTCGGGTGTGCGCAGTGTCGTATCGCTTTCCCACACCGGTTTCAGGGCAACGGTTTGAGCCTGCACGAGCGTATATATACTGGCGAGTAAGCCAAGCGGCAGGGCAAGGAGTGTTTTTCTCATGGTGGTCGGTTTAGACGAATGCATGAAAAGCCACGACCCGGCTTATATTACCCGGCTAGTCCGGATAATTCAGCGCAATTCTTACGGTGCGGTAAAATGGAGTCTGATTCTACACCGAGAAACGTGTCACTCCGGCTTGCCCTAAACTAGCGCTAATTCCCTAAAAACGCGAATGTTCTTCCCTGGTAACGCGCTAAGGGAAGGCTATCCCGAATCAGGATAAACGAGTTGTAGACCCCATCGGTCGCGGCAAAATTCTGTACCCAGGCAGGAATCGAGCCACCGGGATCGACCCGGCAGGTGTAGGTGATCGACAAGGTCCGTTTCTTCTCGTCAGCGCGAACCTGCCAGTCGGCTTGCCAATCCGTAATCCTGACGTTCCCCTTTTTTTCGGGAACCAGATTCGGCAAACCAACCCCTCGGACGTGGAGCAGTTTAGTGGCCGGATCGCGCGAGAAGGTGAGCTGAACTGCCATGTCCCGGTCCTGAACGACCGGTAACTCATTAACGATGTAATAGGTAAACCGCGTTTCATTCACGCGTTGTAACAACTGGGCCGTTTTCGTTTTGTAAAGGACTTCTTTGTAGTTGTCTACGTCCGACAACAAAGCGACCAGCTGGCTCATCGTACCTGGAATCACGCAGACCGCTTTTAGCTCCTCCAGCCGACTTCCATCCGTGTGTCGGGAGTAAACCTGAATTTGATCTTTGTTCTTCCGTAAACGCCATTGACCTTCGGACTGCGCTGCGGCCCATTGTGCGGTTACGACAAGACAGACGAGTAAAAGCCACTTAACGTAGCTTGCTTCACCCATTCGTAAGGGAACATGCTTCTCTACTCTAACGGAAATACGGTTCATACGTCAACAATCCAGCAAAAAATAGCCGCTGAAAATGCCCTTTACTCTTTTGACAGAACGAATTGATCAGGGTATAGTTGCACTTCACGTCAAAAGCGTTACGACTAAACGTACGCACAGTGTTGTTTTTACTGTCAATGCATAGCGGTCCAGGTGGCATTCAAGACCCCACTACGCTTGTTCATGAACTTTTATCGGGTTGCGCCGGAGGGGAATTTCTGGGGCGTGGTGGTCGGGCCAAGAATGGTTATACGTCCATTTTTCACGTGCATCCGGTCGAGGCACACGACCCGTTCATCGCCCGTTTTGGCGGTTCGCGCATGGTAAACACAAAACATCTCTTTGCCATCCGGTGAGTACGCGATGCTGTTGTGTCCCGTTCCCGTTACGGAGCCACCTTTGTCCGTATTTTTCTGCAAGATCGGATTGTTAGCCGCTTTGGTGTACGGTCCCAACGGCGAACTAGCGGTGGCGTACCCAATGGCGTAGTACTGACCACCAAAGTGATTGGCCGAGTACATAATGTAATAGATGTTATCTTTCTTAAACGCAACCGAGCCCTCTGTCCAACGGCGATTTACTTCGCGGGCCGTAACCGACCGGCTCTCCCATTCGGCCTGTTTGTCGCTGAGCTTGACCGGAGGGCGCAGGATTAGAACCGGTTCGCCGATAACGCCGGAGAAATCGGGTTTGAGCTCGACCCCATACACCCAGCTTTCTTCGATCTCCTTGAACCAGCCCTTATCGCGGGCTAGCGTGGCCACGTCGCTTTCGACCGGATGCTTGTAGCAGCAACGCGAATAATACAAGTACGCCTTGCCGTTGGTGTCAAACAACACGTTGGCATCGATGATGGGGTAGCCGGGGTCGAAAACGGGCTTGTTCGCCAGGTCAACGAATGGCCCGGTCGGTTTATCGGCTACGGCCACGCCAATCCGGAAGTTTTCCAGATCACGGGCCGGATTTTCTTTCCACTGGGCACTGTAGAACAGGTAATACTTGCCCTTCACTTCATATACTTCGGGAGCCCAGTAAGCGCCCCCCCACGCTGCTTTTGGGTCGCTCCACCCGTTTTTGTTATCGTGGAAATAGACCTGCCCTTCGCTCTTCCAGTTCACCATATCCGTTGATGAATAGGCCACGAAACCCTTATCCGCTCCTGCGCCGGTGCCGTACATGTAATAGGTGCCCTTCGTGTTCAGTATATACGGGTCGCCAAACTGGACGGGTAATGGATTGGAAAAAGTCATGTTGGGTGCGGCAGGCTGTTGGGCTGTCTGCGCCTTGCTGGTCTGCCCAAACAGCGTAGTGAGTAGGAAAGCCAGGAGCATTATTCGTTTCATGTTAAGGATTTTTGTCGTTCTTCGGTGTAAACGATTCCCACGAAAACTCGTTCAAAAAATAGCCCATCAGCGGCTGATCATTCACGGCCAGCCTACCGTCGGATGGTGCTCGGGAGTACGCCGAAGTACTGTTTAAAAGCGACCGTAAAGTGAGCTGGATTTTTGTAGCCAACCCAGTATGCTATTTCACTGATCGTTTTGTCGCCCGCCAGCAAAAGGCGTTTGGCATCCTCCATCCGGCGTCGGGTAACATAGCCCAGTATGGTCGTTCCGGTCTGCTCTTTGAATCCGCGTTTGAGGTTGAACTCATTCAGACACACCAGCTTAGCCAGTTCAACAATCGTTGGTGGATCGGCATAGGAAGCGTCCAGTATTTCGCAGGCTTCGTGCAGTTTACGGATATCCGCTGTCTTTGATGGAAAACCTATCGGCTGCGTACCCTGCATTTGTTCGAGCTGAAGCATGAGCAGTTCGGTTACTCTGGATTCCAGAAATAATCGCTTTAATGACCCCGTACGCGGACTGGTACGCATATCCCGGATCAGCCAGTCCATCAGGGGTGTTATCGGGAGGTTTTTGGCACTGGCATACCCTGTTTTCTGCTGCGCCATCAGGGTATCCAGTTGCCGATGCAGCCCACTGCTGGACGCTAGTAGCCGAATGTACGTCTCTTTCGGAATCACTACGATACAATAATCTAGTGGCTGATCGGACGCGTAGTAGTCATAAGTACTCTTCGAACGGGGAATGTAGCAGATATTATGCTGGCCCGTCGAAAAGCGTTGTCGGCTCGTCGTTTCCGTCGTCAGGCCCTGGCTTTCACCCCGCAGTGCAAAATCCAGCTGAATGACCTCCTCCTCTACTTCTTTGCTTAACTGAACAGATTGGGTAAGCTGAAAGGTACAGTGCGCGATAAAGAAATTCCCCGTCGAAATCTGCGTATCGGTTATACAACCCATCTGCTCGTGCTGGATGCGGGCCAGTTTTTCCTGAAAAGGATTCTCTACGCCTGCCGGTCCTGCCAAGGCTTCCCGTCGCAATAATAGGTCAACACCCTTAAGTTTTAGCATTATTTCCATACTGGCCCGATTTCAACAGGAATCTTCCCATTTGCGATACCTACTCTACCGCTTCAAGCCACAAATTTGCAATAAATTAGAATTAATCTAAATAAATGAAACACATTTTTACTAGTACTATAGTTTGCCTAAGCCTGCTGATTCTATTGAATGTACAGGTCCTTGCTCAGTCGCACGGGTCGATTCGTGGCTTAGTGAAAACCAGCGATGGTAATCCGGCCTCCTTCGTTAATGTTAGTCTGAAAGAAATTCGAAAAGGTACGGTCACAGCAGAAGACGGGACTTATCAGCTGAAAGGAATAAACCAGGGTACGTACACCCTTCAGATTACGTTCGTGGGCCTGCAAACGCAGGAAAAGACGATATCCGTACAGAGTGGGCAAGCCATCACGGTCGATTTTTCACTGGCTGAAAATACATCGCAGTTGAGTGAAGTCGAAGTAACCGGCAATAACCAGGTCGTTACGCTGGGTAAAGCGGGTCTTGCTCCGCTGGATATGCCGCAGATGACGGGCGTGGTCAGTAGTGTCGTGATCGCGAACCAGCAGGCAGCCCGTCTGGGGGATGTCCTGAAAAATGTCAGCGGAGTATCGTTGACCCAGCAACGGGGTGGTGTGGCCGAAACCTTTTCGGCACGGGGCTACAGCATCGGTATTGCGGGAGCCGGTGGCAATATTTTCAAAAATGGGGTGATCTCCAATACGATGGGCTTCCCCGAAGCCAGCACGCTGGAATCCGTTGAAGTGTTGAAAGGAAGTTCTGCCCTGTTGTATGGTAATGTATCCGGCGGACTGATTATCAATATGGTCACGAAGAAGCCGAAGTTCGAGTATGGCGGTGAAGTATCAATGCGGGTCGGTAGCTACGGCCTATATAAACCCATTGTTGACCTCTACGGTCCGCTGGCCAAAAATCTCGCCTTCCGGGTTGTGGGAACGTACGAAACGGCCAAAAGCTACCGGGATGTGGTCAAAACAAACCGGGTCTATGTCAACCCCTCCCTGCTCTATAAACTGGGCCAAAAGACATCCATTTTGCTTCAGGGCGATTATCTGAAGTCAGACCTGACACCCGACAATGGCATTGGGTCGCTGAATGCGAATCAGGATGCGATCATCCCCGATGTGCCCCGGTCGCGGTTCATCAATACGCCCTGGGCTTACAACAATGTAAAGCAGACCTCTGGCTCCCTCAATATCGATCATGCGTTTAACAGCAACTGGAAACTGACCGCCATTGCCTCCGCGCAGGGAACCGACGTGACCGCCTACGGAGCGGGTGTCCCCAACAACAACGTATCGGCCACGGGCGACTGGACCCGCACGCTTAGCCGAACCATGACTAGCGAAGCGAACAGCACCGGCCAGATAAACCTCAATGGCCGGTTCAACACGGGCGCTGTCGGGCATCAGTTGCTGGTGGGTGGCGATATCGTTGGTATCGTCAGCAAAAGCACTGCCTATACCGTCAATTACGGAGCGGGGAAAACAGCCTACGATAAAATAAACATTCTGAATCCGAGCCTGTTCGAAGCCCGCACCGACATTCCCGATGCTACGGCAACGACCCGCACCACGTCACCATCGACCCGGTTGGGGTTTTATGTACAAGACCTGATCGGCCTGTCGGATAAAGTCAAGATTCTGGCGGGTGTTCGGTGGTCGCAGCAGAAAACGGTGCAGACAACCATTCTGAACCAACTCACGCAGGTTGAAACGCGGGGAACCGCCGAAACCAAAACCGATGCGGCCTTTTCGCCCAAAGTGGCCTTGCTGTATCAGCCTACCCGAACCACGTCGTTTTTTGGTAGCTACGCCAACAACTTTACGATCAACACGGGGGTCGACATTTACGGACAGATCCTGAAACCGTCTATCGTCGATCAGGTTGAAGCGGGCGTAAAAAATGAATTGTTCAACGGTCGAATCACGGCGAACCTGGGCGTTTACCACATCGTCAACAGTGATCTGGCACAGATGGCACCACTCAAAGCCGATGGCACGGCCAATGCCGACGCGAACGTGAAAGAGTTTACGGGCCAGACCACGAGTGATGGGCTGGAAATAGACCTGACGGGTAACCTGTCGAAGAACTTCTATTTCATCACCGGCTACGGCTACAATTATATGCGGTACACGAAGGCATCGCTCGTTCGGGGTTCCCCCATCGAAGGCGAACGGCTGACCAACAACCCGGCCCACACCGCGAATGCAACTATTTTCTACACGTTCGATCTGCCGCAACTGCGGGGTCTGAAACTAGGCGCATCAGCCTTTTACACGGGTGCTCGTTTTGGTGGAAACAACAATACGTATGGTCAGACACCAGCGTTCAGTCGCCTGATTCCACTAACGAGTTTCACGACAATTGACCTGTCGGCAGGCTATACGTACCGGAAGATTTCGATTCTGGCCAAAGTATCGAACATCACCAATGAGCTGAACTACCTGATTCATGACCGCTACAGCATCATGCCGATTCCGCCCCGGCAGTTCGTCACGACCCTGTCTTATCGGTTGAAATAATATGCTTAGACCGGGCTGGGGGGTAAGCTGGATGTTGACACTTGACAGCCGGCTTACCCCCCAGCCCGGTCTAAAAAATGGACATTTCGCGTAGCAGTTAATATTAGCGGCCAAACATTCTTATTTAGACTGAATCTTAGTAATTTGCACCCTCGTTAGGTATCCACCAATTCTGAACTCCCTCTATCAGCCGTTTAAGTCACGCAAATTCGTATGAAAAAACTAGTTGCAGCCATTCTGGTAGGCGTTTCGCTCTCCGCTCAGGCTCAGAAAAACGTTCTGCTGGAACAGTCGTTCTGGCTAGGCAAACCCGATGCGAATCAGGTCAAGGCAGAAGTCGAGAAAGGCAGCAACCCGTCTCAGTTCAACCAGGCGAGTTTCGATCCCGTCGTGATGGCGATCAATGCGCAGGCTCCCAACGAAACGATCAAGTATCTGTTGTCGCAGCCGGGTAACGATGTAAGCAAGATCACCCACGATAGCCGCATTTATTTGCACTGGGCCGCCTTCCGGGGCAATACAGAGATCATGGAGTACCTGCTTTCGAAAGGCTCTAAAACGAATGTTGAAGACAGTCACGGTGCCACGCCGTTAAATTTTGCAGCGGGCAGTGGCCAACCCGACACGAAAGTATATGACTTGTGCATCCAGAACGGAGCCAACCTCAAAAAGGACCTGAATCATGATGGAGCCAACGCACTCTTGCTGGCTGTAGCAAACGATAAAGACCTTAAACTGACCGATTACTTTATCTCGAAAGGGCTGGATCTGAAAAGCACGGATGCCGCCGGAAACAACGCGTTTAGTTATGCGGCCAGAAGTGGAAATATCAACATCCTGAAGGCGTTGCAGCAGCGAGGAGTTCCGGTAAACCCAACGGCGATGATCATGGCGAGTCAGGGTGGCCGTCAGGGCGCTGCACCCATCGAAACGTTCCAGTATCTGGAAAGCCTGGGTATTAAACCGACTGTAACTAACAAGAGCGGAGAAACCGTTTTGCATGCCATCGTTCGCCGACCCAAGCAGACCGAACTCATTAAGTATTTTCTGGATAAAGGCGTCGATGTCAATCAGGCTGACGACGAAGGCAATACCGTATTTATGAACGCGGCAGCGGCCAACCGGGATATCGCCGTGCTGGAAATGCTCCAGCCGAAGGTGAAAAATATTAATCAGAGCAACCAGAAAGGCGTAACGGCACTGGCTATGGCCGTACAGGGCAACTCGCCCGAGGTAGTGAGCTATTTATTGACCAAAGGAGCTGACGTTACCGTTACGGACAAAAATGGCGATAATCTGGCTGCTTACCTGATCCAATCGTACAGACCAACCAGCGGCCCCCGGCTGGATGGCCCACGGCCAGAAGGCGGTCCTCGCCCGGAAGGTGGTCAACGGTCTGAGAATGGACCACGAACCGATGACTTTACGGCCAAATTAAATCTGCTTCAGGAAAAAGGACTAGACGTCAAGGCTCCGCAGAAAAACGGCAATACGCTGTATCACTTAGCGGTCGCCAAGAATGACCTGTCGCTGATGAAACGCCTGGAGCCTCTTCAGATCGATGTAAACAGCAAAAACAAGGAAGGAATTACCGCTCTGCACCGGGCAGCTATGGTGTCGAAAGACGATGCTCTGCTAAAATACCTGTTGTCGATTGGTGCCAAAAAAGACATCGCCACCAACTTTAAAGAAACCGCGTTCGATCTGGCCAGCGAAAACGAATCGCTCGCTAAAAACAACGTATCCGTTAACTTCCTGAAATAAAAAATATGTCATTTTTGCCTAAAATCGGCTTACTGGTGCTGGCTCTGGCGTTTGCCCAACCATCGGCATCACTGGCTCAACAACCGGGTACGGTCAAGTATAAGTGCATGATCCAGATGACCAACTACATGGGCGAAGGGGCCTACATTGTGGTGTCGCTCATCAACGGGAAAGGTGCCTACGATAAAACGCTGTACGTGCTTGGCTCCAACAAAAAATGGTACCCCGATGTAAAGGAATGGCATAAGGCTTACGCCAAAAAACGAACCGACATCAGCGCCATAACCGGAGCTTCGGTGGCAGGTGGCGACCGTAGCGTTACCGTACTGGAGATCGAAAGCGCAAAGATCGACAAAGATTACAAACTACGGTTTGAAAGTGCGGTGGAAGACAATAAGTACTACGTAAAAGACCTGGAAATTCCGCTAACGACAGACGCTCTTTCCGCCAAAAGCGAGGGTACGGGATACATCCGCTACGTACGTTTTAGCCCCAATACCAGCAACTAAGGGGTATCACAATGCACCAGAACACTGATTTTTATGATCGATACGAGTAAGTTATGATGTACCCCTGTGTATCGAGGGCAAGCGCGTACTGAACGAAGAAATTATCCTGTTTTGAGTTCCTAGGCTCCGGTAGGTCAACTCCTCTAGTAATCGTCGTAAGAATCAGTGTTCCAGTGCCAACAGCGGCTAGCTTTATGACCATTTCCATTTGGAGATACAGCCACTTAGCCCTGGCTGTATCTTCTTTTCTTTTATTGACGGTAGCCTCGATCACCGGCATTATTCTGGCGTTCGAACCCGTATCGCAGAAAATTCAGCCCTATCGTGTCGATAACGTTGATCAGATTACCCTCGCTCAAACGCTGCCGGTTCTGAAAAAAAACGTTTCCGAAATCAGTGAGCTAAGCGTTGATGCCAACCAGTTTGTGCAGATCAAGGGGAGCGATGCCGACGGCAAAAACCTGACCGCTTACGTTGATCCACGAACGGGCAAAACCCTGGGTATTCCCACCAAACAAAGTGAGTTTTTCGAATGGGTTACGGCTTTGCACCGATCGCTGTTCCTACACGAAGCGGGCCGGTTTTTTATCGGACTGACAGCCTTTCTGCTCCTGCTGATCACGGTGTCCGGCACCATGCTGATTATCCAGCGGCAACGGGGCGTAAAGCGATTCTTTACCCGCATTGTCCGCGACAACTTTGCTCAGTATTACCACGTCGTACTGGGTCGGTTGTTGCTGATTCCGATCTTCGCCATCGCCCTGTCGGGAACGTACCTTTCGCTGGCCCGGTTCGACCTGATCGGCATGACGAAAATTTCTCCCAAAATTGACTTTGATGCCATTCAGTCTAAACCACAACGTCCGTTGCGGCAACGGGCTTTAGTTGACTTTGCGGTCTTTAAACAGACAAAGCTGACAGAGGTACAAAGCATCGAGTTTCCGTTTTCAGAAGATCCCGAGGAATACTACACGCTGAAGCTCAAGGATCGCGAACTGACCGTCAATCAAATCACGGGCGACATTCTCAGCGAAAACCGGTACCCAACCGCTGTGTTGCTAACCAACTTGAGTCTGGATTTGCACACGGGTCGGGCCAGTGGCCTATGGGCTATTATCCTGGCCATCGCGTCCGGAAACATTCTCTTTTTCATCTACTCCGGTTTTGCCATCACCTGGAAACGGCTGGCTAACCGCGTTAAGAACAAGTACGCTGCCGACGAGTGCCGATTCATCATTCTGGTTGGTTCAGAGAATGGCAGCACGTACCGATTTGCCCAACTCATTCATCAACAGTTGCTTAAACAGGGCGAAAAGTCCTTCCTGACCGAGCTTAACAACTACGCTGTTTTCCCCAAAGCAGAGCACCTGATCGTGCTAACGGCTACGTATGGTCTCGGCGAGGCTCCGACCAATGCCCGGCGCTTTGCCACACTGGTTGATAAATACCCACAACTACAGTCGGTTCGCTACTCGGTACTTGGTTTCGGGTCGCGGGCTTACCCCGACTTCTGCCAGTTCGCGTTTGAAGTAAACCAATTACTGGCCCGGCAATCGTGGGCGTTGCCGCTGGTCGATATTCACACGGTCAATGATCGGTCGCCGGACGAGTTTAACTTATGGGCCGAAGCCTGGTCGCAACAGGCCGACCGACCAATGCCGGTTTCGGCAACCCTGTTGACGGCTCCGGCTACCCGTTTTGACACGCTCACCGTGACCGACAATACCCGCACGGCGGAGCCAGATGGTACGTTTCTAATTCGAATGCGTTCTCACCGTCGGCGGGGTGTCACATCGGGCGACCTATTGGCCATCTACCCCAACAACGACCACCGCGAACGGCTCTATTCGATCGGTATGCTGGACAACGAAGTTCAACTGAGTGTCCGGCTACATCCGGGCGGGCTTGGATCCGGCTTTTTACACGAACTGACACCGGGTAAAACGATTCAGGCCCGGATTGTCCGCAATGATCATTTTCATTTCCCAAGAAAAGCGCCAATTGTCATCATGATCGCCAATGGCACCGGTATCGCGCCGTTTCTGGGCATGATCAGTCAGAACAAACAGATACCCTGTCATTTATACTGCGGTTTCCGCCAAAGTAGCTCGTTCGCCGTTTATCGCAACTTCCTGGAAGAAAGCCGGTCAGCCGACAAACTCACGAACTTACATGTGGCTTATTCGCGGGAGGGAGAAAAGCAATATGTCAGCGATCTGCTCGCCCGCGACGCCGACTTCCTCGCCAACGCGCTGATGATGAAAGGCGTGCTAATGATCTGCGGATCATTGGCTATGCAGAAAGATGTCATTGACCTGCTCGAAACGATCTGCCAGACAAAACTAGGCAAGCCTGTCAGCGTGTACCAGTCCCACAGTCAGATCCTGATGGATTGTTATTGAACCCCTTACCCCCGACTCCCCTCCCGCAACGGGAGAAGGGAAAGAATTGGTAGCTGCGCTCCTCTCGCCCAGCATGGGAGGGGCCGAAGGTGAGGGTAAACCTTGAGACACGTTGGCCGACCATCCCAAGAAACGGGCTTTTACCAGGGCAGCACAGCATAGACTATTCCATCATTCTCGTTGACCGTTGATCAATAAATAATCAGAGCATGGGGCAAAAATAAACTTTTTAGTCTATTTTTGTCCCATGCTTACCAAGTCAGAACGCACGAAACAGTTTATACTGGAAACAGCAGCTCCTTTGTTCAACCAGAGAGGGATAGCCGGTGTCCACATCGACGATGTGCTGGCCGCTACCAAACTGACTAAGGGTTGCCTATACGGCCATTTCGAGAGTAAAGAAGATCTCTCGTTTCAAGTTATTGACCTTCTACTGGCCAAAATGAGTGAGCAGATCGGGATAACCATCAGTAAAGCCGATACTGCTAAGGGGAAACTATTTGCGTTTCTTGATCTCTACAAAAACCCTTTGGATACGTATATACGGGGTGGCTGCCCCATTTTTAATACAGCCGTAGAATCCGATGACAATTATCCGCCCGTCAAAGAAAAAGTCGCTGGCGTTATACGAAGGGGGCAGGAATTGGCCGTCACCATCTTAAATCAAGGCATTGAAAGCGGTGAGTTTTCTCCTGATCTTGATGCCGCTGTATATGCCTTCAAGATGGTGGCCGCCGTTGAAGGAGGGGTTGTCATGTGCCGCGCTATGAATACGGCGAAACCTATGCAGGGGCTCATCAAAAGCCTGAAAGCGGAGTTGGACAGTTATTCTGTCTAGTTTTTTTCTCCCGAAATAAACTAAAAAGTATATTTTAAATTTATCGAGTACACTTCGGCCTGTTTGTTGGTCTCAAAATATACTTTTTGGTCTATTAATTATGTGTACTGACCTAACGAACGAATAACAACTTTTACGTAAAGAATCATGGAATTACGAGGGAAGGTAGTATTGATCACTGGTGGAGCAGCCGGTATCGGCCTAGAAGCCGCTAAACAGTTTTTAGCCAATGGAGCAAGCGTACTGATCACGGGTAGAAACCCGGCGAAATTAGAAGCCGCTAAAAAATTGTATCCGGCACTGATTACCATCAACAGTGATGTTTCCAGCGCTGATGATGCGCGTCAACTCGTCAGCCAGGTGCGGCAATTAGGCGGAATCGATATTCTATACAACAATGCGGGTGTTCTGACTGAACCACTCAGTCTGGCTGTACCAAGTGAGAAACATGTGGAGGATGCGGCTTATGAAATGAATGTCAACTACCTGGGTGTCATTCGCCTGAATAATCTGTTCATGGACATACTTACGGCCAGATCAGAAAGCGCTATTATCAACACAACCTCTATTCTGAGCTATGTACCCTCTATACTGGAAGCGACCTACTCTGCGTCCAAGGTAGCACTGCGTTTCTATACCGAATCGCTCCGGAAACATTTGAAAATTGTGAACAGTCCAGTAAAGGTGTTCGAGCTTATCCCCCCCGTGGTGGCCACCGAAATGACTGCGGATCGGACAGACAAAAAAATAACTACCGACGTGCTGGTCAATGCCCTCATCAATGGGCTCAAGACGAACCAGTTGACCATCCGCGTCGGCGACACGAAATCGCTTTATGTACTCAACCGGCTTTCGCCCAAACTGGCTGATAAGCTGGTTAACCCAACGAAAAGTTACCAGTTGCTGCGCCCTTAACCTTTTATTATCAATCACGCCAGACTGACGAAACAATGAAAGCATTTGCTATAAATCGGTATACCGAAAAGGGGCCGTTACAGGCTACTGACATACCAGAGCCCGTATTGCAGGATAAGGACGTACTGGTCCAGGTTCACGCAGCGGGTGTCAATCAACTTGATTCAAAAATAAGGGATGGCGAGTTCAAGCTTCTTCTGCCGTATCGCTTTCCACTCATTTTAGGCAACGATGTGGCGGGAGTTATTACCCAGATCGGCGTTGGTGTCCGGAAGTTCAAGGTAGGTGATGAAATATACGCCCGCCCCGATAAAGATCGAATCGGAACGTTCGCCGAGTTCATTGCCCTAAGTGAGGACGACACTGCCATGAAGCCCCGGAACCTTACGATGGAAGAGGCCGCTTCGATTCCACTGGTCGGTCTCACCGCCTGGCAGGCATTAGTTGAAAAAGCGGACCTGAAGAAAGGCCAGAACGTGTTTATTCAGGCTGGTTCGGGTGGCGTAGGCACGTTTGCCATTCAGCTGGCCAAGCATCTGGGTGCTACGGTAGCCACGACAACGAGTGCCGACAATCGCGAGCTGGTAAAAAGTCTGGGGGCGGATGTAGTCATTGATTACAGGAAGGAAAATTTTGAAACCATACTGCATGATTACGATGTGGTTCTGAACAGTCAAGACCAGAAGACACTCGAAAAATCACTCCGCATCTTAAAACCGGGGGGAAAACTCATTTCTATTTCGGGTCCTCCTGATCCTGCTTTCGCCAGCGAGATTGGCCTGAACTGGTTACTAAAAACCGTGTTGTTCTTCTTGAGCTACAGCACCCGAAAAAAAGCAAAACGGTACGGGGTAGACTATTCGTTTCTCTTCATGAAAGCGAGCGGCAGCCAGCTAACCAAAATTACTTCGTTGATCGAATCCGGGATCATACGACCTGTAGTCGATAAACTATTTCCGTTTAAGTCGACCAACGACGCGTTAGCCTATGTTGAAAGCGGACGCGCGAAAGGTAAGGTTGTTGTCCAGGTGAAGTAAATCAGATTTCGCAGATCGCTGTTTCGTGACTGGGCAAGCTTCTTGTTCAATGCAGAAACAGCGATCTGTTGTCAACTTCCTGTTCTATTTCATAGCAAACAAACGGGCATCTGTTTGCCAATCTGAGCCATTCTTCACGCGTTAGCGGATGCGCAAACGTTTAGCAATCAGACGAGGAGACGAACGAATCTGCCCATCATCGGTGATCATGATGTAGCTGTATTGGGGGTATTTCCGGATCAGTTTCAGTCCGGCGTCCTTGCCCAACACCATCAGTGAGGTACTGAATCCATTGGCCGTTTCAGCGCTGGGACCAAAGACCGTTACACTGCTCACACCCGTAGCCGGATAACCCGTTCGGGGATTGATGATGTGGGCATATCGCTTACCATTGAACACCACAAACTTCTCGTAACTTCCGGAAGTCACAACGGCAGGTTGCCGCAACGGCACAACTGCAAAGACCGTGTCCTTGTGCAGTGGATTGGTGATGCCGATGGTCCAGTCACGCCCGTTGGTTTGTCTGCCCCAGGTACTCATATCGCCCGACCCGTTGACAATACCGGCCTTGATACCCCGCGCCAACATCATGGTGCGGCAGCGGTCGGCGGCATACCCCTCCCCCAGCGCGCCAAAACCAATCTTCATCCCCTTCCGCGACAGAAAAATGGTCGAATGCACGCGGTCCAGCACAATGTGTTTGTACCCCACTTTCTCCACTGATTTTTTTATGGCCTGCGGGCTTGGCATTTCCGTCATTGAGCCATCGAATTTCCAGATACGATCCATCGCGGCAAAGCTGATATCGAAAGCCCCGTTCGTGATGATAGAGAAATGAAGAGCCCGCTCCGTTAACGCGAATACTTCGGGATCAACCCGTACGGGAGCAATACCGGCATTCTGGTTAACCTGCGAAATTTGGGTATCGGCTTTCCAGTCCGAGATCAGGTTCTCGATCCGCGTCACTTCGGCAATGACCGTATCGATCGCCTGTTCAGCCGTTAGGGAGTCCGCGGCAACGATGGTAATGTCGAACCGGCTACCCATCAACTTAACCGTTCTTTTTCGTAGTATCTGGGCATCGGCGTTGAATCCCAGTAAAAGTAGAGCGAGTACGAATACGTATTTCATGCTGTAAAAATCGGTCAAAAGAGACAATGTTGGCTGGCTAACCAGGTAATCAGCCAAACATTTCCAGCAAGAGAACAAAATCGGTATCCAGTTCGATGAAGGGCATAAGAACACTCATCTTGATCTTATGGGGCAGAAAGCCGAAGTATTTTTTGAACGCTGCCGTGAAATGGGTTGCGTGTTTGTAACCTAATGAGCGGGCGATAGCCGAAATTTTTGTTTGCCCTGCCGTCAGAAGGTCTTTCGCTTTTTCCATTTTAAACTGATTCAAATAGCCAAATACGGTCGTCTTGCTGGTATCTATTGCTCGTTTGATAAGCACTGTCAGTGCGCAGCGAGCAAATCATCTGAACGTAGGGTTAGCAATTCTCTATTGAAAGATCCAGCTTCTGGCACAAGTTCCGGTTGGTGTACCAGATGGGGATGCCTTCTAGCAACCATTCGTGCCAGAAATCCTTCCCATCACTGGCAACGACACGGATTCGCTGTTCGAAAAAAGTAGCTTCCCCTCTCCGTAAAAACCGAGTTCGCAGCGGATCACCTCGTTCGCAGAATTACCACCTTCTCTCTCTGGCGTTACCGTATCTCTCTTATGCACCCCGCTGGGTCTAGGACATTGGTACCGGACAGAATCAATTAGACAAAGTCTAACTAAGAAACTGTTCTGCGCTCATGTATAACCAACTTCTAGGCGGCAAATTCGATGTACTTTCCCTGTCCTGTTTCTGGCAATTCAGGCAGTTTCACGGGAGCGACTGCTTACGGGGATGACGACCGGAATTATTACTAACCTAAAAAGCAGCTACTGAAATCAGCAGCTGCTTTTTTTTGCTCGTTTACTGATTCGTGGGATTTGCCCGTAAAAGCAATGGCTATTTTAAGCATTACTAGCGCCAACCCATTACTTTTCAATCAGTACTTCGTCTAAGCCATTGAAACGCTGTCGTTCTACTGCCGGACAATGCCCCATCGCTACTGTGTTGGTGGGCAGTCTATTTTTCTATACCTGTTTCAGCCAGGACGGCCCGGTTTTTGTGAGAAGTCAATTGAAGGCCTGCGCTTTCCGCAGTCAATTGCAAAACCGACCGACGAAAAGGCCAAAACCGATGAATTTTTTGGTAGAATTTCAAGCTACTGACTTACAGTTCCCATTCATGGTACGTTGGTTTACAGACGAATCGTGCTGAACTAGATGGTGTCCAGCGATCAACTATCAATATGGCTGCATCAGCCAACGTCAACGTGCCCTACCCTGTCGTTAACTAAAAAAAAGGTGAAACATCAACGACAACAATGTATGTTTGTTTAACCATAAAGGTCAAAATTGCCTCTTTTAAGCCGTCATCATTCAACAAAATGCCAAAAGTATCCCGTATTTCTAAACACAGTGTATCCACCCCTTTGACTATTGCTGATCTACCATCTGTGTTGGCGAGCTGGAGTCAGGCTGTTCGTGACTTTCATACGTTGCATGGGGTTCTATCGGAGACCATAGCGAGTCGCCAGTCAGCAAACGGCACAAAACCAGCTACTCAATACTCGCTGTGTGAGTTAAAAAAAGTGCGGGATACGATGGCGCAGGAGATCATCAGCCTGATAAATGAACTGGATAATTCAGGCGATTTGAGTCCGGAATCTGCATCACTAACCATAAGTCGCCTACGCTCCCACACGATTCGTCTGGAAAAAGAAGCAGAGCGCATCAAGCGGGCTCTCTGGTTAAGTTCACTGGGAGCCTCTTGAAAACAGTATCGACACGGCATCGGATTACACTACGAGCAGCCTATCCTACAATTTCAGTACTTCGTTCCGTCCTTATTTTGTCTTCATCGCAGCCGCGCTTTCCGGCTCCCTATTGACCTACTCTTGATTGGGTAGCGGCCAACTTAACAGGTAACTTATCAGGCGTAATCACTTCTTTTTGTATATACAGTCTGACAAACTCAATTTTGCCAATTCCTGTTAACAAAACAGGCTAGTAGCCTAGTAAACAGTACCTGATTCGCGTTACCCCTCTGTGCGCCGGCTCTCTCAACAATTCGATACATACCGGCAACTACTAGTACACGTAGTAGTAATACGTTCTCGTAACCGTTAAATAAATTCGCCAATTACTAACTAGCTATTTCCCCAATAAAGTCGTTGTAGATCATAAGTAGTATATAACGAGATAGACGCCGTTGTAGCTGCATGATCCTCTTATACTATCTGTATAGTGGACAAGTCAACTAGCAAACGTTCCGACCAGTTTTCCATAACTGGTCGGAACATTTCTTTTTAGCCCTATTCTTTTCCATCCGTATCCAACGGTTCATCTTCAATAATCGTGTAAGCAACCGCACGGCTGGTAGGTTCAGCGGCCAGATGAGTCCATTCGGTATATTGACGCGTAAAAGCCGCTCCGTAATAAAAGATCAGGGACGCATAAAACACGAACAGCAGCAACAGGATCACGGCCCCTGCCGTACCATACAGCATCCCAAGCTGGCTATGAACCAATAATCGATTTAAGATAGCCTCGCCTATTTTAAAAAGCGAACTGGTAAAGAGAGCACCCAGCCAAACCGCTCGCCAGGGTATTCTGACATCCGGCAGAAACTTGAACAGAATGGCAAACCAGATCATACGTATAATCACCGAAGTCAGGAAATTCCCTACGCTCACGACGTTGTGGTAATACGTCAGTGAAGACAGAGAGAACTCGGTACCTGCCCGAGCCAGAAACTGCTCCAGCAACAGTGACAGACTAAACAGAAAGCCGGAAACTACAATGATGATCAGCGCAATTAGCTTGTCGGTCAGTGTTGATAGCAGGTTTCTTCCTTCCTTGTGTTTGATGTTCCACAGTTGATTGAGTGAGTTTTTGAGAATAGCGAACAAAGTAGTCGACGAAAGCAGAAGCAACACAAACCCTAGCAATGTTAACGAAAGATCGGCTTTGGGTTGTTGCAATCGATGCGAAATGTCTTCCAGTTGGTTCGCACTTTTCGGACCAAACAAGTCGGCCAGTTCATCGAAAAACTGCCCGCTAACCCGCTGATAACGATCATTGTAGAGTCGGCTGAGTACGTTGCTGAGAATAATAACGATGGGTGGTAATGCAAAGAAGGAAAAGAAAGCCGTTGCTCCGGCCATACGGACAGGATCGTTGGCCTTTAGGTTGGTGAACGCTTGTTTCAACAGCCGGAAAACAGTGGTCACTTTTTTCAATGGATCAACAATTCAGGTCCGGAGAATCAACACCGCTGGCGTCTATAGAGTTTTGCGATTACAAGATTCTTCGCTTGTCGGTGTGCTCGTAACCTACACAACGTTCAGTGGTTTCGCTGCCTTGAGGTAACCAGTTCCTCATCGTAAAAAACAATGCATAGATAGTCGTGTTGAGTTTATAGCTCTCTGATTCAAGATGATCGAAACGAGTCATTGTTTCAAGTTGGAACAAACACAAACCCATTACTTATAGCAGGCTTATGAATTATATCCGACGCGGCACTGGGAAACCATTACTCCTGATTCATGGCCTTGGGAGCAGCCACCGATCCTGGGATTTGATCATCGATAAACTGGCGGTCAACCGGGATGTTATTGCGATCGATTTACCCGGCTTTGGTGATACCCCTCCCCTGCCCGGCGAGGTATCGATTCGTACGCTTGCCGATGCCGTTACCGACTTTTTAGCTGAGAATGACTTAACGGGTATCGACGCGGTCGGCAGTTCGATGGGCGCGCGACTCGTTCTCGAACTGGCTCGACGGGGTGGCATACTTGGTGCGGTTGTATCGCTCGATCCGGGTGGTTTCTGGCAAGGTTGGGAGATTCCCTTTTTCTATCACTCCATTCGGTTATCGGCCCAGCTCGTTAACGGCCTACAACCTATTTTACCTGCGCTGACTGGAAATCCCGTTAGCCGAACTCTATTATTTGCGCAGTTTTCTGCTCACCCCTGGGCGATTCCCGCGCAGAATGCGCTAAACGAGTTACGCACCTTTACGCCTACACCAACATTTACCAAACTGCTGGACAACCTGGCGTATGGCGAAAAACAGAAAGGCGCACCGGCTGATTCAATTGAGCAACCAGTAGTAATTGGCTGGGGACGTCAGGATCTGGTTTGCTTTCCTAATCAATCGAAACTAGCCCTGACCCTTTTCCCGGACGCGCAGTTGCACTGGTTCTCCCACTGTGGTCATTTTCCTCAACTGGATGTTCCCGAAGAAGTTACTCAGTTGATTCTGGATGTGACCGACGGTTCTTACCAACCACAAACTAATAATCACCCAAAACAAGGTATGGTAACAACTAAAAAACTAGCGGATACGGCCCTAATCGGCGTAGGCGCGGCACTCGTATTCGTCGGCTTATTTCTAGCGTTTCGGCCAGCCAGATAGCAACAATTTATTTCTTGAAACTAGCCAGGTTATCTTTCGTAACGAGCTGAAACGGCACGAGTGTTTCTTTATCGTATGCCTGCCCTTTTGCGACTTTCAGGGCTGTTTCGATGGCTTTTGATCCCTGCTGTTCTGCATTCTGGAAAATGGTAGCGTCCAGTGTACCATTTTTCACGGCCTGTAACGCATCAGGAATGGCATCGATACTAACCACAACGACTTTATTTTTCAGGCCCGCACTGGTCAGGGCTTTGACGGCCCCCATTCCCATCTCGTCATTCTGCGCGAAAACGGCGTTAATGTCCGAGCCATACGATTGAATCCAGTTTTCCATCAGCGACATTGATTTGGCCCGATCCCACTCACCGGTCTGGTGGGCGATCAGCTTCAGTCCAGGATACTGTTTCAGCACCTCGCGGGCACCCTGCTCCCGTTGTATCTGAGCCGCTTGCCCCATGTAACCATGAATCATGACCACATTGCCTTTTCCACCCAGCCGTTTGGCAATGTAATTCATCGCGATTCGTCCCGACTCGACATCATCGGAGCCAACAAAGGCGGTAGGTTTCGCCGTGGTTGCTGAGTTTACATTTATAATCGGGATATGCGCGGCTAACGCTTTGGTCACGGCGGGTGAACTGGCCTCCACCTCGCAGGGATTCATAATAATGACATCCACCTTTTGCGCAATAAAACTCTCGACCTGTTCGATCTGCTTTAGCGCCGACCGCTCAGCATCGACCGTAATAAACTCAACATCAGCCTCCTGCGCCTTTTTCGCCATCTCATCATTTACATTGACGATAAACTCGTTCTGCATACTGAGCATGGTGGCACCCACAACGAGTTTTTTGTTCTGACCACCTTTTTCACTCGTCGAGGATTGAGTACAGCCCGAAAGCAAAAGTAACAACGAAAGAAAAGTGCTTAGGAAAACAAACGTTCTGTGCGTCATTGATAAGTAGTGAATGCGTGATTGAAAGTTGATTACTGTTTATTATTCAGCAATGTGATTGGAATAACGTACTTACTCCCCCTTGCGACTTAAACTATCCAGCACGACGGCCCCGATGATGATGACTCCCATCACAACCTGCTGATAGTACGATGTTACGTTGAGTAAATCCAGCCCATTGTTGATCACCCCGATCAGCAATGCACCGATCAACGTGCCGGTTATGGTCCCGGTGCCGCCCGATGTGCTAGTGCCTCCAATGATCGCAGCCGCAATGGCATCCAGTTCAAACCCTGTACCGGCGTTAGGTTGTCCCGTTGTGATGCGGGATGTCAGTAAAATACCAGCCAGCGCAGCCAGCCCACCGCATAATGTATAAACGATCATCTTTATGCGATTGAGCCGAATACCCGACGCTTCGGCGGCCTGTTCATTGCCCCCGACTGCGTACATATAGCGACCTAAAACGGTCTTACTGAGCAGAATAGAACAAAGCACAAAGGCAATGATCAGGATGATAATGGGCGTTGGTACGCCCAGCAGCTGACCACCACCAATGAAGTTAAAGGAATCCGACAGATTCGATACGGGACGACCCTTGCTGAGAATAAGTGCCAGCCCACGCCCAATTGTCATCGTACCCAGCGTCACGATGAACGGAGGTACTTTGCTTCGGGTGATGATAAAACCATTGAATGCGCCGAACAGCAAGCCCGATAGTATGCCAATACCGATAGAAACGAGTACCGGATAATCGTCGGGGTGGGCGAACAGTGCAGCCGCAACACCCGTAACCGCTACCATCGACCCGATCGACAGATCGATGCCACCCGTTATGATCACAAACGTAACGCCAAAGGCCAGCAACGCATTGATCGACACCTGCGTTACGATGGTCATCAGGTTCGACACCGTCAGAAATTTCGGCGTAATTACGGATAGAACGATACACAAAATGACGAAAGCAATCCCAATCCCGTATTTTCCGATACCGCGGGTGCGTACTTTGTCAGTACCTCTAACCGGATTCAAATAAGTTTGTAGTACATTCTTCATGCGTATTGTTTTTCGGGCAACTGGTTATCATCGTTACCCAATGGCCAACCTACCCTGGCATCGCGTAAGCCATAATTGTTTCCTGAGTAGCTTCCTCTTTCGACAAGATTGCGGTCTGCTTCCCTGCCGCCAATACAAGGATTCGATCACTCATTCCTACTAATTCAGGGAGTTCAGACGAAATAATGATAACCGCTAATCCATTCGAGGTCAGCTCGTTGATCAGCTTATAAATCTCAGCTTTTGCCCCAATATCAACGCCACGCGTTGGCTCATCAAGCATGATCACATCCGGCGACGAAAGAAGCACTTTCCCGATCACTACTTTCTGCTGATTTCCCCCGCTCAGGGTTGCCACCTTCTGATCAATACTTGACGTCTTTATGTGCAGATTATCAACCATATCGGCGGTTGCGCTGATTTCACGCTTGTCCTGAATAAAGGGCCCATTAGCGTAATTGCGCAGACTGGCCAGCGTACTGTTTTCCTTCACCGACATCGTAGGCACCAGCCCCACGCCTTTCCGGTCTTCGCTGACGTAACCGATACCGTGCCGGATCGCATCCGGCGGGAAGCGTATCGTTACGGGCTGCCCCTTGACAAAAATTTGTCCATGATCAATCCAGTCCAGACCAAAAATGGCCCGTGCGATTTCGGTGCGACCCGCACCCATCAGTCCCGCCATGCCCAGTACTTCACCAGCCCGCACGTCAAACGTGATGCCCGAGAATTTCCCCGTCCGTCCCAGGTCCCTGACGGATAGGATAACCTCGCCTTTCGACGTAGTTGGTTCGGGAAATAAGCTGTCAATTTCCCGACCTACCATCATCGCAATTAGCTGGTTTGTGTCCATCGCCGATGCGCTGCTCGTACCGATGTAGCGTCCGTCTCTCAGCACTGTAATCGTATCAGCAATGGTAAAAATCTCGTCCATCTTGTGCGAGATGTAGATAATCGCAACTCCCTTTTGCGTCAGCTCCCGAATGATTCGGAACAGCGTGGCTACCTCCCGGTCCGATAGGGCCGACGTGGGCTCATCCATGATCAGGAGTCTGGCATCGTTGGAAATGGCTTTGGCAATTTCGACCATTTGCATTTCGGCCACGCTCAGGTACTTCATTTTGGTTCGGGCGTCAATGTTGACGCCCATACGCGTCAGAATTTCTTCGGCCTGTCGGTAGATGGTCCGGTCATCGAGCCAGCCGGGAAACAGGCGGGTAGCTTCCCGACCTAGGAAAATATTTTGCGCTACGGTCAGCTCAGGGACCAGCAGAATTTCCTGATGAATCATTGACACGCCTTTCCGGAGCACTTCGTTGACACTGCCTGCCGCCAGGGGGGTTCCTTCCAGCAGAATTTCACCCGAATCGGACTTAAGCAGGCCAATCAGAATCTTCATGAGGGTCGATTTACCGGCGCCGTTTTCGCCCATCAGCGCATGAACCTCGCCCTTTCTGACGTGTAGCTGCACGTTATCCAGCGCCTTCACGCCAGAAAACGTTTTCGTCAGGCCATGTACCTGAAGAACATATTCCTGCGACTGGTTCATGATTTATACACCGTGACGGGTTCCGATACAACAAGCAGGTTTGCAGTCCTTATGCGCTTAGTTTTTGATAAGCTGACACGAGGACTACAAACCCGTACTACTAATGCTCATTGATTTATGACCACTCGACGCCCGTGTCTTTCCAGGCTTTCGATGCCGCCGAGTCGAGAACGGCCTCACAGACCTTCTGCGTTTCCAGCGCATCTTTGAACGTAGGCGCACACGATTCGCCGGTTTCCAGACTTTTCAGAAAATCGGCCACCTGATGAATAAAGCTATGCTCGTAGCCAATACCCAGGCCAGGTACCCACCACTTGTCCATGTAAGGCTGATCACCGTCGGTAACGTGAATGGACCGCCAGCCGCGCACGATGGAATCATCGGCGTAATCGAAGTATTCCAGCCGGTTCAGGTCGTGCAGGTCCCAGCGGATGGACGCATTCTCGCCGTTGATCTCGAAAGTATACAGGGCCTTATGGCCGCGCGCATACCGCGTTGACTCGAACAGACCCAGTGACCCATTTTCGAAGTGGCAATGGAATATACAGGCATCGTCGATACCGACCGGCTGAAGTTTACCCGTCAGTTGATGAACCCGTTCTTTAACAAACGTTTCCGTTACTGCCGATACGTCTTTGATAGCCCCGTTAAGCCACATGGCCGTATCAATACAGTGCGCCAGCAGGTCACCGGTTACGCCCGAACCAGCCGCTTCCACATCCATACGCCAGGTCCCGGTACCGCCCTGTGGCACGTCCGCACTGATGGTCCAGTCCTGGAGAAAATTGGCGCGGTAATGAAAAATCCGACCGAGCTTGCCCGAATCGACAATCTGTTTAGCGAGCGTAACGGCAGGAATGCGCCGGTAGTTGTACCAAACGGTGGTAGCCACCCCTGCTTTCTCAGCCGCATCAACCATCTCTTGGCCTTCGGCTACGTTGCGGGCAATCGGCTTCTCACAGAGGATCATCTTTCCCGCATTCGCAGCGGCAATGGCAATTTCGGCGTGGGTATCGTTGGGGGTACAGATGTCGACGGCATCGATGTCATCCCGCGCAATGAGGGCTTTCCAATCGGTTTCGACGGACTCGTAGCCCCACTGGTCCGCAAAAGCCTGTACTTTTTCGGCGTTGCGCGAACATACTGCCTTTAAAACGGGGGTATAGGCCAGATCAGGGAAAAAATTGGGTACGCGGTTATAGCCATTGGAATGGGTCCGGCCCATAAAACCGGTGCCAATCAAGCCGATGCGTAGTTCTTTTTTCGTTGCCATTTTTTCAGGTTTAGGGTTATCATCTCTTGTAGAGACGCAAGGGATGGCGTCTCATACGCGTCAGCAACTATCGGTATCAGCTAAAAAACCATCCGGTCAGGAGACGCATAGGGATTGCCGCACCGGCGGACCGGTCTCTACGCGGGTTCATACCAGCCGTGTTGCTGGCGGACTTTGATCATTGTAGCCAGAATATCGTTCCAGGTCTGCTGGTTGGTCATCACAGAATTAGGGAACATACACCCATCCCAGCAAATGTGTTTGAACGCTTTGGTCAGCTGACCGTTTTCGTCGCGCAGCCAGTAGCCCGCATCATGCACTACATCGAGCTTCCCGTTGGGGTCTAGTGCCTGACAATGGCGACCCGTTTTGTCGTGCGAACCTGAACCAAATACCGTTCCGTCATTTTGGGCGACGTGGAAATCAATGGTCCACGGGCGAAGGGCATTTGTCAGCGTACGCAACGCTTCACTCAGACTTTTTCGGTCGCTCCAGTCAAAATCGGGCGGTAAGATACGGTCCTGTTCGCGGTTGTAACCCATCGTATACAGTAACGTATGCGCCATATCGGCCTGAAAACCCATATTCGGGCGATCAACGGCTTCCAGCGTTTCGAGCATGGTTTTCCAGCTGTGCATCCCACCCCAACAGATCTCGCCTTCGGCAGCCAGCTTTTCACCGTAATCGGCGGCTACGTCGCAGGCTTCCTGAAAGGTCTGCACGATGAGTTTGTTATTACCGACTGGATCGGCATCCCAATCATGGGGTGAGGTTGCCGAGTCGATGCGGACCACGCCACTCGGACGAATACCGAGTTCGGTCAGTTTCTGGCCGATGTGGCACGATTTACGGACCATCTCGACAAAATTGGCCCGATCTTCTTTACTACCCATGGCCGGACCGCCCCAGATAGGAGCCACCAACGAGCCAACGGCCAGATTGTAGCCACTCAACTTATCGGCTAACTGTTTAATCCCATCATCCGATATATTGACATCAATGTGTTCGAAGAGCGCCAGATCGACGCCGTCGAATTTCACCCCGTCGACTTCAGCCGCAGCGGTCAGTTCCAGCATGGTGTCGAATGGAACGACGGGTTCGGAGTCGGGGCCTTTCCCGACCACACCCGGCCACATGGCGTTATGGAGTTTGGGATAGTTATTTTCGTTCATGGAAAGGAAATGATTTAAGGTTTGAGTTTGAGTCCAGCGCGCAAACGTTGACAGTCAGCACGGTTCGTATTCTAGAGCACCAGGTCTGGATTGCCGGGACCGAAGTGTTTAAGCATAACGATTGGGTCGGTTGTTGATGGGTTCGTAATCGTTACGCCCTCAAGAGCCGCCTTTTCCGAGACAAAGAACTCGTCGTTCGTCAGTTGGCCGTAGCGAATCAACGCTGGTGTTTCGATTTCCCAGACGCCCATCTTGCCATGACCCTGCATAACGATCAGGCCATAGGCAGCACTGTCTTTTATGGTCACCGTTGCGCCCGGAAATACGGTCAGCTCTTTGGCGCTAAATGCCTCATTTTTGTAACACACCCACGTCTCGCTGTATCCGTCAGCCTCCATGTCGGCGACTGGCTTAACTGGTCTGGGACGCATAAACCGATTGGCCATCATCTGCGGATCAACGTTCAAATCCCAGTCAATAGCTTCCATCAGCTGATCGTAGTCACCCATACGATCTTTGGGCGTACCATTCCAGAGCAGTTCTTCCGGGATGATTGCTTCGTTGACCAATGACTGGTACATGGCAAATACGTCGGAGGCTTTTTGGGGCTCGTACGTACACAAGCTGCCGGGCGCGTGAAGCAGTCCGGGTGGAACGTCCCAGCCCGTGCCGGGTTCGAGCCGGTAAGCCGACGAAAAATTGGTTATCTTGTTATCGCCCTTCGTGAAGTTTTGCAGACACTCTTTGATCTGCTCTTTCGTGGTGCCGGGCGCAATGCCGAAAAACGTATAGGGGAAATCGCCACCGTGATTATTCAGTTGCGGTGGAAAATAATAGGCTTCGGGTTTGCCCAGCTGCCCAATGAGCGCAGCCTGTTCGTCATTATGGTGCAGGTGATGGGGCAGCGGCCCCATGTTGTCGAAAAACTTGGAATACATCGGCCACGCACCGTATTCGTTCCAAAGGCGTTCCCCAATCAAGGCATCCTGTAATTCATCGATCGCATCTTTCAGCAGAAACTGAACATCGGCATCGCCATCGTTGAAGACGACAGCACTCAATCCTTCGTTTTCGCCGGTCAGCGGACCATTTTTGGCGGGTGTTGTCGATGATAGCCACCGTTCGTCGATGCCGCCCCGTTCGCCACCTAATACGTAATAGTCGTCGGGATGCAGCTTTATGCGACGTCCCGGCACGCAGAAGGAACGGGGGACCCACGTTGGTGCCAGACGTAAAATACCGTTTCCCTCTTCTAAGGCTTTTGCGGCTACGCTTACTTTTTCGGTTGTTTCCATACGAGTTTATTGTTACTCAACTAAACGTAATTGCTTACAAAGTCATTGATATCGGCGGCATCGGTCAGCAGCTCAAGTTCCAGGTCGTAGGTTCGGCTTTCGCCCGGCGCTATAAACACCAATGATCCTTCTTTGCGGGCTTTGGCCTGACCGATGGGCGGATGCGTACCCGGTTCGATGCCCGTCACGTACTCGCCTTTACCCCAGTGCTGCCAGTTCGTTAGCCAGGGCAATTGCTCTTTCCGGAAGCGCATGACCAGCGCCAACCCAAGCTGGGCGTTGTGCAGACCGGCCCGGCATAAACCCGAATGATCGGGAACGATGTCGATAAACGCGACGGCTTCGCCTGTTCCGGTGTGGGACTCAAGCGGAGCAGGACAGGTTCGAAAATCATAACCTTCCCGAAAGATTTCGCTGTTGATTCCCCCTTCACGCGCCTGCCAGTCGCCCCGCCAGATGAGCTCGGTTCCTTCATCGACCAACGGCCATCCGAAGTTGAAGTGATAGAGCAGCATGTGCGGAGCCGGCGTATTGGCCCGGTTGATAACCTCGTCATGAATCCGGATCGTCGGCTGACCGAGTGTTCCAGAAATAGTACGTCGCAGTTCCAGGCTAGGGCCAAATACGCGGGTTTCCCGTATTCGACCAGTAATGCTCATATCCAGCTTTCCCCTGGCCGGATCGGGCTGAACGATCGACTCGATTTCGGCAACGATATTACTGATGTGCCCGTGCAGACCCCGTTCACCAAATTCGTCCTGCTCGGGACCACCTACGTGCGTAAGGCCACAGGTTGTTAGCAAGCCGCCGTTGAAGGTTCGTAGCCAGTCGATTCCTCGATCCGACAGCGCTTCGGGGGTTGTAACGCCCGAGTGGCTCAGCCAGGTCAGGCTGTGTTGATTAAAAAAGGCATCGGCAATATCCATGCCCCGGTCAATGACCACTTTATAGCGGAGGCCCGTTCCGGTATTGATCCAGGCTATGCGGTTTCCCCGCCCGGACCCATTGTCCAGCACTGCAGTTTCGATGCCACCGAGTTGTGCCGGGTTTCCTACTTTGTTATACCAATTTGTCGAAATCAAGTCTGTGTACTTCTACGAAATGAGAATTGAGCGAAACTGCCTGACAATACGCGTTACAACTGCTTCAGCATCAGGTTTCGATACTGAACTTTCATGGGTGGCCCAACGTGTACCTGTACGCCCAGCAGTCCTTTCTGTTTGCCGTTGACCGTATCCTCGTCCGTTACGTCGCTCATCAGCACATCGTTTATGTAATGCTGCAAATGATTTCCCTTGACGACCAGGTGGAACGTGTTCCAGTTTTCGCCTTTAATGAGCGTTTGCAGGGAATCGGAGCTCCCCAATGAGCCTACCACGGTCAGTCCGTTCCAGGCATTATTTTTCACATTTGACCGGACGCCTTCGGGCGTGGCCGCTCCCTGATAGGGCGTTATTTTTGTTTTTTGACCGCGATAAGCCAGTGTCGTCCGTTTCCGTTCTTCGTAATTCTGACCTGTATACCGGTTCTTACCGTCGATGTCGGCCTGGTACCCACGCAGCGCAAATGGAATGTCGGTAAGCTGATCGCTCCGGTAGTTGATTCCCGAGTTACCATCGGCGGTTATGTTAAACTCACCTTTTAATTCAAAATCGCCGGGTTCGCCCCCGCGCCAGATGATAAATGAATTCGTTTTAAGCAGCGTCGTTGGTGTGATTTCGCCCACCAGATTTCCATTCTCGACGCGCCAGTAGGTCGGGTCACCGTCCCAGCCTTTGAGCGATTTACCATCGAATATCTGCACATAACCATCCTTCTGCTTCTGCGCTACGCAGTCCGTGTTAAGGCTAGCCGTTGCAACAACTGCCAATAGCCCCAGCTGGATCGCGTTACTTTTTATCTTTTTTAGCATGTCTGTCTCGCTTTTAGAGTCATGATCATGTAGCGCGGGAGTAAATCCGCGTAGCCATAGGCTAGTTTCCAAGGCTATGCGGATCTCCTCCTGCGCTACACGTTATTTACCTTTCGATCCGCCACTAGTCGTTTTGTAGACGTCATTCGCCTGATTGCCCCCTGCTTTCAGATAGGCAATCAAGTCTTTCAGTTCGTCAGGATTCAGGCTATTAATCAGACCCGGCAGCATGATCGAAACGGTTGAATTTTTCTTCGAGACAACGTCTTTTTTCGCAACTTTCCGAATCTGATCCTGCGCAAATGGATTTTGAGAAATGGAGTAGCTCGTCTTATCATCACTAACCTGACGACCCAGTACGGACTGACCGTTTTTCAACGTAAAGATGGTCGACGCATACTGATCCGAAATAGCTTTGTCAGGATTGATGATGGCTTCCAGTATGTCTTTGTTCGAGAACCGGGTGCCAAGCTGCGTCAGGTCGGGACCAATGTCTCCACCCTGGCCACCCATCGCGTGGCAGCGGCTACACAGAATAGCCGAGTAAATTTTCTTACCGGTCGCAAAGTCCCGATTTCCCAGGCCGCTATCAACGACAGCTACGGCACTTTCCAGTTTCCACTGGCGACCAGGACCCTTGGGTGCGTAGTCACTGACAAAATCGTTACCCGATGCCGTCAGCAAGTCAGCGCCAGATAATTTATTGTATTTGTCGAACTGCTCTTTAGGAACCTGTGCCAGCGCCAGTTTACGCGCCCTATCTATGAAACCAACATAGCTCCGACCTCCCTGAAATTTAAACGCATTGGCAAACCAGGAGAAGTATTTGTTCCGAAGTTCGGGTGTCCAGCCCGCGTTCTCGCGGCTAAGCATTACGGCGTAGAACGTCTGCTGCAACGGTGGTACTTTAGCCAGCATGCTGGCAATGTCCAACCCGTATTGGGGATTTCGCAGGATAAGGTCGGATGAGGCCGTTGATGTTTCGAGACCAAGATTATTGCTTCCAGGCTCGTCCTTTATATCCATCAGGGCCAATGTTTTGTTGACCACGCCAGGTGCATCCAGAGAAATCAAGACTTTACTAATCCCCCGATTCAGCAGCGCCGTCTTGGCTGGATAGTGCGGGTTCAAATACGCGATCACGTTCGCCTTATCGGTACCCTCGGGCATACCCATCCGCAGAAGGACCAGCTCAAAAGCGCGGCACACATCAAATTGTTGCGACTCAGGAAGCTGATCGTATTTAATTTTCATCAATGCGTTCAGTAACTGGCTTTTCTGAGCCGGATCACCTTGCCGGGCCAGCGCCACTGCTGCCTGTGTGATGCGTTGGGGATCCGTTTCCGTAAACACACGCGCCTGCCATTGGGCCACGGGCTGGTGTTCAATGGCAATTCGGGCGGCATACCGGACAAAGCGGTCGGGGTGGTTCAGATTGGGCCACGCGGCAGCGATGGCTGCGGGATTGGGGCCCTGGTGATATTGCTCCAGCTGCGTTCTGAGCTGGTGTTCTTTCGTGGTAACGGGTGCTTTGGCTACAGGCGCAACGGATTCCGTACCGGTATACGTAACCCGGTATAGATCGGACTCCAGCCGACGGCCACCGGTCAGAAAATACAGCGCGCCATCGGGCCCAAACATTCCATCGGTCAGGGGAAGCGGTGATCCCGAAATAAATTCTTCCCGTTCCGCTTCGTACGTTGACCCTTTGGGTTTCAGGTAGATGGAGTAGATAATACCGAAACTCCAATCGAAGGCATACAACGACTGACGATACCGTTCCGGAAACCGGGCCGTGCTGCCATAAACAAGGTTTGTTGGCGACCCCTGACCTATGTTCAACGTAGGCGGCAAATTATCCGGATTTGCCGGGAGCCATTTGCCGTTACCCGTACGCCAGCCAAACTCAGCCCCACTTGTTACGTGGCAAATTCGAGTGGGTCGATACCAGGGTAAGCCAAAATCCCATTCCATGTCGGAATCGTAAGCAAACATGTCGCCTGTTTCGTTGAAGGCAATATCAAATGCATTTCTGAAACCAGCCCCCATCAGTTCCCATCGTTTTCCTTCCGAATCAACACGGGCAATCCAGCCACCGGGCGCCATCCGATCGTTGGCATGGCCGCGCGGATCTTTTATTTGTGGAAACAGGTTATCTTCTTTCCAGTTGGAGGGCAGCCGGTACGCATCTATTGGCGGCACGTCGGTATGGTTACCCGCAATAACGTACAACGATTTGCCATCGGGCGCGAGCTTGATGCTGTGCGGGCCGTGTTCGCCCTCGCCTTTCAGCGCCTTCAACAGCGTCACGGTTTCGAACTGGTCATCGCCGTTGGTATCCTGAAGCCGGTACAGACCGCTGCCTTTGCCAAAATTCTTGTTCTCCCGGTTGTTCACCATGACATACAGGCTATTGAAGGCATACAACAGGCCCTGTGCATAGCCCATACCCACGGTCGTGTCGCCGGGCTGAACGGTGCCAACTTTCAGCTTTTCAATTTTGGGCTGCTGCGCGCCGGAACCGATGGGTGGCAATTCAAGACGATACAGGAAACCATACTGATCGGAGGTGATCATCCGGCCTTTATCATCAAACGTCATAGACACCCAGGAGCCCTGTTTATTATCTGAGGGGCTGTATATATGCTCGGCTTTGAAGCCAGGCAGCAACTTCAGCTTGTCAAGTTTAGGATTTTCGGGGGCTATCTTCCCTGAGTCTGCCCCCTGCATACCCACCCAGGAAGTCCCAACCAGGACGAGGGCGGAAAAAAGCAGAAGCAGTTTAGCCGATCTGTGCGAACGTAACATAGCGTTATGGAGTAAGAACTGGGACACGCTCCCAAATGGAATAAGGAAAAAAAGTCGTATAACTACCGATCCAACCAGAGCCTGAACCGGTATAAATCTGGACACAAGCCGATTACAGAAACATAGTCTACTGATATACCGGCTGATAGCGTAGCAGTCCAAAAAGAAAAAGTCACGCTACGATTGGTCTACAGAGCATTTGTCTGGTCAGAAGGCAAAAAATAGCCACCAGCCGATTGATCAGAACGACCGGCTGGTGGGATTGTCGTCTAGAAATACGGCGTTAGGGCAGCTTCAACCGCTGGCAGACCGTAATAATCGTCCAACACGGTAAAGGCGTTTGGTGGCGGAACCGCACCCGACGGGAAGTAATACGCTGCCGGATTTGCCTTAACCTTCGCACCGTAGGCCCCAATAATCTCTTTCACCCGACCCGTCCGGGTCAGATCGAACCAGCGTTTGTTCTCAAAAGCCAATTCGACGCGTCGTTCTTTGAAGATCGCTTCGCGCATATCCGCCTGCGACGTTGCCTTCGAAGCGCCCAGTCCGGCACGGTTGCGGACCTGGTTCAGGTACGTGGCGGCTTCAGCCGTTTTTCCCTGTTCGTTCAGGGATTCGGCTAAAAACAGCAGCACTTCGGCGTAGCGATAAACCGGCCAGTTCTGACCCGTATTCTGATTCAGCGAGTGCGTCCGGGCGTATTTCTTGATGTACGGATACTTCTGATCCGTCCGCAGACTTCCGCTTAACGTAACGTAGCCAATGGAAATATCTTTCCGTTTATCCCCATCTTCGTAGGCCGCAATCAGGTCCGGCGTCGGAATGTTGTTACTTTCCTGAGACGTAGGTTGCGGATTCGACGTGCCCGTAATAGGTGCTATCTCGGCAGCGCTTATGGGTGAAGGCAGAAACCGGTAAATCTGGTTGCCGTTATACCCGGCGGCACCTTCCATGTACTGAATCTCGAACACCGACTCCTGATTGTTCTTGTTCGTGCTGGTGAACGAAAAGGCGTTGTTGTAGTCAGGCACCAGTGCATACCCATCTTTGGCTACGATATCCTTCGTCAGGGCTTCAACCTGGGACCATTTTTTCTGCGTCAGATAGAGGTTTGCCAAGAGCGTTTTGGCGGCTCCCGATGTGGCCCGCCCCTGTTCCTGCGTCGCTTTGTTAGGCAGGGCAGTGCTGGCAGCCAGCGCGTCTTTCTCGATTTGGGCATAAATCTCATCCGTTGTCGAAAGCGGTAAGGCGGCATCTTCCCGGCCCGTGATGGGTACTAGGTGCAGCGGTACTTTCCCGAACAACCGAACCAGATCGAAGTAAGCAAAGGCCCGTAGAAACTGCGCCTGCCCTTTCAGGTTGTTTTTGACAGCATCGGTACTGAACGTAATGCCATCGATCAAACTCAAGATCTGGTTAGCCCGGGAAATGATCACGTAGTTTAACCGATACTGAACCAGTACGTTATCATTGGCCGTAACGCCGTTCGCTGTCGGAACCGCAAAATCAGCCACGTTCTCGGTTGGATCAACCGCTCCGTAAAGCGTATTTCGGGCATAATACGTATTGTCGGAATGCATTTCTTCCAGCACCCACGCCCGCTCGTTATACATCTGCCGAAACGGTACATAAGCCCCATTAACAGCCTGTTGAAAGTCAGCTTCGGTCTTGAAGAACGTTGCTGAGCTTAGCGCGGTTTCGGGAATTACAGTTAAGAAATCTTTGGTGCAACCGGTCAGGGCAAGTCCTAAAAGCCAGGTCGCTATATACTTACGTTTCATATACTTCAGAATGAGTTTAGAAAGCCCTACGCTGCCTTTCAGCAGTCATTACTAGGAATGACAACGCAGGGATGATGAATTAAAAGTTCAGGTTAACGCCGAGCGTGAACGTACGCGGAACCGGGTAATTCGAGTAATCGACGCCCTGACTCAAATTGTCGCCAGGTCCGTCGCCGGTTGCGTTTCCGCTGGTTTCCGGATTCGGACCGCCCCAGTATTTCGTGAATATGTAGACCTGTTGAGCCGACGCATAGACCCGCGCTGATTTAAAGAGCTTGTTGACCGCCCCGATGTTGTAGCCCAGCGTTATGTTCTTGATGGTGAAGAATGACGCATCAGCCAAAAACTGCGAACTATGCCAGTCGCGCTCAATACCCGTGTAGTTACCGCCGTTGTTGGTTGCGCCGAACATACCGGCTCCCTGCGTAATTATGTTCGTTGCTACGCCAACACCGTTGACTATAGTATTCTGAACCCGGAAGCGGTCTTTTACACCTTCAACCATGTTGAACACCCCATCCAGGTTGGCTGTGCTGTACAAGTGGCGAACCCATAGCTGGTTTCCGTAAGAGCCGGACCCTGTGATCGAGAAATCGAAGTTGCCATATTTCAGATCATTGGTGATACCATACGTAAATTTCGGGAAAGGGCTGCCAAGAATCGTCCGATCATCCGCATCGCCACCGTTCGTGATAACGCCGTCGCCGTTGATGTCTTTGAACTTGATGGTGCCGATGGCCGAACGTCCCGGAATGATGGGTGATGATCTGAGCTGTTCAGCACTCGTGTAATAGCCTTCTTTAACCAACCCATAGAACTGGCCGAAGGGCTTACCGACCTGCGTGATGTGGAAGCCCGTACTACCATATACCCGGTCGATACCCGGAGCCAGTGCGACGACCAGATTCCGGTTAAACGAGATATTGGCGTTGGTTGTCCATTTCAGTCGACCGGTCGTATTTTTGGTTGTCAGCGAGAATTCATGACCCCAGAACTTAATTTCGCCAATGTTATCGTTGAAATTAGTGAAACCCGATTCCTGCGGAACCTGTACGGCGTAGAGCAGATTGGTCGTACGCTTCGTGTAGAAATCGTAGATGAACTGGATACGATCGTTGAACAGACCCAGGTCAAGGCCAATGTCAAACTGTTTTGTCGTTTCCCAGCCGAGGTTTGGGTTAGCCAGCGACGTTACAACGGCTCCGGTGGCTACGGTACTGCCAAAAACGGCATTGGTCGTGTTGTTCACCAGGGCGTAGGACGTGTAGTTACCGATGTTGTTATTACCGATTACGCCGTAGCTGGCCCGAACTTTAGCGAACGAAACGGCCTGGATGGGCTTCAGGAAATTCTCATCCGACAGTACCCAGCCAACCGAAGCCGATGGGAACGTACCGAACTGGTTGTTCGCGCCAAAGCGAGACGAGCCATCTGCCCGAACAGCCGCCGTGAACAGGTACTTGCCTTTGTAATTATACGTCAGACGAGACAGGTAGGACGTTAGCGCCCACTGATTGATCCCGTTTTGTGTACCACCCCGGTTGATGTTGAGCGCCCCCTGGATGGTTGGCAGTCGGTCATCGGCATACGTATCGGCCTGGATACGGTTGAATTCCTGCCGAAACCACTGGTTGGTAAAACCAGCCAGCAACTCGAAGTTATGATCGTTGAAACTACGGGTGTAGGTCGCCAGATTTTCATTCAGCCAGGATGTATTTTCCAGTCCCTGCCGAATCGAAACAGCCGTGGTTGGAATCGGTACGTTGATGGCACTGGTGGCCGTCGAAGGGTTAAAGAAGAAGAATTTAGAATTCTGGTATTCGATGTTCATCGTCGACCGGAGAGTCAACCCCGTGATCGGGCGATACTGAATATACGCATTCGCCAGCAGGTTGGTGTTCTTGGTTTCGTTGATCAGCTCCTTGGCGGCTCGCAACCAGTTTGGATACTGGAAAATATTACCCGTACTGGCCGGAAACTGGTTAAACTTGGTTAATTCGCCATTGGCATCGTAAATGGGCATGACGGGCCAGGTGTGGAGCGCGTTGAACAGAATCCCGGTTCCGCGATCGCCATCAGTACGCGGGGTATTGTCGTACACATACGAAGGCGCTACGTTAAAACCAATCGTGACCCGATCCGACAGGTTGTAGTTCGAGTTCATGCGCAGCGAGTACCGTTTGTATTTGTTGTTGAGCACCACCCCATCCTGATTGAAAATACCAGCGACCAGCGACGTGTTGGCCTTTCCCGTATTATTGGAAATGCTCAGGTTGTAGCTCTGGATGGGTGCTTGTCGGAGCAGCGCATCATACCAGTCGTTGTTTTTGCCTTCGTATTGTGCCGGATTCTGAAATTCAGTCGGTACAGCCTGCAACTGGTCTTCGTAATATTCTTTTTTAAATTGAGCAAACTGAACGGCATCAAGCATTTTTACCCGACCTCTCATCGGCACCTGCTGCACCCCGGCAAACGCGTTAAAACTAATATTGGTCTGCCCAGGTTTTCCCTTTTTGGTGGTGATCAGCACTACCCCGTTGGCCGCCCGCGAACCATAAAGCGACGTTGAAGCGGCATCTTTCAATACCGACAGATCCTCAATTTCATCGGGGTTAAGCTGGGCAATATTCCCCGTTATCGGGAACCCATCGACTACGTAAAGCGGATCACTGCCCGCCGAAACCGATACCTGACCCCGAATACGGATGCTGATGCCCTGACCCGGTTTGCCGGTAGCCTGGTTGATCTGAACGCCCGCCAACCGGCCCTGGAGTTTTTGTCCGATCTGAGAAACCGGTAAGTCTTTGATTTCCTGCGCACTAATCGTCTGAACAGCGCCCGTCAATTCTTTCTTCAACTGACTACCATAGCCTACAACGACCACTTCGTTCAGGGTCTGATCATCGGGGGCCAGTGTAACCGTCAAGTCCGTCTGGCTACCAATTACCACTTCCTTGCGCCCATACCCCACAAAGCTGAAGACCAGCGTTGACTGTGCGTTAGGCACCGAGATTTTGAAACTACCCGTTCCGTCGGTTGTGGTCCCCTGCGTGGTTCCTTTCACAATTACACTCACGCCCGGCAGTTCAGCTCCTTTTTCATCGACTACTTTTCCCGACACGCTTATGTCCGCGACAACTGAAATCACCTGCAATCGTTTGTTTACAGGACCGTTCATGGCCAAAACGGCTCCGTTCGTAAACACGCTGCCCTTCGGTATAACTGTCCCCTGTTTCTGTGCGTGAGTTGTGTAACTTATTGTTACCATACTCAGCACGACTAACTGATAAAGCTTTTTCATGGGAATGACGAAAGAAATTAGATTTCGAGAATAGGAGTCACTATATAAATCAATAGGATGGTCAAATATTGCCAGATGGGTGCCCCCAACTTTCCTACACTTACCCATTTTTATTACTATCTGAATAATTTATTTGGAATTTCCAACAAATAACACTGAGTATCTTTACGGATAATCGTTTCGAAAAATGATAGCGAAAGTGGACGGAGAGCGTCTTTTTTTAGCGGGCACTGCTGCTGAAAAAATGATCAGGCAACGCTCCAGAAGAAGAGACGATACCTCTCTGTTAGCCTGCTTTATTGGCAGAACATAAGGGCATGGAGTCGATTAATCAGTCAGGTCAGTAGCGGACTTCGTCACCCAACGGATCGGTTACGTCCTAGTAGGAATAGCGCGTTTTTGCGTTTACCGTACAACTACTTACTTTTTTTTTCGAATTAATTATCGCCTTTCGACCGAGGTTATCGCCCTGGCCCAGATCAACCGGATATGCTCAGACACATCAAACTCAACGACTATTCGAACACACCAAAGTATCAGCAGATTTATAATTCCATTGTGGAGGGTATCGAAAATCGGGACATCATTCCCGGCGATAAATTACCGTCGATTCACGAGTTGTGCGCTGAGTTCGACGTGGCCAAAGGGACGATAGAGCGTGCTTACGAACTCCTGAAAGAGAACGAAATCATTGAAGCCGTCCGAGGAAAAGGGTACTATATCAAGTATACGAAAGCAGGTCGCAATCTTAAAATTTTTCTATTATTCAATAAGCTCAGTGCGCATAAAAAGATCATCTATGATTCGTTCGTCGAGTTACTGGGGCCGGGCGTCGCGATCGATTTTTTCATTTACAACAATGACTTCCGACTGTTCCGTGATTTGATCGAGCGGCAGGCCCGCAATCACACCCACTACGTTATTATCGGGCATTTTTATGAAGGCGGAGAAAAAGCCAGTGAACTGATTAACAGCTTACCCAAACATAAACTGGTCATTCTGGACAAACTTCAGGAAGGCGTATCCGGGCAGTACGCAGCCGTATTTCAGAACTTTGAAAAAGACCTCTACCAGGCGTTGACCGATGCACTCCCACTCCTGAAAAAATACGAGACGCTAAGTATTCTTTTCCCTTCCTACACCTATCATCCAAAAGCGATTCTGAATGGATTTTATAAGTTTTGTTATGAACACAACTTCAAAACCCACGTCATTGACAACATCCAGCAGGAGGTCATTCAGCCGAAGCATGCCTACATTAATCTTATGGAAGACGATCTCGTGGAGCTTATTAAAAAAATCAAGATGACGCCCTACGTTGTTGGCCAGGAGGTAGGCATTCTATCCTACAACGAGACGCCACTGAAAGAATTTTTGCTGGAAGGAATCACGGTTATGTCCACTGATTTTGCCCAAATGGGTCGAACGGCAGCCCAGCTGGTACTAGACACGAGTGTCGAACACGTCGAAAATCCTTTTCAACTCATTGTACGTAAATCGTTATAAACGGCTACATAGTTGGTTGGAAATGCTCCCAGAGGTCATTTGCAGAGCAGAGGTAAACGAACGCTTAAAATCTGCTCGGAACGGCCCTTATTCATTTTTTTTCTGAATACGGTGTTTACGTAAAATCTAGATTGTACTCCGCATCGTAGATATCGCCAGCTTTTCTTTTGAAAAATAGAAAATAAGGCCGTCTGTATACTGTTGTCTTATTTATTAATCGCTATGTTTACGTTATCATAGTAGTTCACCTTACTAGTTACCACATCGATCCAACATTTACATGAAATTTAGTAAGCTTAGCAACAACAATGCCCGCATTATGTATTTAATGGGTTGGGGAAACTACACCCGCGTCTTTTTGACCGACTCGTCGCCTGAATTGAACTCGACCACGCTAAAAAAATGCGTCGACACACTTCCCGGCTTCATTCGTTTAAGTAAAAGTCTCGCGGTAAATCCCAATCACATCTCACAAATTCGTCGAAATCCGGACCGCTCTGCCGATGTGCTGGTGGCTGGTCACTGGCTTCCGGTAAGCCGCCGACGAGTTTCGCAAGTTGTCAGTCAACTCCGCTGCTTATCTGATCATAGCGTTAGAGGACTCACTCAATTTCGTGAACTGACCGAACCGGTAAACCTGACGGCACATCGGGCGTTTCCAGTTCGCTAAGCGTTCTTCGTGAGTCACTTAACCGGCGCGCAACTGTTCTTCGGCGTTAACCCGAATAGCTTGTCTCGTTGCGACTAATGCTTTTTTGAACCGATTTTCCGGTTGCAAACACGACGATCAATTCGTTTGATAATCAACCCTGAAGCGATCTTACCGCAGCCTAATGAACTGTGGGAAGGTCGCTTTTTGCTGTTTTCTAGCGGCTATGGAAAATCCAGGACATAGGCACGGTTCTTTAGAAGCATCAAATAATATCTATAGAACAAGTAGGAAATATAAATTTTTTCCCGGTTATTAGTCCCTCAGATGGGCGATGACGCGATCAGGCAATGCAAAGTTAATTGCCGTTCGGACGTATATATATACACCGTACCAGTCGGTATTTCTGGACGGGCTCCCATCACAGGTTAGGCAGGAAATAGACATTATTGCATTCATACTCTATATATTAGTAGATTATTTGACGAATACGCTCGATAACAGCGCCCCCCTTTACCCGAATCAACTACATCCATTCACGTAAAAGAGACAAGAACCGATGATTTCAAAGAAAGCAAAATATGCCATCAAGGCACTGAAAGTACTTACCGAACAATTCGGAAAAGGACCGGTGCTAATCTCCTATATTTCAACCCAGGAGGGTATACCCAAAAAATTTCTGGAAGCTATTCTATTGGAATTGCGCAATCACGGTATCCTTCAGAGTCAGAAAGGAAAAGGTGGCGGATACCTGTTACGCGTTGAACCGGAGCGGGTAAATCTAGCTCAGGTGGTTCGGATCATTGACGGCCCTATTGCACCTACCCCCTGCGTATCGCTGAATTTCTACGTCCGGTGCGACGACTGCGAGGATGAAGAAACCTGCAAAATCCGACCAATTATGGAGCGCGTTCGTGATGCCAATTTATCAGTATACGAACGGACAACGCTACGCTCGCTGGTTCCCCTCCCAACTGAGTCCGGGCTGGTTACCCAATAATAGAATCGCGCAGTTGGCAGCAGAACGTAAACTTCTGCAACCAACTGCGCGAACGATATGCCTGATAAATTTTAGTCAATCAGGACAAGACCCAGTCAGGACAAGACCCAGTCAGGATAAGACCTGTTTTTCTTCGATATCATCGGGTTGTCCCACTAGTACCGACTTAGCTTTCTTGATTACGTTTTCGACCGTAAACCCGAAATAGGCCATTACTTCTTCGCCGGGTCCCGACAAGCCAAACCGGTTCATGCTGAGGGTCGTTCCTTCGTCGGTCACGTATTTGTGCCAGCCGATTGGTGAACCCATTTCAACGGCCAGTCGCTTCCGTATAGAAGGTGGTAGGACCTTATGCTGGTAGGCACGATCCTGTTTTTCAAATAATTCCCACGAGGGCATACTTACAACCCGCGCCTGAATACCTTCTTTTTTGAGTGCCGCCTGCGCTTCGAGCACTAACGACACTTCAGACCCCGTAGCAATCAGGATCAGTTCGGGTTCTCCTTCGGCTTCGCTCAGAATATAGGCTCCTTTCTCAACCCCACCACGCGCCGATCCATATATGTTCTGATCCAGTACCGGCAGCTTTTGACGCGATAAAATCAGCACAACGGGCGTCTTGGGCTGGGTCATCGCTACGCGCCAGGCTTCGGCGGTCTCGTTGGCGTCGCCGGGACGAAGAACGATAATATTGGGAATGGTTCGAAGCGAGACAAACTGTTCAACAGGCTGGTGCGTAGGTCCATCTTCCCCTAAGCCGATGCTATCGTGCGTAAACACAAACGTCGCCGACGATTCAGCCAACGCCGTTAGCCGGATAGCTCCGCGCATGTAATCGGAAAAATTCAGGAAGGTACCCCCGTACGGATGTACGCCACCGTGTTGCGCCATACCGTTGAGCGCGGCACCCATCGCGTGTTCACGCACGCCAAACCAGATATTGGAATTTCCGTAATGGCCGGGCTGGAAGCTAGCCTCCCCTTTCGTCGGCATCTCATTCGATGATGCCAGATCGGCAGATCCGCCAAACAGGTAAGATACCCGCTGTTTCAGTGCATTAAGTGCTTTGCCCGATGCCTGCCGGGTTGCCAGTGGTCCATCTTCGGGTTTGAATAATGGTACATCGGCGTCCCAGTCTTCGGGCAGTTTACCCGCAAACGAAAGCGTGAACGTATCGGCTTCGGCTGAGAACTGCGTTTTATACTGATCGAATCGTTTCTGCCAGTCGGCTTGTAATTCAGCCCCTTTCTGGCCGGCTTCGAGTAGGTGCGGCTTCACTTCGTCCGGCACAACGAACGTCTGATCAGGATCCCAGCCGTAAAATTCTTTGGTTTTACGTACATTCTCCTCACCCAGTGGGCTACCGTGTACTTTACTGGTGCCTTCCTGCGGACTACCGAACCCGATGATCGTTCGTACGGCAATAATGGATGGACGTTCCGTTTCATCCTGGGCGGCCCGGATCGCAGCCTCGATCGCATCCAGATCATTACCATCGGCTACGTGTTGTGTGTGCCAGCCGTAGGCATCGAACCGGGCCATCCGGTCTTCGGTGAACGCCAGATTTGTGGGACCATCCAGCGAAATCAGGTTATCATCATAGAGATAAATCAGCTTGCCCAGTTTCAGGTGACCTGCCAGTGAGGCTGCTTCGGAGGCAATGCCTTCCATCAGATCACCGTCACTGACAATCGAATAGGTATAGTGATCGACCAGCGTATGGCCATCGTGGTTGTAGGTAGCACCCAGAAACGCTTCGGCCATGGCCATACCGACCCCATTGGCAAAGCCCTGTCCCAATGGCCCTGTGGTCACTTCCACACCAGCCGTCAGGTTCGATTCGGGGTGGCCGGGTGTTTTGGAATGAAGCTGCCGAAAACTCTTCAGGTCATCGAGGGAAAGATCATATCCGTAAAGATGTAAAAGGCTGTAAAGCAACGCCGAACCGTGGCCGGCCGACAAAACGAACCGATCGCGATCGGGCCAGTGCGGATCCTGGGGGTTGAAACGCAAAAAGCGCGACCAGAGCACGTAGGCCATTGGTGCCGCCCCCAGTGGCAGACCGGGGTGCCCTGAGTTAGCTTTCTGAACAGCGTCTACCGACAGCAGCCGGATTGTGTCAACGCTAAGTTGATCGAGGTCAACCGTCTTATTAGGCATAGCGGGAGATTAAGTAGTTTGAACGATACAATCGATTTGAGCCGGTTGAACCGGTCTCTATAAATTAACTCGCAAACTCGAAAGAAGATTAAAAAAAACGATCAATTCTCTAGAAATCATGCAGTAAGCGTCATAGCCTGTTGCAGCGAAAAAAGGCGTGTGTAAACATCCGAGTTTCGATATTACGCGTAAAATTTATGTAAAGACAACTGTTTATCGACCCTGCCGGTTATTTTTGCACCGGCTCTTGGCCGTTTTTGCCCAATTTTCCCGTCCCTCATGTCTAAGAAAACCAAGATCGTGGCCACTGTTGGCCCGGCTTCCGAAACGAAAGAACAATTGCTGGCATTAGCCAAAGCCGGTGTAAACGTATTCCGGCTTAATTTCTCCCACGGCACCCACGAAGACCATCTCATGCGGCTCAACCGCATTCGCGAGATCAATGCAGAATACAACCTGAATCTCTGTGTGCTACAGGATTTGCAGGGCCCTAAGATCCGTATCGGTAACGTTGAGAATAAAGATGGCGTCATGCTTCTGCCGGGCAGCCAGTTGGTGTTCACTAACGATGATATCATTGGCACCGCCGAACGCGTCAGTACACCGTATAAGGATATGTACAAAGACGTCCATCCGGGCGAACGTATTCTGATGGATGATGGCAAACTTGAAGTTCGGGTTATTGGCACCGATGGCACCGACGTAATCACCGAAGTTGTTTACGGTGGCTCCATGAAGTCCAAAAAAGGCGTTAATCTGCCGAACACGCGGGTATCGATGCCCGCCGTAACCGATAAAGACTGGGAAGATCTTGAATTTGGTCTTGAGCACAATGCCGAATGGATCGCTCTTTCCTTCGTGCGGGAAGCCTCGGAAATCATCGAAATTAAAGAATACATCAAATCGAAGGGTAAGAGCTGCCGCGTTATCGCCAAAATCGAGAAGCCCGAAGCGATTGTCAATATCGATTCGATCATCGAAGCAACCGACGGTCTGATGGTAGCACGGGGTGACCTTGGTGTTGAATTACCCGCCGAAGAGGTGCCGATGATTCAGAAAATGCTGGTCGAGAAGTGCAACAAAGCGGCCAAACCCGTTATCGTTGCCACCCAGATGCTTGAAAGTATGATCGATGCGCCCCGGCCTACCCGCGCTGAAATCAACGACATCGCCAATTCGGTGATGGATGGTGCCGATGCGGTGATGCTCAGTGCCGAGACAGCCTCCGGCAAATACCCGATTCTGGCGGTCGAGAGTATGGCCAACACGATCCTACAGGTTGAAGCGAATACTGACAAGATCTATTACCGGTATCACGCCTACGTGAACGAGCATCCGGGCGAGAACGTCATCAACGACAACGTAGTGATGAGCGCCTGCCGACTGGCCCGTGACACGAAGGCAAAAGCGGTGATCGGTATTACGAATTCGGGCTACACGGCCGAACGGTTATCGCACCACCGTCCCAAAGCGGATCTGTTTGTTTTCTCCAACGATGCGCAACTCCGCAACACGTTGGGTCTGTACTGGGGTGTTCAGGTATTGCCTTACGAGCCAAACCTTGAGCTAACGGTCGATCAGACGGTAGAAGGTATCAAACAGACGCTGATTAGCCAAGGCAAGCTGGCTTCCGGTGATATTTTCATCAATACGCTGAGTATGCCCTTAACACAGGCACGACGGACAAATACCGTTAAATTGAGCACTGTCGATTAATAAGACCGGGTTAGTTTTCAGACTAGTCCAATGACTAAAAAGCCGCGAAACCAATGGTCATCGCGGCTTTTTTGCTCTCACTGAAAATGTATCTTCTAGCGGTTCATCCGGTTGATGAGCTGGTTTTCAGCAGAAACACAACCAGCACCACAAACCCACTTACGCTTTTTCGTCTTCTGTTTCGGCAGCCGGTGCTTCCGAAGCAACGGGCGCTTCAGCCGATGGCTCTACCACATCCGCTGGCTTCTCGAACACCTCCGGTGCAAATTGGCGCAGGATGCCGTACCAAACGATTAACTTCTTGATATCGGTCGTTCGAACGCGTTCCCGATCATAATCGGGTACGACGGTAGCCATAAAGTCGGCCAGTTCGCTGTTCGATCCTTTCGGATCAACAGTCAGCGTTTCGCCGTATTTTTCATTGACAGCCAGCAGCACGTCCGCGAGTGGAATCGACTGATCGGCATTATCGACATAGATCGAAATATCGTTCAGCACCGACACACGAGCCGTTGGGCCCATCATTGTTTTGGCCTTCTTGTCGTCCAGCGATTCAACAATAACCCCATTCCGGCTAGGTTTCAAGATCCGAAAAAGGCCGCTCTGACCGGCAATGTTGGCAATCTGTTTTAATGCTTCCATAAATACGTTGTAAAATTGTAACGCCTGTTTAGGCCGACGTATTGCCTTTTTAGTTGTTAATTAAGTTGAACAGGTACTTGAGTGACCAGCTACCTAAACCCATTTGGACAACGGGGACCGAACCAACACTCGTTTATTTCTCCTCGCTTTTGTACGCCTGGTTCAATGGCCGGATAAAGGCCAGAATATCCTCGCGCCCGGCAGCGGTTATGGCCGACGTAACAAAAAACTCAGGGACTTCTTCCCAGGTTTCCAGCAATCGGGCCCGGTACGCATCCAGCGTCGCCTGCAATTTTGTGGGGCCCAGCTTTTCGGTTTTGGTAAAGACGACTACGAAGGGCAAGCCCTTTTCGCCCAGATTGTACATAAAATCGAGGTCGAGCTTCTGCGGCTCAATCCGAGAATCGACCAGTACAAAAGTACAGAGCAAATTCGGTCGGCTTGTCAGGTAACCATCAATTAGAGCCGCAAATTTCTCACGGTCCGTTTTGCTCACCTGTGCATAGCCATAACCGGGCAAATCGACCAGATACCATTCATTATCAATGATAAAGTGGTTGATGAGCTGCGTTTTACCGGGCTTTCCTGAAATTTTGGCCAGCGTTGACCGGCTCGTCAGCATATTGATCAGCGACGATTTGCCGACATTGGACCGTCCGATAAAGGCATATTCGGGTCGGTCGGGTTTTGGACATTTGGCTGGATCAGAGTTACTGACAAAGAACTCAGCTTGTTTTACGGGCATAGCAGTAAGGACTGAAACGGTTGCAAAGGTCGGAAAGATTAAGGAAAATGGCACACTGTTTGTGTTTTGAGTGTGCGCCTATTAATTTGCTTATTCAACACCGGCAGAAACGAAAATGCCCTCCCGGTGCGTTATTCATCCGAAACTCAAAAAATAACCGGTCTACCGGTCCGAGCATGAAAAAAATTATCTGGTTCCTAACCATTCTATTCGTCGGATTCAGCTACTCAGCTACCCAGGCCATTTCTGCGGGTGACCACAAACCAGCTCCCAAAGACAACGCGGAAGGCATTCAGTTCACTGATGCCGCCTGGAAAGACATCCTCAAAAAAGCAAAAGCCGAAAAGAAAGTAATTTTCCTCGACGCTTACGCCAGCTGGTGCGGCCCCTGTAAGCTGCTTCAAAAAAATGTTTTTACGAAGAAGGCCGTTGGTGAAGTCTACAACGCCCGGTTCATCAACGTAAAAATGGATATGGAAAAAGGGGAAGGTCCGGCGCTGTCGCAGGTTTATCCCCTCGAAGCCTATCCAACGCTGTTGTTCATCGACGGGAATGGCAAAATCCTGAAGAAGGTGATCGGTCTGCAAACGCCCGAAGACCTGATTGCTATTGGCAAAAGCGTGAAATAAGCGGAACCACATAAACGCGATTGCGCGGAGTCGATCGATTTTGAACTAGAGCCAGTTGTCAGAAACTGGCTCTTTTTTTATGCGTTCATCAACCGCACTTTCACAACGACATACACGCTGATCAATAGCCCTACTACGACTACCGCCGTCATCGTTTGGCCCACGAATGACCACGTCAATGCTTGCAGCACGAGCAGATTGATCGCTACCTGAATGAGTGAATAAAGCGTGGCCACGCGCAGGTGCGGCCAGTGCCGTTTGTGCACCAGCAATTGGAATAGATGCAGGTTGTGAGCCCGGAAAATGTTTTGACGCCTATAAAGCCGTTGCCCGATCGTCAGACCACTATCGACTCCGTAGACAGCTAAAAACAGAATTGGCAACCACGTCTGTTTCGTAATCATAAACTGCGCCAGCGCATAAAGGACAATGAAGGCCAGCGACATGCTGCCCACATCACCAGCGAAACAAATGGCCTGATTACGGGCATTGAAATAGCTAAATACCAAGAGCGCAACGAACGTGTTAGGCAGTAACGAGTCGATTACCTGACTGGACGCGGGCTGGAGCGTGGTATACCATAATGTGCCGACGGTAACCAGGCTGTAAAACGCGGTGATGCCATTGATACCATCCATAAAATTATACGCGTTCAGTATACCCGCACCGGCCAGCAGCAGCAACCCTATTACCCAAAACGCGGGCATTGGGTAATCAAGCTGATAGAGTAGCAATCCAACTGCGACCAAGTGTGCACCGATCCGGTATTGGTACGCCAGACTACGCAGATCGTCCAGAAAGCTCACAACGGCCACCAGCGTCAACCCGGCGAAAAAGTAGGCATAAACAAAGCCACTGTGAACAAATGCGACCAAAGCCGCCATCCAGAACAGCACTCCCCCACCCCGAATAATCGCCAAACCGGTATGCGCACTCCGCTCGTTCGGTGTATCGACGATGCCGAAATGGCGTGCTACGCGCAGGTACAACAGTTCGCAACAAACCAGCACAGCAGCCAGAAAAACAGAGCCGGTTGGCGTCATCGGAATACGTCGAGAACAGAGCGCGGATTCCAACCAAGATGCAGCCGGGCCGCTTCATCCGAAAATGTCAGCGAACCCGTTAATTTTCGGAGCGCGATCGAATCAAGCGGAAATCTGCGGCCAATGCAGGCATTAATTCCGTCACCAATCCGCGCTATGGCCTTGGCGGTGCTCAGCGAAACAGTCGGCATGCGCTCTCGTCCGATAGTACGAGCAATGGCTTGTTCAAGAGCGCGAACGCTCGGGTGATGGCCATCGGTGAGGTTAAACGTACCACCCACTCCGGCAGCCCGCACGATAACAGCGGCTACATCATCAGCGCGCACCATGCTTCGCCGGGCTTCACCATCGCCAATTCGCACGTAATAGCCTCGCTGTATAGCCTTCTTCATTGTGGCCAGGTTACCGTTTAGTGGTTCGGCCACAACCAGGGGCAAGCGCAGTATCGTTACCCGAACCCCATTTTTGTTGCCCCACTCACGCACCACTGTTTCTGCCCGAAGCTTACTGGAACCATAAGCATCACTGGCGTCGAGTGTCGTTTGCTCGTCCAGCAGATTTCCTTCGGCACGTCCGTAAACCAACACCGTACTGATGTGTACAATCGATTGCGGCAATGTTGAACACGTTTCGAGCGCTGTCAGCAGTCGGGACGTACCCTGTACATTCACGCGCTCATAGTCGGCCCGTTCCCGCGAATTACGCGGTACGGAATGCGCTTTACCGGCGCAGTTAACAACCACATCAATTGACCGATCGGCCAGGTCGGGTTCTTTGTCGGTCATATCGCAACAAATGTGGCTACTCCCAAGATCCTGCCGACCCAGTGTCGTCACGGTATGCCTAAGCTCAAGTTCGTTTAGAATTCGGCTGCCCAGAAAGCCAGAAGCGCCTGTTAATAATAGATTCATGATACAGCCGTTTTAGACCGTGTGACAAGCGGTGAAACGGTCTGTATCACTCGCTGGGCCATCGCTTCCATAATTGATTTGCGCTGAAATCGAGCTACAAAATCAGCACGATACTGTGTTCGATAGGGCGTTTCGCGTAGCTGCGCAATCAAATTTTCCACATCGCCCGGTTTGAACACGATACTATTGTCAATGTATTCCCGTACGAACTGAGCTGCGTAACCCGCCACACCAGCTATGATGGGTTTATCCGTTGCTCCATACTCAAAAAGTTTAGAAGGAAGCACCCGTTTAAACGCGCGGAGGTCATTCAAGTGGACAAACAAGTAGTCCGCTTTCTGATACTCAGCCATCAGCTCCCTCCTGCTGACAGGCTTGCGCAGCTCAACGTTGATGTTCGTGTCGGCCTGAATCAATGTCTCTAACTTGTTCACCGCACCACCGTCGCCAATAACGACAAAGCGGTATTGTTCGCCGAGCAGTCGAGCCGCCTGCGGAATGATTTTGTGTAGCCCCTGCCCCTCACCGATGTTTCCAGCGTAGAGGATTGTTTTCACATGGCAATGTCGATCTGCGCGTTTTCTTTCCCCAATCTCATCCTGGGAGAGTAGCGTTAGAAATTCCTCATCAATTCCGTTCGTGAAAAAGCTGTACGTTGCGGTGGGAAAGGATTTGAAATAAGGCCGAAATCCTTCCGAAACCAGGTTAATATGATTGGCGTAACCAAAGGTATATCGTTCGACCGTTCTCAATACCCAATTCAGTACGATGCGTAGAAAAGGGTTGCCGATCATTTCCAGCATTGTCTCGCGGAACAAATCCCGGATGTCGAGCACTAAAGGGCTTCGTCTCCGACGCGCTAGCCGTGCCCCCAGAAAAGCCGTGAACAACCGCGACGATGAGCCAACAACCAGGTCGTAGTGCTGGTCAGCCGTCAGTCGATGCGCTTGTCGATAATAGGTCAGGAATGACCATATCTGATCGGTTCGACCACTGGCATGAGTCGGAACGGCAACACGATCGATCAATATCCGACAGCCCTGTTTACCCGCTCGTTCTTCGCGTTTCAACGCCGTTTGTCGGAAGGACTGGTATCGATTGGGCTGCGTTGTAACGACGTGAATAACATCCGTCTGCGTAAGCTGGTCGGCTAACGCGTTTACCAACGCGGTGTTTCGAAACGACCCAGCGCAGAGGTCCGGCTCGAAGTAGAAGGTTACGTATAAAATCCTCATTCAGTAATCGTTACGATAGTATTCAGGTAATCGGCAAACGTAACGTCAAGGTATTGGCCACCCTGCAACAAATTAAATCCGATAGCCATGTCATATGGTTTAAGCAAGACCGTTGGCATCATACCCGATAAAAACTTTAGTCTGACTGTTCCGGCAATCACCGTATCAGCCTCCAGTACGACCAGCACACCAGGATGGAAATAGAAACGGGCTACGCACGAAATAAGCGCGCTTCTCGTCTCTTTATGCGCTATCACTCGATCAAAGACACTAATTTTTCGCTCCTCCAGAAGCCACGTCCGCCGATGCATAATGCCAAGCGATGAATAGCCGTCATGTTGCGCAGAAAGTACATCGCCCGATTCCTCAAGCAGTGTTACGCTGGCTCGTCGTCCAACCCGAAATGTACCCCATACTTCAGATGAATTTAGTCCGTTGATTTCGACGGTATTGTGGGCCGCCGTACTCCGTTCCCACGTCCGGCGCGGTCCAGGTTCATACGTGGATGTACCACTATCGACAAGGAGTGGCTGCGCGTCTACATACAAAACAAACGAAAACGTATCAGCGTGGGCATGACCAGGCTGGTGATCGGGCCCCACGGCTCCCACATCAGTAAACAGTTCGTAACGAGGTTGGCGCAATAGTCGATAGCCGCTAGATATTCCTCCAACCCCTTCCGCAACGGCGGACCGACGGGTCGGTGAGGGTAGTCCCCGCCCAGCTTTCGCCTGAATGTGTACCGATGTGGGCGCACTGTTGAACGCTGCGTCGTTGACCATGGGCACATCGCCGTTGCTGAACGTTATGGTGTTCAACCAGTTAAGCATCATGGTCTGCTTTTCTGCAACGAAGGCGATAAGCATTAAATCGACGTGCCACGAGTTAGCCCGTAGAGTAGTCAGCAGGTCCAGCAGTCGATCCAGCAATAGCTGGTGATACATTGGACTACGTTCATCATGCGCGCCATCCGCCAAAATTTGTGTCGTCAATTCCTGGCGGATAAGCGTCGACGCCCGATCAAACCAGCGTCTCTGTTGAAAATACAAGGCTCCAGTGAGTAGCGCAATGCCGTTTTCGAGCAGATGATTGCCAGCCAGATGGTATTCCAGACGCCGATTGAGCAAATCTGTCTGGGCAAACAGATGAGCGTTAACTCGTTTATTCGTGATCTGGTGTCGGCTCAAAAAATGGATCCAATTAGTGATTCGCAGCGACGTTGGGTAAGGTTCCAGGCCCGCCTGAATTGCGTCCGTTTGGTCAATAAACTGGTTTAGTAAGTCAATGCCCTCCTCGGCCGTCATTCCCCCACGATGATCGATCTCCGCTTGATTCAGGTAGTCGAAATAAGTTAAATGATATGTCCATAACTTACCGTTCCGGCTATAATTCCAGTCGATAGAGCCAGGAAACGAAACCGGCTGATTTAAAAAGGTAAACGTCCGATTGACGTAGGTTATGGGTTTGTCGGCTTGGGGAACGGTCAAAAAGTAACTTGTCGGTACGCTGGCTGGAAGACGTAGCCTTGCCCGGCTTCGCAACCGATTGATGACCTGATAAACCAGTTGTCGAAGACGTAAGTAGCGAATGGTTCGCCAGAAAAGTCCAAGTCTGCGCATAGCTACTGAACAGGCTCAGTTTTACGAAAAGCTCCGATACTGGCAACGTCGATCCAGCATCCTTCGCGAAGACTATGCAGGGCTGCCAGCGTCGTTTGTGTTGTATTGATGATCTCCGCAAAGGGAATTAATAACGCGTCATCAGCGCCTGCGCTCCCGGTTCTGACGTGCCGGATGAGCCGTTTCATCTGCTCGGCATGTCCTTTATCCTGCCGCCCCGACAGACGTGAAAAATTATTGACGCCGTAGCCGGTCAGACTGCGAAAATTATCTAGAATCAATGTCCGCTCCTGCGAATAAACTTCTATGCGTTCCTTGGCGTATGCTTTACTACCATTCGCAAAATAGTTGATAACACCCGTTGACCCGTTTTCGTAACGAAGCAGCAGCGAGGCCGAATCGCTCGTCTCGGAGGGTCGCTTTCCCATCGCGTTCATGCACACACGATCCACCCGGCTTCCGGTTAGGAAGGTAATCAGATCAACGAAATGGCAGGCTTCCCCCAACATACGACCACCACCCACAGTCCGGTCATGCACCCACGACGTAGCTGGAATAGCCCCCGCATTTATTGTGGCAATAACATTCATAGGCACCTCTGCCGATTGATCACCTCCTAGTAACGATTTCATTTTCAACGCATAAGGGGAGAATCGACGATTAAACCCAACCATTACGAGTCGTCCCGATTCTTGCTGCGCGGCAACAATCTGCGTTACGTCCTCATCACAGATAGCCAGCGGTTTTTCAACGAATACATGTTTCCCGGCGCGTAGGGCTTCGATTGTTAGTCGCGCATGACTATCGTGTCGGGTCGTGATAACGCAAAGGTCGATGCCGGGATCATCGAGTATCCGGCGATAATCGGTGGTCGCTTCGCTCAAGCCATATTTCTTGGCCAGTAATACCGCATTTAGTCCACCGGCACTGACAATCGTTTTAAGCGTGGCCCCAGCTGCCTTCAGAGCAGGTAGCAGTGTTGCCGCAGTAAAATTTCCCGCCCCAATTAGACCAACCGTACCTGGACTGGCTCTGTACGTCGCGTCACGAAGCTTGGTAACCGGAGTTAGGTTAATCGATTCGGGGTAATACATCAAGGACGCCATACCTACCTTACTCCCCTGCGCGATCGTGTCATAAATTTTACGGTAATCGGCGAAGGCAATACACTCCGTAATCAACGATTTGACATCCAGCTGACCCCGTTCTATTAGTTGTAGAATAGTCTGAAAATTCCGGTTCTCTGTCCATCGCACGAACGGCAACGGGTAGTCATGACCTTGTTGTTCATACGCATCGTCGTAGCGACCGGGTCCGTACGAGCACGATACTTGAAACGTCAATTCCTTCTCATAAAACTCAGCCCGATTCAGGGTCAACGCTACGACACCAATCAAAACGACTCGACCGCGTTTACGGCTCATACGGGCAGCTTGTGATACGAGTTCGTCCCCTTTCGCGGAGGCTGTGATCAACACGCCGTCTGCACCAACGCCATTCGTCAGGGCCAGCACTGCCTTGACCGGATCACCATCCGTACCCGACTGCAAAGCCAGAATACCCCGCTGACGAGCCAGTTGTAGTCTGGGTTCATCTATATCCAGCCCAATCACCCGGCATCCGTTCAACCGTGCCAGGTCGGCGGTGAGCAACCCGATCAGCCCCAAACCGATAACCACGACGGTTTCGCCCAGCGTCGGCGTCAACAGGCGAATGCCTTGCAAACCAATCGCCCCCATAACAGTAAAGGCGGCTTTGTCGTCACTTACGCGATCAGGAACGGGAACGACCAGATTGCGCGGCACACAGACAACTTCGGCATGTGGTCCGTTCGAAGCAACCCGGTCACCGATGCGCAGATCGGTAATGCCCTCCCCGACCGCCAACACCGTCCCAACATTACAATACCCAAGTGGCAACGGTTGATCGAGTTTTCGAAAAACCGCTTCGAGCGTCGGCAAGAAACCATCGCTTTGTATTTTAGCAATGACCTGTTTCATCTTGTCGGGTTGCTGCCGGGCTTTGGCAATTAAGTTCGCTTTCCCAAATTCGACCAGCATTCGCTCCGTACCGGATGATACCAACGACCGGCGTGTTTGAATCAATACCTGCCCCCGGCGCACCTGGGGTGCTGGAACGTCTTCAAGAACCGTTTCGCCCGTTTTAAGATTTTGTACAAGTTGTTTCATCGTTTTCGGTACGGGGGGAATAAGCCACGAAATAGGTCATCCGGGTTCTGTTCAGTGGCTACGAACGGGTTTCCAGTAATGCAGCCGCGATGCGCGTGGCTGCATTACCATCCCACAAGGGCGGAGTAAGACTTTGCTTTGCCCCACAGGTCAATATATCGGTTACGCGCTCACGAACGGAGTCCGGGTCCAGCTTGGCCAATAACTGATTCGTGCCCAATTCGACGGTTACGGGTCGTTCGGTTGACTGGCGCAGCGTCAGGCACGGAACCCGGAGGTAGGTGGTTTCTTCCTGAACGCCACCCGAATCGGTAATGACAATAGCCGCGTGCTCTAGTAAGTTTAAAAAGGCCAGATAGCCCTGTGGTTCCAACAGGCGAACATTCGGAATCATTGTCAAACAACCGAGCAGACCATACCTGACCAGATTAGACCGGGTACGGGGATGGACGGGAAACAGTACGGTTTTATCCCTGGCTACGCGCTCCACAATCGCCACGAGATTCGTCAGCCCGGCTTCGGTATCGACATTACCGGGACGGTGCATCGTCATAACAACATACCCGCCCGGTAGCAAACCCAATTGCCCGACGGTATTCTGCTCATTGGCCTTCATACGGGAATACGCCAGCGAATCAATCATTACGTTACCGACAAACCGGACCTTTTCATCGGCAATACCTTCTCGTTTGAGATTATCCAGCCCCGCTTGTTCTGTCACGAACAGCAGGTCGGCAATCGAGTCGGTCAGGATTCGATTGATTTCTTCGGGCATCTTACGATCACCAGAGCGTAACCCGGCTTCGACGTGCGCCACCCGAACGCCCATTTTATTGGCGACCAACGCACAGGCAAGCGTGCTCGTTACGTCGCCCACAACCAGCACCCAGTCAGGCTGTTCAGCAGTCAGTACGTCCTCAAATCTGAGCATAATTTCGGCCAGCTGCTGTACCTGCGTTCCTGTCGAAATGCCCAGCGTATAGTCCGGTTCGGGGAGGTCAAGCTCGCGAAAAAAGATAGCGCTCATGCGGGCATCGTAATGCTGACCGGTATGCACGATTTTCGACTCGATAGTTGGATACTGTCGAAAAGCGCGGTGCAACGGTGCGGCTTTGATGAAATTAGGGCGCGCTCCAACGACGGTAAGAATCTTCATGGTTCATTACTGGAAACCGGGCTCACGGGCCCGAACGTGGGGTTGTAGCCCTCGACACGAACAGGCCGGTTCGTGTCGAGGGCATCCTTTGTTTTGATGGTCAAGTAACCCGATTCCCAAACGATTTTGGTACTTTCCGCTACAGACGGATTTTTGAGCATTTGGTAACTGGTACAGATCGAGTGTTGATGGCCATGATCGCGGAACCAGAGTCGCCTGCGAATAACCCGCTCGCCAATATCCAGCCGTAACGCGCTGAAATCAGTGAGTGACGCCAGCAAATTTCCCCGGTGCGCATTCATCGTTTCGCGCACCCCTTCGAACGTGTGCCCCTTCGCCGAAAACGTAATCGTCCCGATCGACCCATCGCCAAATACATAGGAAACACTGATGTCACAGTCTGACTTACCGGAACGAGTTGGTATGATCTGGACAGGAAAACGATATTCTTCTGGAATCAGCCGCATTGTAAAATCAATCCAATGACACAGATTACCCAGAATACGACCACCTTCCAACTCGGCAAAGTACCAGTGATCGGCCTCGATCTGGTGTCCGGCCACGAACCAATTGATCAGAGCAGGACCCGTTTGTCGGGCAAAGTGGTCACTTAGTAATCTGCCCAGTGTGCTATCGGGTCGGTTGAAACCCAGTCGTACGCGTCCCGTATACCGTTGCATGGCATTGCAAAGCCGCACGAGCTGATCTTCCGTGACGGCGTGGGGCTTTTCGATGTGCACTGCTTTCCCGTTCTGAATGGCCCGTATCGCATAATCGGTGTGCGAAGCGTGGTTGGACGCGATATAGACCAAGGTAACAGCGGGATCGGTGAGGACAGCCTCCGCATCCGTCGTGTAGTAATCGGCCTGGTAGCGTTTTCCGAGCGAAATGGCTTTGTCCAGATCGGCGTCCATCACCCCCCGAATCACATCTCCGTAGTTTTTACAGACGTAGTAAGCGATGTTGGCATACGCGAATTTGCCACAACCAATGATGCCAACGTGTTTCAGGCTTTTTCCAGCTGGAACGGGTAGCGACTCCTGACCCGGAAACACGCGTTTCATGTGATACTGAGCGGCTATTTTCGTCCAGGTACGGCCAATGCCGTATAGTCGAACGTAGCGCACTGTTTTCCGAATCTTAAACGCAAGGGTCTGCCGGGTGTAATCCATTTTCGTAACGCGGGTGGAAACCCGCGATTTTTAGCCAGCTAGCGCGGGTTTCTACCCGCGTTACAAAAGTCTACGACTGAGTGTGCGTTGCGCGGCATCCCGATACAGTTGCTCCCATTGCCCCACATTGGCGTGAACATCGAATGTTCGACGGGCCAGCCGGGCCGCTCGTTGTCGATACAGTTGGTAGGCTTCGGCGGGCATCTGCAAATACAGGTCGATGATCCGACGCAACTCGGCGGGCTTGTTCGCTACCCAGTGCCCCGCCCGTTCGCTTTCGAGGAGTTGCCAGGGCGTTCCGGTTGAGGCTACCACGGGCGTTCCCTGCGCCAACGACTCGATGACAACATTCCCAAAATTTTCGGCATGCGACGGCAGAATCGTCAGGTAGGCGTCGGCATAGAGCTGCTCTTTCTGATCGCCCTGAATCGTCCCGACAAAATTCACTTTTCGGGACAGGTTCAATACGGTCGTCCGTTCGTGCAGGTAACTGAGGTAGTTGTTCGAGCCAGGCCCGGCAATTGTCAGTGTGTAGTCACTCTCCCGAAAGACAGTTGATTCGCTCAGTGCTTCGATCAATTGGTCGATGGCTTTGATGGGGTGCAACCGTCCGATAAAGAGCAGGTACTTGTTGGCGTTACGCTGGGCAACCGGCGGAATTTCCATTCTATTGGGGATAGCATGAACCACGACCTTCGCGCCAAATTGCTGGCGAATGTAGTCGGTTTCCGCAGCGGACGTTGCGTGGAAAACAAGGCCATTACTCACCATCCGGAACAGCCGAAGCAACACTTTTTTCAACCGGGGCCGATACACTAACGCACTTGGACTCAGTTCACCATGCGGTGACCAGACCAGGGGTTTACCCATCAGCTTAGCCGCAGCGACCAGAACAATGGAACTGGGATAAAATAGACTGTTAATGTGCACAACATCAGCCAGCCGCATCACCGATAGTGCGTACCAGATATGGTTGACCGGCACGTAGAAATGAGGATTTTTCGTGTAGATAACCCGCCCGCAATCCATATCTATCCACTGATCCAGCGACACCGCAGCCGGTAAATCCCGCGACGTAGCAACGGTGATCATCCGGTGACCCGCCCGCGTCATGGCTTTGGCCTGCCAGTAAATAGCGTTGCTCGGCCCACCCATCTGCGATGGATAAAACCAGTCAGCTGTTTGTAAAATCGTCATGAGGTATGGCCGGGGAGGGTCGTCATTCGTACCGCTTTACTCGTATAGCCCGTATAGGTTAGCAGGACAAACCGGATTGAGTACCAGATCAATTCATGCCCCTTGCGCGCCAGTTCGCCACTGGTGCACATGTGGCGAAACCGAACGGCCATATCGCTGCGAAACGTGCGAAACAGCGGTTTTGGCCTATACGTGTATCGCATCAGACGATCAGGCAGGTTACCATACCGGGCTATGGTTCGGGCGCGGAGCCAGAGGTCAAGGTCTTCTGTCCGGCGGAGTCGTTCGTCGTAGTAGCCACACCGATCAAAAAAAGTGCGCCGGAACATAACACTCGGATGAATGAACAGCGGGCGCAGATACCGCTGGCTAACGATGCGCTCATGATCGACAGGCAGAACGACTGATCCAATCCACCGCCCATTTTCGGAGATCAACTCCGTTGCTGTGCCAAGAACGTCGATATCCGGATGTGTCGTGAGATGGGCGACCTGTCGCGCCAGACGATCCGGCAGGCTGCTATCGTCCGCATCCATACGGGCAATAAACGGGGCACTGGCGGCCCGAATCGCCCGGTTCAGGCTATAGGCCAACCCCTGATTGACCGGATTGGTAAGCACCCGAATGCGGGTATCAAGTTGTCGGTACTGGTGGAGTATGATCGCGGTCTGGTCGTGACTGGCATCATCCACAATAATAAATTCAAAAGCCGGTTCAGTCTGTACCAGCATACTCTCAATGGCCTTAGCGACCGTTTTTTCGGCGTTATAACACGCCATGACGATGGATACACGCAACCGGTTCATAGTCTATAAGCGAGTCGTTTCAGGCGTCGGTAAGAGTAATCCAGTGTTGAGCGGCCCAGTCGCTGGATCGTCGATGTGGCGGGTGAAAAACCAGTTGCGTCGGATGCTTCGAGAGCCAGGCGGCCCACCAGCTAAACGTACTGACCGAATTAATGAAATGGCGGCAGCCCATCATCAGCTGAAAGTGAACGCCAACGTTGCCACCGACCGCTTCCTCGGATACGTAATGCACCGGCGCATCATTCACACGAACCTGTCGTCGGCACCAGTCTATATCGTCGGAGAAAACGAACAAAACCGGCTTCACACCCCGCCGAATCAACACCTGTACACCCTGCCGGATTTGGGCGGGCGTTAGTGTCGTTTGGTGGACATCGGTCAGAAAATCGGTTCGCCGAACGTGGACACAGACAGCCTCTACGGTGTTTATATGCTCAGCGAGTGCGATAGCCGGTCCGGTCAGCGGTGTGACAACGCGTAGCTCAGATCGTAACTCCTGCTGTATGGGTAAGAAATAGCGTTCGGATTGCCAATAGCCAGCCACGTAGCAATGAGAGGGCGCGGTCAGCAATACGCCCGCATCGAAACGGGCAGCGTCCTTTTCTACGACATAGCGCGGATTCAGCGACCGGCTGACTTTCCGGAGCAATCGGTGCCCATACTGTGCCGGTAAAAACGTCGACGGTTTCGTCACAAACGGCACATACGGAGCGACCTCGGCGGGTGTTGCGAACGGAACCGGCAGCCCGAATAGATCGAGTGCATAGGCTCGCGCGGTCATCGTCTGGTCATAGTTGCGCCCTTCCAGCACATGCAGATCAAGCTTAAGCGGCACATTATGCCGGTGGGCCAATGCTCGCCCGAATGCGTACTGAAACAGTTGATTGCCCAATCCCCCGGCTAGTCTGACAATAATCATAGGCTATAGGTAATCGAATAGATTTTCACCATTCAGCACTAGCACAACCACATTGAGCAGCAGCAAGGCCGCCAGCACAGTCACGGGCTGCACGTTGTAGTCGCTGATCCGGAAGAGGGGTGCGAAAAAGGGCATGAAAACCAGGATGTACATCAGAAAGCCGGTCGAACCGCCCAGAATGGATAGCGACATGATACCGCCATACGCAAACAGTCGTTTCGTGTCCTCGTCATGCCGCCAGAGTTTTAGAGGGTTGAGCAGCACTCGGAGAAATAGCCACAAACCAGTCATCCCCGCCGGAACGAACAACAGCAGTAGCAACCAGTTTCCCCCGTAGGCAATCGTGTTGACGACAACGCTATACTTATAGTACGGAAACGGCGACACAATGGCCATAACGTATTTGTAGATCGGCATCAACGGCCCTAGTGAGGCATCTTTGAATACACCGATCGTTTCGGTAGCAAACCGGGCATCGTATAATTGCCGAACGTATTGGTAGGTATATATCATAGCGCCGATCAGCACACCACCCAGAAGCACGTTTACGAGCCTGCGTTCAGGGTTGTGAAGGCGAACAATCAGGTAAAGTACGAAAAACGGCAGTAGCCCGGCTTTGCAAAAGAAGATCAGGCCAACGGCGACGAACAAGGCCAACAGCCGACTAACGGTTTGTTTCTGGAGACAGGCTTCAACGCTGATGAACAGCAGAAAAATGGCAAAGGCTGTGACGTGATGACGGGTTGGATACGACACTAAAGCCAGATAACCCGGTGACACGAGCATGAACAGGAAAATGGGGCATCGGTACCGCTCACCAATCACATCCCACTTGACCGTTAACGACAGCAGCAATCCCACCAACGCCACGTGCGTGTAGACCTGCGTGAGCTGATAAACAACCGAACCGGGCGCATCGAAAAACAGGTTTGGCAGAAAGGCGGTAGGCAGGAATCCCAGGTTAAGGTATTTGGGTCCGGCTAGGGCCATGAGTGCTAACAAACCCCGATAGTCATAGGTAGTCAGGCGAGGCAGGATATCGTCCATCACGGCGAAATAAGCGGGGCCATCACCGATCTCAAAAAAGTCGTAAACAGTGAACTGTTGGGATAGCCAGAAACAAAACAGCGGATAGATAAAAACCAACTTGGCCATCGGTTCGGCTAGTGTCCACGCGCAGTAGCCGCACAAGATGGAGCTGGCTAATACCGTAGCGGCCACTGGGTATTCCCGCAACCCGATCAGTACTAGAACGCTCAAAAGGATGCTACTGAACCACTTCATCATGCTTCGTTTTTGTTCGTAACTCGCGGACTATGTACGGTTTCATAATCGCCAGTAATCGATACCATCAGCCGCCGTTACGCTATACAATCCCTTCAGGTCCAGCAGGATCGGCACACCGTTCATCAACGATTTAAAATAAGGCACGTCTAGCCCCTTATATTCATCGTGGCCGACGGCCACAATAATGGCATCGTAGTTAGTCGAGGGCGTGTCCATCAACGTCATTCGATACTCCTGCGCCACTTCGTTCGGGGAGGCATGGGGGTCGATCAGGTGTACATTGATGGCGTATTTCATCAGTTCACGCACCAGATCGGCCACTTTTGAGTTGCGGATATCCGACACATTTTCCTTAAACGTGAGTCCCATCACGAGCACTTTCGTCTGCCGGGGATTCTTATCTCGCTGGAGGAACAATTGGGCGAGTTTGGTAGCGATATAGGCCGGCATACCGTCGTTGATTCGTCGGCCAGAGTTAATAACCTGCGGGTCATAGCCCAACTGACGCGCTTTGTAAAGCAGATAGTAAGGATCGATACCGATGCAATGGCCGCCCACCAGTCCGGGCGTGAAGGGCAGGAAATTCCATTTAGTACCAGCCGCTTTCAGGACCTCGTGCGTATCGACGCCCATTTTATCGAAAATGATCGACAGCTCGTTCATCAGCGATATGTTCAGGTCACGCTGTACATTTTCAATCACTTTAGCCGCTTCGGCGACTTTGATCGTCGGAGCCTCGTAGACACCCGCCCGAATGATGGCTCCGTAAACAGCGGAAATTTCCCGCAATGCTTCCGCGTCGTTGCCCGATACGATTTTAAGAATGGTCGATAATGTACGCTGTTTATCGCCGGGATTGATGCGTTCAGGTGAATAGCCTACTTTAAAATCGCTTCCCAGTGTCAGGCCCGACTGGTGTTCGAGCGTCGGAATGCAATCGTCTTCCGTGCATCCCGGATAAACCGTCGATTCATAAACCACGTAATCACCGGGTTTTAGAGCGCGGCCAATGGCCTCCGAAGCACGCTGGAGCGGTTTCAGATCAGGAACTTTGTATTCGTCAACGGGTGTCGGCACGGCCACGACAAAAAAATGGGCCTGTTTTAATACCTCCGGATCAGCCGTGAATAGGATGTTGGCCTGGGCAAACGCGTCAGGTGGTAATTGGCGCGACGGATCTTCGGCTCGCTGCATCATCGCCACTCGATCCGCGTTGGTGTCGAAGCCAATCACCCGAAACTGTCTGGCAAATTCAAGCGCAAGTGGCAGGCCGACGTAGCCCAGACCGATCACGGCAATTTGCTTCTCTTTCTCCTTCAATGCGTTGAACAAAGGCGTAGTACGTTATGACATTCAAATCAACGGTTCATTTAATAAGCGTATGATCGTATCGATCAACACCGGTCAGAGTATAGGTTTCACTCCGCTACCAGCGCCCGTAACCAGCCGATCGGGTTAGCGCGTCGGAGAACCAGATACGTCATACCAACGCCCAAACCCACCATTGCATACACCAGCACCATCAGCGTCCGCTTCGGCGATATCCGCACGCGGGGAATTTTAGCGGGTTCGAGCACTTTGAAAACGGGCGTCCGTTCCTGCACCTTGAGCTTTGCCTGCTCAAACTGCCGCGACAGTTCGGTGTAAACCGTCTGTGCAATCATCAACTCGGCTTCTCTGCGCTGCTTTTCCATGGTAGCGGCCTGCACGACAAAATTTTTGTGCTCATCATCATACCGAAATACACCATACTGCGCCAGTTGATACCGCTTCCGGGCTTCGTTCAATTGCCGGGTGTAAAACCGTAAATCCTGCCGGGCTTTTTCGGTTCGATAACTCGTCACGTACTGCGTCAGGTAGTTCATCGCCAACTGAGCAGCTGTAGCGGCAACACGGGCATCGGGCATCCTGGCCGTAATCGTGATCACCCCCGAACGGGTGTCCAGCTTGGCATGGACTCGTTTACCCACATCTTCGATCAGCTTCTCCTGTCGACGGCTTAGGTTCAGCGGCTGATCAATTTGTTGATCGACCGGCTTGGTATCGCCCGTTTTTTCGGCGCTGAACCAATCCCCCAGCGACCAGTTGTCGGCAGGCCATAATAAAGCCGCGATTGTAGTCATCTGGCCATTCGTCTGCGCTACAGCCTGATCGAGTAAGTAGAGGACGAAGGGTGTACTTTGCAGCACGTTCGGGTACAGATCCGGACGGACGGCATCAACCTCCTCCGCATCGGACAGATCGAATCCCGAAAATCCGGCGACGGATGCCAGTCGTTTAAACACGCCACCGTCACCGCTGTTCATTTCCGGCATAATTCGGGCTTCGGAGACAAACTCCGGCGTCGTCAGTAACGCAACGACAATACCCAGCAGAGTAAACAGGATTACGACCAGTCCCAGCCGCATTCGGCCCTGCCAGGCAAGCCTGATCAGGGACTTGGCTGACAGATCGGTTGGGGGCATACGTGGTAAATCCTGCTTCACGGTACGATTTGGTCGGGTTAGTCGCTTAGTTTGAAAAAAGGCGTAACGCGGTCAATACAACGGCGGCAGCGGAAGCGATAACACTCAACATGGCAGTGCGTTCGGCGGGCGATGTCTTGCCGGATTCCTTTGGCGACTCCGCCGGAACGATGATTGTCATGCCCCGCTCCGGTGTCGGAAACCGATGAATACCCAATACGGATTTAGTCGGTCTGATTTTGCCATTGGTAGCAATGACGTAGGTTTTTCGACGGATAGCCTTTTTGGTGAAGTTACCCGCTTCGGCGATGTAATCGCGAAATGAGTTAGCCGGGTTGTACTCTACGGTTATCGGATTCAGCACCTCACCGCGAATTCGAACCAGTTCAACCCGGCGCGGAATGGTCAGTGAATCCCCATCGTCGAGCAGAAGATTGCCCGGATCCGCCGGATTATCGAGAATTTTACGCATATCGATTGACACGACTTCCCCCTTGCGCGTGAACCGGGCTGCTGGCAAATAGGCATCGGGTTTGAGGCCACCAGCCCGAGCGATCAGGTCCGCTACCCGATCCGTCGTGGTACGAATGGCGTACGAACCGGGGTAGAACACGTCTCCGCGTACAATAGCTCCTTTCTGGTCTTCGTAATGGGGCGAACGACGCACAAATACCTCATCGAAAGGCTGTAACGTGAGTCGGGCATCGGCAGGATTCAAGCGGAGATTGGGATCAATGTCAACGGCGATCAGACGAATCGTCTGTCCGTTGGGTAAGTCGGTGGTATCGGTTCCGACCCGTCGGGCAATCTCCATCCGGGAAGCGATGGCCCCTTCCGAAAAGCCACCCGCCAGTACAATCAGATTGGCAACCGTCATACTATCGGCAAACGCAAACGTGCCCGCCTTATTAACTTCACCCTTAATCGAAACGGTACGATTTTGCCGAAGCTCGCTGATCGTGTGAATGGTTACGATATCTTCGCGATGAAGCGGTATGTCCGCAATCTCGGCCCGTACGACTTTACCAATATCGACCGAAATAAGCGCCGGATCGAGATTCGGACGAAGACGCCGGATGGTCGCGCGGTTCAGAAACGCGTCCTCCCGAAGTCCTTCAGCACTGCGAATAAGCTGTTTCAGCGTCGGGTTCTTTTCCAGCGAAAAATCACCGGGCCGAAACACGGCACCTCCAATTGTCACGTTGTTTTCGATTCGGTTCAGAATAACGCCAACCGTGTATCGATCGCCCGGTTTAGGGATAAAGTTGGTTACTTCCTGGGCTGAAACCGTACGTAACTGTTGCTCGGTCGACGTATTGCGCAGCACGTTGATGGACGCGGTGTAAGCGCGGTCGGTGTAGCCCCCGGCAAAATTCAGCAGGGTTTGGAGCGTTTCACCCGGTTTGATTTCGTACAAGCCGGGTTGCTTCACTTCGCCCGCCAGCTCGACGCGCGTGCTGTACTGATCCACGAACACAATATCCTGATCGAACAACCGAATATTGTCTTTCTGGTCGGCCCGCAGCAGAAAGTCGTATACATCAAGCGTTCGCACAAGTCGGTTGCTCCGGTATACCCGAATGGACCGAAACGAACCGCGTTCGGGCGACGGCCCACCCGATGCATAGAGCGCATTGAATACCGACGCCAGCGACGATACTGTGTAGGTACCGGGCCGGACGACTTGCCCCAGCAGCGTTACATTGATGCTACGAATATTCCCAAGCGTAACCTGGGCATTCAGGCCGCTTCCCGCCAGATTCAACCCCCGATACAGCGTTCGAAGCCGACCAACGATGCGCTGTTCAGCCTGCTCAATCGTCAATCCGCTCACGTGAACAGGTCCCAGATTTTCGATACGGATGCTTCCTTCGGGGCTTACTTTAGGCCGGTAGGTTTGTTGTGCATTGCCATACACGTCGATTATCAGTTCATCGTCGGGCCCGAGCTGGTAGTTACGGGGCGTTGGCATCCGCAGGTTCGGTTCGAAGGTAAGGTTTGTCGTCGAAAAGAGGGATGCGCCAAAAACAGCAGATGCACTACGGGTCGGCGGTGATACGGGTAGTACTGCCGGCTCACGTACTTCAGTCCTGTCTATCCTGCCAGTCTCGTTGCTACCCGTCATTGGCTTCGGTGGTCCTTCCGCCCGTTCATTAATTCGCTGACGCATCCGGGTGATATCGGATTGGGTAAAGCCCTGCTTCAGCGCCAGTTGTTCAAGTTGCGCATCTGACATACCGCTACGTTGTGCCTGCTGGACAAATCGCTGCATTTGTTCATTCGTCAGCTTATCTACCGATTGGCCTGATGCGCGGAGTATTGCCATAAGACCCAATAGGAGTAAGACACCGTAAAAACGCAGAGCCGTCAGGCGGATGAGTAACACCACAGTTAATTAAAGACAGTGTATTGTATCGAAGCTGCGGTTTTCAGCTACAGAGTTACCGCCCAAAACCGCAACATAGACACAGACGAATTTTGCATAAAAAAGTCTCCGTTTCGGCGAACAAACGGAGACTTTTTCCAAAAATGAAGCAAAGCAACGTATCCCTGACCTATAAGCGCTGCATTAATTTGGGGATTATCCCGTTCTTCCACGCCACGAAATCACCAGCCGCAATGTGGGCGCGCGCCTGTCGGACGAGCCACAGGTAGAACGTCAGGTTATGCAAACTGGCAATTTGTCCACTCAACAGCTCGTCGGCCTTGAATAGGTGGCGCAGGTACGCCTTGGTGTAAAATGTACTGGCGTATCCCCCTAGTCCGGGATCGATGGGACTAAAATCGCGGCTCCATCGTTCGTTCTTCATATTCATGATACCCTCCGTAGTGAACAGCAGCCCATGGCGGGCATTCCGTGTCGGCATCACGCAATCGAACATATCGACACCCAGCGAAATGGCTTCCAGAATATTGGCGGGTGTGCCAACACCCATCAGGTAGCGCGGCTTGTCGACGGGCAGGATGCTGTTGACCAGCTCGATCGTCGAATACATTTCTTCGGCTGGTTCACCCACTGCCAGACCGCCAATGGCATTGCCTTCGCGCTCTTTTGAGGCAATGAACTCGGCCGATTGCCGTCGCAGATCCGGATACGTACTTCCCTGAACGATGGGGAACAACGTTTGCTGGTAGCCGTAATGGCCTTCGGTTTCGTCGAAACGGCCAATACACCGATCGAGCCAGCGGTGGGTCATCTCCATCGACTTCCGGGCGTATTCGTACTCGCAGGGGTATGGTGTACATTCATCGAACGCCATAATGATATCGGCCCCGATTGTCCGCTGAATGTCCATAACCCCTTCGGGCGTGAAACGGTGATTCGACCCGTCGATGTGCGATTTAAACGTAACCCCTTCTTCCTTGATCTTCCGCGTGTTCGAGAGTGAGTAGACCTGATAGCCGCCAGAATCAGTCAAAATAGGCCGACGCCAGCCGTTGAACGCGTGTAGTCCACCTGCCTGACCCAACACGTCCAGACCGGGTCGCAGGTATAGGTGGTAGGTATTGCCCAGAATAATTTCGGCATTGATGTCCGTTTCGAGTTCGCGCTGATGGACGGCCTTCACCGTACCAGCCGTTCCGACGGGCATAAAAATTGGTGTCTGAATTGGCCCGTGATCGGTCGTAAGTGTACCCGTGCGGGCTTTCGACTGCGGATCGTGGGCAGTAATGGAAAACGTCATACCACAAAGATACGAGGAAGCGAGGGAGGTGGGCAAAGAAATGGATGAGACAGGCGCAAGTCGTTCTTTTTCAATCTCTCCCATTCTCCCCTTTTCCCTTATCTTTGCGCTTTCAGTCAGAGAACCATTCACTTAACGAGTACATCTCCCCTTTCTTTGTGATCACGGCGTTGCTGATAACCTGGCTAGTGATGGTCAGCATTCAGCTTATTTACATTCTTTTCGTTTTTTCCCGAACAGCATTTGAAAACGGCAACGTCCCCGCAGAAGGCCGGGTGGCCGCATCAGCCGACCAGCAGGGTGTCACCATTATCGTTTGTGCGCGCAACGAACTGGAAAACCTAACCGAGCTACTTCCCCTGCTTAATGACCAGCACTATCCAGCGTTTGACATTCTGGTGATGGACGACCGCTCTACCGATGGCACGACGGCGTTTCTGGAACAGGCAAGCAAGGAGCTGAGCCAAGTTCGTTTTATACGAATCGACAAGGAGTACGAACATATTACACCGAAAAAATATGCCTTGACGATTGCACTCAAACAGGCAATACATCCCATTGTTCTCTTAACCGACGCGGACTGTCGCCCGGCCTCAGCCGACTGGTTAGCGGGTATGGTTGCCCCACTGGTTTCGGCGGACAAAAAAATCGTGTTGGGTTTTTCGCCTTATTTCCAGCGACCGGGCCTCTTGAATCTGCTCATTCGTGCGGAAACACTTTTCACGGCGGTGCAGTACTTCTCACTGGCTTTAGCGGGTCGACCATACATGGGTGTGGGGCGCAATCTAGCCTACAGAACGCAGCTATTCTTCGAGAATCGAGGCTTTTATACCCATAAAAACGTGGTTGGGGGCGACGATGATTTGTTCGTCAATGAAGTAGCAACGGGCCGAAACACAGCCATTTGCCTCAATCCGGACACCTTTACGTGGTCGAATCCGAAAGAGACATGGGCCGACTGGCGACGCCAGAAAGAGCGGCATCTAAACGTAGGTAATTATTACAAACCCGGCCATAAGGCTCAACTTGGCTTGCTGATCGGCTCCTATGTGCTTAGCTGGGTTCTGGGGCTGGTCGTTGGGGGTACGCTTCTAGGGTATGCACTTGGTCACCACCCACTCTCAGAGAATGAACGGCTACTTTTGCGGATCGCGACCGGTGCTTTTGCTGGCCGGATACTGGCCTTCTGGGGAATTGTCGGACGGATCAGCTATCGTCTGGGTCATACCGTCCACTGGGCACTTATGCCCGTGATGGACCTGACACTGGCGGTATATTATGGTATCGCAGGGGCAAAAACGCTCGTCACCCGACGCAAAAAACGAATTTATTGGCGATAAAGCAGTCCGAACAGCTACATTGTCCGTTATGATTACTCGCTGACTAGTCAGCAACGTATACACGAACGCAGCTCCAGACCACCAACAGAATGAACATTGATATTTTATTAAAATACTTCCCCGGTTTAACCGAACAGCAGAAGGAACGCTTTGCCGCTCTAGATGGCCTCTATCGTGATTGGAACGCTAAAATCAACGTAATTTCCAGACAGGATATTGATGCCCTCTACGAGAAGCACATTTTACACTCACTGAGCATTGCCAAGATTGTGCAATTCAAACCGGGAACGGAAGTTCTGGATGTTGGAACGGGGGGCGGTTTTCCGGGTATTCCGCTGGCTATTCTGTACCCCCTTGCAGACTTTCATCTGGTAGACAGCATCGGCAAAAAGATTAAAGTGGTACAGGAAATCGCCGATGCGCTTGGCCTCACTAACGTAAAGGCCGAACAGGCGCGCGTTGAACAGCTCAACACCTCCTACGATTTTATTGTGAGTCGGGCTGTAACCCGGTTAAAGCCGTTTTTGGGCTGGGTTCGCTATAAAATCCACAAATCAGGCAACAACGACCGGCCCAATGGTGTTCTCTATCTTAAAGGGGGTGATCTGTCCGAAGAATTGGCCGAAGTACCTGATCGTTATCGGGTTTACGATTTGTCTGACTACTTTGATGAACCCTTTTTCGAAACAAAAAAAGTAATATACGTCCCTAAAAAATAACCGGGGTTCAGCTATCATGGCAGAAAAATTTCACAGCAGCAGTTTTAAAGACCCCATCAACCGCGACGAAGTTGAATTCAGCGACAAGGGGGTGACGTTTCGGGTTCGGAAGTTGATAGGCGGCACCGACAACTTTGTTTTCTACTCCGATATTTCGGGGGTTGAGATTGATAATGGCTTGTTTTTCTCCACGGTGCGGGTCATTCCGCGTGCCCGTCCAGAGATTGTCATCAATAACTTCACGAAGGGTGATGCCCGTCGAATCAAAGACTTGATCTTGCAAAATGTACCCAATCATCGCCCTGATGCTTTTGGCGGCCCCACCCAAGGTGGTTATTCAACGCGATAACCATTTTTTTTGAATCAGACTTTAGGCTGACTATCACAGGGTTGAGCAGCAGCCAAAAATTTTATCAGTATCTAGCCGCATTTTTTTACAAAAACTACTTGCGTGGTGTCATTCTCTGCGCTACTTTTGCACCACGATTCCCGAATAGCTCAGTCGGTTAGAGCATCTGACTGTTAATCAGAGGGTCGCTGGTTCGAGCCCAGCTTCGGGAGCAAAAAGCCTCAAAACGTCTGTTTTGGGGCTTTTTTATGCTGCACACATCATAAATTTATTCTGACCTGGATTGACGAATTATTTCAAATAGCCATTTATAAATGGTTTCATACCTGTGCAATGCTTGATGAATTGGCTTCTTAGCTCATAGCCACCTTTATCGTTACAAAACCCAATAGAGGAGTACTGTTTTCTCTTTACATAGTAGTGAATCTCTTCCAACTACGTGACGGTGTTCAGGACCATCTACACCTATACTGTATAAAGCTTCATTCTACCTGATACTGCACGATTGTCTCCTATTGTCAAGACCGTTGATCCGCTACAAGCAGTATTCTATAAGACATTCTCTTGGTTGATGGATGCTTTCCTCTCAAGATTGGATGCTTGCTGCAACCCATTCTCATTAAATCACAAGCGTTGAGTTGCCACGGGCTCACCTGTTTTTTTACTTTCTAATTAGTTGACATTTATCTAGCCTCTTCACTCAGCGACTTCAGGTATATATCCGATTTCTACCCATACAGCGGCTATAACTCACATCGATTCAGCTAAGCGTCTGTGACCTATGCCTTAACCGGCAAAAGCGGATCATGAACTTACAGACAACGAGTTGGTAAACAACTCGATACCAGTTAGGGAAATAATGCAGTTTTTGATAGTTTTACCTGGTCAGCATTCCAGTTATTTGTCTTACTGACTAGCTTATTCGTTAGACCGTGTTACCTACCACACCATTGCCATCATTAAATCTAAACATGATCATTTATCGTATCTACAATCTACTCCACAATACGTTCAGATGGACACGATTCATTTAATAGGCGATTCGCACCCCGTGCGTATTGATACTATTATGTGGCTGGAAGGCGAAGCCAATTATACCCGCGTACACTACCAGAAGGGCACGTTCACGCTGGTGACACAGCCTCTTCACTGGTTCGAGCAGCATCTTAATTTTATTCGGGTTCACCGCTCGGCCATCGTAAACCCAATTTACGTTCGTGAGTTTAAACAAAAGCGGGGACGATCGGGTTGGGTTCGTATGATCGACGACACGGTAGTTCCTGTATCTCGGGATCGGCTTGAAAATACAGCCATTCAACTCACCCTAATCGGCAATCAAAAACCCCCATTTGACGATAAATAATGGCCCTACCCAGGCCCTCTATAAAGATTTCAATCCTCCTTCCGCTCTTTTGTACCCATCACAATCCATTAATTTAGTTAACACATCTGCATTTTAGTAAATAAAATATATACACCCTTCCTATTAGGTATCTATGTTCACCAAGCCCTGCCGAAAGGGCTTGCAAGAGGGCAAATTGGCCCGCCAGCACATCGTGCGTAACTTTGAGATAGCTCAAGACGGCATGTTTATACATGTCTTTATCTATTACTCAACGGCTTATCACGGTCGCTAAACGCTTTTTGATTTATGAATGCACCGGTGCTTCTTTTCGCCTACAAGCGCCCCGCCGAACTCGACGCCACACTCCAGGCTCTTCGGAAAAACCACTTAGCATCGCAAAGCGATCTGTACGTGTTTATCGACGCGCCTAAGCGTCCCGAAGATGAACCCAAAGTTGCGCAGGTTCGGCAATTGATCGATGAGTTTACGGGATTCCGTACAATTCACCGCGACTATGCCGAGACGAATATCGGTTGCGCCAATTCGATTATTCGGGGGGTATCCCAGGTTTTAGCGACACATCCGTCAGCTATCATCGTGGAAGATGACATTGTGACCGCACCGAACTTTCTGGATTTCATGAACCAGGGTTTGATGCAATATGCCAACAACCGGCGTGTTTACTCCGTGGCTGGCTATACGCTGCCCTTTCATCGTCCGACCGGCTACCAGTCAGATGCTTACTTTATTCCTCGCCACAGTCCCTGGGGATGGGCTACCTGGTCCGACCGCTGGCAGTCTGTCGATTGGGACATGACGGATTATCCGGCCTTTAGCGAGGATCGGCAGCAGCAGAAAGAGTTTATGCAGGGCGGTTCAGATTTGGTCGGTATGCTGCGCGATCAAATGGAGGGCCGGGCCGATGCCTGGGATATCCGCTTCTGCTACAACCGATTTAAGGAAGGCGGTTTGACCGTTTACCCTACCATCTCGAAAGTCGAAAATATTGGATTCGGTAAAGACGCTACCCATACGGACATCTACAATCGCTACAAAACCAAGCTCGATGACGGTGTTCAGCGCACGTTTACGTGGCCCGATACAATCGAGAATACCGCTTATTATCATCGCCAGACATTACGGCACTACAGCATTCCTACCCGGATCTATAATCGGTTAAAAACAATGGCCGGTATACGCTAATAAAACCGGTTAGCGATTGCGATTCAACAGTACGCATACTTACAAATAACAGTTTGGTTATCAGCCTATTGTTTACTCAACACTCAACGTTATGAAGCATTCACACCTGCTTCAGTTCGGTCTATTTGCTCTTGCAATCACCGTACTGGCTCATTGTAAAACGCCGGAACCGGAGCCTGATCGGGTTGTGCAACGGGAAGACACACTCTCGATCGTCTCACTGCGCTCTCTAAATTCCAATCAGATCCCCAGCAGTGTTCGCATTACAGATGCCGGTCATGAGGGAACGTTCAGACTAAGTGAGGCAGACTTCAGCAGTCCCGATAATACCGGCCTTGTTCTGGTGACTTTTAATGGCCACCGGTATATACGGGAGTTCTCGGGGCCAGCCAGTGTAACCTGGTTTGGCGTTAGTACATCGGACACCGACATAGGCCCAGAACTGGAAATGGCGATAAAAGCTACGGATAATCTGGTTATTCCCGATGGGCAATATACCCAGTTGACCGAAGTTCATTTACGGAGCAATATGACCATTCAGGCAAACGCGGGTAAGGTACTTATCACGCTGCCTCAGTCGTACATTTCGTTCGTCAATGACCCGAACCCGGATATTCACCTAGACCATATTCTGATCGATGGGTTGTCATGGAACGTAACCTCAAGGCAGAATGGTCGGTATGGCACTATTTATATCGACGGCCCTTCGGTCACTGATTTCACGGTGCAGAACTGCACAAGTACCGATGTGGCCGCTAAGGACAGTACCAATTGGCTGACGCTAAAAATTCAGGCGGGCAAGACCGCTTCCGGTATCGTTGTCCGCAATAACAACGTCCAGGCAAAGCGTATGGCCTGCGAAATTTTTAACCACGACAACTATAATAGTTACGCAGGCAAAACGATCACCGTCAGTGGTAACAACTTCCACGACTGCCACTTTGGACTCTCACTATCAGGACCTTTATCGGGGCTTACCGTCAACAATAATTACATCAAAAACTGTAGTCTGTTTGGCATCGAGATTGCCGGTGCCGCTCAGAACGTAACGATCACGAACAACAAATTTGAGGGCGTATTCGACAAGTTTCTCGAAGGCTCCAATGATGGCGATGGCAACGGATCGATCGTTGGCGGCATGGTCATCACCGGCAATACTACCGTAGGCGTGTGTCAGGGAGGTGTGCAGCTGCACAATGGGGGCGCTACTCAGTTCAGCAAAAACGTGTTTAAGATGACAGGTATGCTGGAACTTTTGCACTCGACCGCCGGTGGAACATTCTCCGAGAACGTGATTGAAAGCGCGGCCAACAAAGCCGTAATCTGCGACAACACGCCGAACAACACATTTACCAACAACACCATTTCCAATAAAAGCAGCACTGAAAATCAGGCGACATTTATGGCGTATGGCAGTGGCGCAACGAACACCGTGCTCACCAACAATAAACTAATTAAAGGAAGCGGGGGCAAGTCATATGATGCCGTACTGGGAGCTAGTTGCCGGGCCTCCATGAACTATGATGAGGCTGGCAATCCAATTCCCTGATAGACGAAATTCCGCGAGTAAATTCGATCAAACCGCCAGTCAGCGCCAATGCTAACTGGCGGTTTTCGTTTCGATGAAGAGCGAGCGGTATCCGATGGTTTGTATCTTTAAGGTACGGCGTATCGCACATGGCTCGCTCTGATTAGTCCGCTCAGCGGGGTCACTGCGTTATCGAGTATTTATACGAGTTTTAGGCGATCAGTCTCATTTTATTTTATTCAATTATTTTTTATAAATTTTACCAGTTATCGCCAGTCAGAGCGTTTATAATTATTTATACAACAAATTACGTTAAAGTCATAAAGGTCCAAATAATCGAGTTAATTTCTAATCAGGTATTTAGCAGATACATTACAAAAAGGCTACGATTAGTTCTATATAAGTGTTACTACTTAGGTAAATTCTACAACTAAAGTAGATCAAAAATAACAATTATATATACAAAAATTCGATATCTCTATAAATATAAGCATTGTAGCTATCTCTCTGATCTTTTTGTCCTCAACGACTACCTTTCTACCTTTCGATTAGATAACACGGCAAGCGATACCTGATTCATCAATAACGTTTGTCGTCCACCGTCCAACTAGCTTCCTAATATTCCGGTCGTCCATCGTGCCGGTCTTCAGCGATACACAAAACACTGGAGAGCTTTCATTGAAACTAGTGACTACCAAATAGTAAGCAGCCGATGTAACAAATCGGCCGAACTGTTCAAGTAGTTGCCATTGCCATTCTTACACCTGTCCGATCGATACCCTACACTAGTGGGTCTGGTTCGAAAAGACAAAGTAAAGTTAATTGTACTCAACGTGATAAAAATAAAAGCAAAATTAAAAATAACTGTGTGGGGAGGTATCCTGGCGGGCCTGAGCTTACTGCTCTTTCTGGAGGGATGTACGTCGGCAAGAAAGCTGGTTTATTTTCAGGGTACAACGACGAAAGACGATACGCTGATGATACCGGAACCATTTGTACCAACCATTAAAAAGGGTGATCTGCTGTCGGTTCAGGTGAGTAGTTTAAATGCAGAAGCGTCAACCTATTTCAATCCGGCGGCTATGGCAGACGGTAGTGGAACAGCCGGACCATTAAATCCACTAGCTCGAACATCGGGCTATCTGGTGGCCATGGACGGAACGATCAAATTACCGTTAGTGGGCCAGGTGGCCGTGGCCGACCTGACAACGGCAAAAGCGGGTGAGCTGATCGGCACGAAGCTGAAAGCCTATCTGAAAGAGCCGACCGTTAACGTGCGAAATCAGAACTTCCGAATTTCTGTGCTTGGCGAAGTGACGCGCCCGTCGCTGTTCACTATTCCTAATGAGCAGATAACATTGCCGGAAGCACTGGGACTGGCGGGAGATCTGACAATATATGGTCGACGTGATAATGTGCTGGTTATTCGGGAAGAGGGGGGTCAACGCATTTTTGCTCGACTCGATCTAACCCGGCGTGATGCGTTCCGTTCGCCTTATTATACACTCCACCCGAACGATGTCGTCTACATCGAACCGGGGAAAGTACGAGTAACCAGCGTAGACAGGGCCTATCAACTGGCTCCTATCGTAACCGGTGTTTTGTCGATCATCGCCATCATTGCGACCCGTCGATAACGAGTGTCCACTTATTATTCAACGTTATTCTAAGTTCATATGTCCCAAAAAAATACCCACTCGTATGTGCCCTATCAGGTAGTAGAGCCAGCGGGGCCAAGTCTGCAGACGTACCTGCTTCCTTATCTCAGACACTGGCCTTGGTTCGTGTTATCTCTCGCGCTATCCCTCGCGGGCGCTTACGTTTTCCTGCTATACAAACAGCCTATTTATCGCATCCAGGCGAGTCTGTTGCTTCAGGACGAAAAACGGGGGAGTGGACAAGCCAACCCGCTCAAAGAACTGGAAACCTACTCGCCGAAGAAAGTCGTTGAAAATGAGCTTGAAGTGCTTCATTCGTCTACGCTCATGGATCGGGTAGTAACGAATCTGCACCTGGATACGCGGTACTATCGAAAAACGTCGTTCGGCAAGCGGGAAATCTATACCGAATCACCGGTCTGGTTACTGGTTGAGTCGGGAACACCGGCGTTATACGAAAAACCACTGGCCTTATCCTTCCCGGATAGTTCGTCCGTTCGCATCAATGACCGGACTTACCCACTCAATCAGCGGATCAAGACACCCTACGGCGATCTGCGCGTACTGACCCGTGATACGGTGAGCAAGCAGACACAGCCGTTGATAGCACAGGCGATGTCGCACGCTTCTGCCGTTGGCATGTACCAGGCAAACCTTAAAGCGGAACCAACCAGCAAAACATCGACAGTGATTCATCTCACGCTCGACGATGCTGTTCCGGCAAAGGGAGAAGCCATTCTGAACAGTTTGATCAACGAATACAATCAGGCGACTATCGTCGATAAGAACAAAGTAGCGGCCAATACACTTCGCTTCGTTGAGAATCGGCTTCATATGGTTTCCGGCGAACTGGCTTCGGTTGAACGAAATGTCGAAGATTACAAATCGACACAGGGTATTACGGATCTGGGTACACAGTCGCAATCGCTTTTGCAGACAGCGCAACAGAACGACGCGCAGTTGAATCAGGTAAAAATTCAGTTAGCGGCTCTCAATGATCTACAGACGTTTCTCGATAACCAATCGGACAAACGTGGTATGACTCCCGCTACAGTGGGCCTTGACGATCAGGTTTTGCTGAAGCAGATCGATCAGTTATCACAGCTTGAACTGACCCGTGACGAGCTGAAGGAGACGACATCGGATGAGAATCCAAGTTTGGTAAGAGTCGAGAATCAGATCAAGGCCACGAGAAACAACATCCGTCAGAATATCCAGACGATGAAGTCGCAGCTGACCAGTTCAAAGGATCAGTATACGGCTAAAAACGAGGAACTAGAAGGTGTTATCCGCACGATACCAAAGCAGGAGCGGACGTTGATGGATATTACGCGCCAGCAAACGATCAAGAACGACCTGTATACGTACCTGCTTCACAAGCGCGAAGAACTGGCTGTTTCGTTTGCCGCTGCCATTTCGGACAGTCGCACACTCGACGCAGCCAAAAGTAGCCTGGGACCCGTTAAACCGGTCGGTGTTGTGATCTACGCGCTCTTCGGACTAGTTGGGCTGTTATTGCCGACAGCTGCTATTGCCGGGAAACGGACGCTGAACACGCGGGTAACGCGTCGGGGCGATGTCGAAGAGCTTACGCAGGTGCCCATTCTGGGTGAAGTGATGAACAAGCGTCACCGCGATGTACTGGTTGTAGCTCCGAACAATCGCTCGGTCATTGCCGAACAGATTCGTACCATTCGTACGAACCTCCAGCTTGGTCGGCACGACTCTACCGAAAGTCAGGTTATACTGTTTACGTCCAGCATCAGTGGTGAAGGCAAGTCGTTCCTGTCCCTGAATCTCGGTGCCAGTCTGGCCCTGTTGCGTCAACCGACGGTTATTCTGGAAATGGACATGCGGATGCCGCGTCTTCATCAGCGATTTGACATCGACAACTCAGTTGGTCTGAGCAATTACCTGAACGGCGAAACGACGCTGGAAGAAATCCTGAAACCCGTTCCCGGTTACCCGAACTACTTCATCATACCGAGTGGTCCTCTCCCACCCGATCCGTCGGAGTTGCTGAGTGGCCCGCTGCTCAAGGTACTGCTGTCGACACTGCGTGAACAATTTCGCTTCGTCATCATTGATGCGCCACCGGTTGGCGTGGTCACGGATGCGCAAGTAGTAGCTCCCTATGCCGATAGTACACTGTTCGTCATTCGTCATGGTGTAACCCCCCGTCAGAGTCTGAAAATACTGGACACGCTTTACCGCGAACAGCGTTTTCAGAACATGAGCATCATTCTAAATGCAGTAGGCAGTGGTGATGCTTACCATTTTAATCAGCGCTACCGGAATAGCTACTCATACAAGTAAGACAACGGCGACGAGCTGGCTAACGTATAGCTGGCTCGTCGCTACCAACAATGAGTGACCCTGTTTATCAGAAGACTGAAAAGGCACCACACGTATACTAACTCAACGACTATAACTTTCATTTCTATGCAGGCTTCTACCGACGGCAAAACGGTTCAACTGTATTTAGACTACAATGTTCGGACACGGCATGGTACCCTAAGACTACTCGTCAATGGGATCAAAAAACGCCTGTTCGACATCTTGTTAGCTAGCTTTGTAACCGTCGCCATCCTTATTTGGCTGATACCTCTACTTGTTCTACTGATCAAGTTGTCATCACCCGGCCCCGCGCTCTTTGTACAGACCCGAACCGGGCGGAACGGTCGTGTCTTTCCATGTCTGAAATTCCGCACTATGTCTTACGTGGCCAACGCCAAGTTTGAGCAGGCTACCCGTAATGATATGCGCGTGACCCGCATCGGGAAATTCCTCCGGAAAACGAATCTCGACGAAATGCCCCAGTTCCTGAACGTATTGGTCGGCCATATGAGCGTCGTTGGGCCACGTCCTCACCCATTGCCGCTGGATGCGCAGCACTGGCACACCTTACCCGGCTATCGCGAACGGTATACGGTTCGGCCCGGCATAACGGGTCTGGCTCAGGCACGGGGCGCGCGGGGTGAGACAGCCGAACTCCATAAAATGCAGGTTCGGGTTCGATACGATCACCTTTACATCCGCAACCAATCAACCCGGCTAGACGCAAAAATCTGCTGGTGGACCGTAAAGGCGGCTGTCAACGGCAACAAAAACGCTTGGTAGTCAACCCCTTACCTCAACGACTTTCACTATTATGGCAAACGTCCTACAAATCGACCTCTATGATGCTGGCTTAGATTCAGCCGTTAGCGAAGTGATTCGGCAGTGCGACTCGTCGCTACCTCCGCAGAATCGGTGCATCAGTGCAACCGGCGCGCATGGACTGGTCACCGCCTTCAAAGAACCGGCGTTCAAAGAAGTGTTGAATTCATTCTACTGGAATTTACCGGATGGCATGCCGGGCGTGTGGGTAGGCAAACTAAAGGGAGCCTCGAATATGACCCGCTGCTATGGCCCCGATTTTTTCCGATATGTGTTCGCGAACAGTGCCTCAAAGCCAATCAACCATTTTCTCTGTGGTGGTCAGGAAGGCGTTGCCAACGAGCTGAAAAAAGCCGTGGGTCGCAAGTTCGACAACTATAAGGTAGTGGGTACGTTTTGCCCGCCCTTTCGGGAAATGTCGGATGATGAATTCCGGTCACTGGCCGACACGATCAACCGGTCCGGAGCCAATATCGTCTGGATCGGTCTGAGCACACCCAAACAGGAACGCTTTGCCCGGCGACTGGCGCAGTGGACCAACGTCAACTTCATCGTTACGGTCGGTGCCGCGTTCGACTTCCATACCGATCGGGTAGCTCAGGCTCCCGGCTGGATGCAGAAGCTCTCGCTGGAATGGTTTTTCCGGCTGATGGCCGAGCCTAAGCGCCTGTACAAACGATACTTGGAGATCGTACCGCTCTTCATTTTTCTCAATGTAAAAGAAATTTTCTCAACCGTTAAATAACAAACACGTATGAAAAAAGCACTCGTCTGTGGTGGCGGTGGTTTCATTGGAGGCCACTTGATTAATCGGCTCAAGTCCGAAGGCTATTGGGTTCGCGCAGTAGACATTAAAGAAAACGAATACGGCAATGATAACGCCGATGAGTTTATCGTTGGTGATCTGAGAGACCCGAACGTAGCTGACGAAGTCGTTACCAGTGATCTGGATGAAATTTACCAATTAGCCGCTGACATGGGTGGTGCAGGGTTTGTCTTCACCGGCACGAACGACGCAGCCATCATGCACAACTCGGTATTGTGCAATCTGAACATCCTCGAAGCAGCCAAGAATCAGGGTGTGAAGCGGATTTTCTACTCTTCGTCGGCCTGTATGTACCCCGAGTACAACCAGATGGACCCCAACAACCCAAAATGCTCGGAAGAGTCGGCCTATCCGGCGGCACCCGACAGCGAATACGGTTGGGAGAAACTGTTCTCGGAGCGTCTGTTCCTAACTTATCAGAAAAATCACGGCATCGAAGCCCGTATTGCCCGGTTCCACAACATCTTCGGTCCACAGGGCACGTGGGATGGTGGTCGCGAAAAAGCACCTGCTGCCGTATGCCGCAAGGTAGCAATGGCCGAAGACGGTGGCTCGATCGACATCTGGGGTGATGGCAAACAAACCCGTTCGTTCCTGATCGTTGATGAGTGCGTAGAAGGCATCCGCCGGTTGATGAACTCCGACTTCTCGGGACCAGTCAACTTAGGATCAGAAGAAATGATTTCGCTGAACGACTTCGCGAAGATGGTCATCGACATTTCTGGTAAAAACCTGACCATTAACAACATTCCGGGTCCGCTGGGTGTTCGTGGCCGTAATTCCGACAATCACCTTATTCAGGAGAAGTTGGGCTGGGCTCCTTCGACACCATTGCGTAAGAGCGTTGAGAAAACCTACGACTGGATTTCAGAACAGGTTCAGAAGAAAGAACTGGAACCCGCTGAGGCATAATGGAGCGCATTACAGCTTCCCTGTCGACCCTGGAGCGTGAACTAACCGCTCATGCCCAGGGTGCCAAACAGGTTTTTCTACGAAATAGCGACACCCCAACGAATGTTACGCAGGTTGCCTATGGCGTGTTTACAGCCGCCGATTATTGCGACCTGCATACGCACCCGACTATGGAAGAGTGTTTCTTTTTTCTCAAAGGCGAAGGCATGTATACCGTTGGCGACCAGTCCATTGACTTACAGTCCGGCGTTTTTGTCCGGATTCCGGCCGGGGTACCGCATCGCCTGGAAGCAACCGGCACCACCCCACTGGAGTACGTTTATTTTGGCGTAGCCACGAATTGATTGATAAACTCAGGGACTACCAGACCCAACCTTCCGCACAGCCGGATTATCCTGCGGGCGAGGGAATAATACCAGTGGAGGTTTTTCCCTCACCCAAAAAGACGGTTCGCTCTGCGAAAGGTTGAGTCTGGTGGTCCGATGAGAATGATGTAACAAAGTCAGTATGCTCAGTAAAGAAATGACAGGAACCGATGCACCCGTACCCGATGTGGAAACAACAGTCGTTTCTTCAGCGAAGGGCCGGCATGGGGTATTGTCAACAGCCACGCTCAAGCGGTTTGCCATCAATGTCGCGTCGCTGTTTAGCGTCCAGATGGCAAATATGCTGCTTCCCCTGCTGACGGTACCTTATGTGGTACGGGTCATTGGGCCGGAGCGGCTGGGACTGCTTAATTTCTCGCAGGCTTACGTGGCTTACTTTACCCTGCTGATCAACTACGGCTTCGACATGGCTGCTGTCCGAACGATTGCCGCCAACCGAACCGATAAAGAGCTGGTTAACCGGACATTCAGTGAAGTTATTGCCGGGAAAACGATCCTGTGGCTGCTATCGACGCTCATTTTTATGGGTATCACCTGGTTCAGTCCCGAGTTCCGGTCGCACCTCTGGCTGCACACCTGTACGTACCTAAGCTGCATCGGCATTGTGCTGTTTCCGGTCTGGTTGTATCAGGCCATGGAAGATCTGGGACGGGTAGCTCTTTTTAATCTGATCGTAAAAATTCTGTTCACGCTGTCGGTCTTTGTCCTGATCAGAAAACCGGACGATTACATCTACCAGAATCTGTCGGTGAGTGTAGCGCAGATCGTGGTCAGCATCATTGCCTTTTGGATCGCGTTGCGTCGCTTTCGTTTAACCTTCACGTGGCCCTCGATCGCTAACCTAAAGACGCGTTTCATAGAAAACAGCACGCTGTTTTTCTCCTCCGTCACCATTACCCTTTACGCTGGATCGGCGGTTTTTCTATTGGGCTTATTGAGTAACGCTTACGATGTGGGTATTTTTTCGGCGGGCACACGGCTGGAAAGTATTGCACGCTCCTTCGTTACGATGGGGTTGAACCAGGCCTTTTTTCCCATTGTTGCCGGGGCCTTCGGGCGTGGTCGGGAAGATGGGCTGCGGGTGGTTCGAACGACATTTTTTCCATTGCTTGCCTTCATGACGCTGGTATCGATAGGGCTGTGGCTCATTGCTCCCCTGTTCATAGCCAAGTTTTACGGCGATCAGTTTCTGGATGCCATCCGGGTGCTGCGCGTCGTTTCCTTATTACCTATTACCATCGGAATCAGCAACTTACTGGGATTTCATACCATGCTGAACCTCCGCATGGACAAAGCCTTTTTCTTCATTACCCTGGGTGGTTCGGTGATTGGTCTGCTGATCAATATCCTGTTCATCCGGGAAATGGGATACCTCGGAGCGGCCTATGCCTGGGTATCTGCCGAAGCATTCATTGCACTGGCCATGTACAGTTATCTGTACCATAAAGGGATTCAGGTTATTCAGGGAGCCTACCTGCGGGAGGCTGTTGTGTTTAGCAAAACCCGATTAACCACCTTATTTAAGTAGAACTAGCGTATGGAAACTGTAGCTGCCGTAGTTGTGACCTACAACCGGCTGACCGATTTAATCAAGTGCATTGCCAGTCTGCGCCAACAGACCCGGCCCCTCGATGCTATTATTGTCATTAACAATGGCAGCACCGACGGCACGGATGTGTGGCTTGCCCAACAGACTGACCTGTCTATCGTCAGTCAGTCCAATTTAGGCGGAGCAGGCGGTTTTGCTACCGGCATCGACACTGCCTACAAGGGTGGCTACGATTGGCTATGGTGTATGGACGATGATTGTCTGGCCGCTCCCGATGCGCTGGAAGCGCTGATGACCTCGCCGAATATCGGTCCCTGCATCAAGAATTCGGTATCGGTCAGCAATAAAGACAGCAGCGAGTTAGCTTTTTATGTCGACCGGCCGAACCGCAGCTACCGTAAAGTAGCGGATATGACTCCCTATGATCTGGTTTACGGCGTGGCTTTCTTTTTCAACGGTACGCTGGTCAGTGCAGAGGTGGTCAAAAATGTGGGGCTACCCGACAAGAAGCTGTTCATCTGGGGCGATGAGGTTGAATACATGACCCGCGTCCAGAAAATGGGCTATCCGGTCGTTACCGTTCCCAAGTCGATTTTTTATCATCCCCCTTCCTTCGACCGCAACGGCATTCCCTGGCCGGGTGCGTGGAAGCAGTACTACGCCGTGCGCAACCAGCGACGGGTGTTCCAGAACATTCACGGCGACAAATACGGCATTCTGGTTTTCCTGAAATGGTCTGCCAGAGCTACAATGGGTCAGATGGGTGGTCAGCACTCGAATAAGATGTACAATTTCCTTCTGTACAGCGAAGCCGCTCTCGACAGCCTGTCGAATAATTTCCGCAAGCAACCCGGCAATATTCTGACCGTCAAGCTATACCGGTTATTAAACAAGGCGTAAGAAACTAACACAAGGCTCAACGATTCGATCAGCATGAGAATTTTACTCGTTTCATCGGCGACACCAACCTCCAAAACGGGCGTTACGGCACATTACAATCGCCTGATTGCCAACCTGACGGGTCGGGTCGATTCGGTGCAGCTGCTGACCCCGGCGGATACGCCACCCTGGCTCAAACTCTGGCTGGGCGCGGGTCGTCGGCTGGCGAAGTGGCTTGGCCCAAACAGCCGGATTCTCTATCTGGAATTTGAAAATTTCGTAAGCGTATGGGCGCTGGTTCGGCTGAAAGGACCGAAGGCATTCGATCTGGTCCACGCGCAGGATGCCACCACCGGGGCTGCGGCTTCGTTGGGATTGTCCCGAAAAGTGCGGGTCGTAACGACCTGCCATTTCAACGACGATCCCGTCGCTGAACACCGCGATCAGTCACCACTCAGCGACCGGACCAACCGGCGGCTGTCGTCGTGGTATCGTTACATGTTCCGGCAGCAGGACGCGTTCATTAACGTGTCCGATTACACGAAGCAGAAGGCGGCTTTATTACATCCCGAACAGGCGATCAGTACCGTCATTCACAATGGTGTCGTCTTTCCGCCCGTGACTCCTAAAGTGGATACGGACTCGATGATCATCATGAACGTCGGCACCCTCGAAGAACGCAAAAATCAGCGGTTGCTCATCGAAGCGGCTAATGAGTTACGTAACCGGGGATTCACCAATTTTCAGGTCTGGCTATTGGGTGAAGGACCAAAACGCGATGAGTGGCAGGCGCTGGTGCAGGAATTGAAACTGGAAAGCCACGTATCATTCCTGGGTTTTCAGCCAAACGTTACCGATTTTCTGCAACGGGTTTCGCTGTACGTACATACCGCCCGCAATGAGTCGTGGGGCTATGCCATTACGGAAGCTATTGCCGCCGGAACACCCGTACTAGCCATGAACGCCGGTGGTATTCCCGAGCAGTTTGACGAACAGAAAGCCGGTCTATTGTCGGTGCTGACGACGGCGGCTGATCTGGCCGACGAGATCATGCGCTACCAGGAACCCGCTGCCCGACGCCAGCTAGCCCGCAATCAATGGGAATATGCCTACGACCGATTCCGACTGGATATTATGATCGATAAGCATCTGGCATTTTACCAGACCATGATCAACCCACAGGCACCCGCTTACAAGCCCGAACCTGAACAGCTGATCAATTCGTAAGACTGTCTCAATCGACACGATACTCAACAAACAACTAGTACTACTACGCATCACATGAATGTTCTCTGGCTTGCTCCTACATCACACTCGTCGAAGGCGAAACACCCAATGCCCTGGGTGACGGCTTTAGCCCAGCGTCTGCTGGAAAAAGGTGATGTAAACCTGAAGGTTGTGAGCTACAACCCATTCATCGACCGCGATGAAGAAACGGTGCAGGATGGCATCAACTATACGTTTCTGAAAGTCCCCGACGATAAATGGGATCTGTTGCGCGGCTACACGGGCCGGATCAAGCGGGTTCAGAACTACCTGCGCGACATAGCTGGTCAATACGATCTGATGCACATCCACGGAGCCGAGCAGCAGTACCATGTTATGGGTAGCGCAATCGATCTGCCAAAGGTGTTATCGGCGCAGGGGTTCGTAACGGAATATTACCGGCACCTGTCGAAACGGCCTGAGTATCGGCACCTGTCGTGGTTAGTAGCTGGCTATTACGAGAAACGCTACATGTCGAGCGTCAAGCACTTTATCTGCCGGACCCACTGGGACAAATCCATTATCCGTAATCTGCATCCGAAGGCGATCGTTCACCACAACTGGGAAATGATTCGCCCGGAGTTTTACACGGCGATGAAATCATCAACGTCGGAGCGCAATGCGGTCCTGTTCGTGGGTGGGATCAACTACATCAAGGGTATTCGCGAAGCGCTCCAAACCGTGGATCAGCTGCGGAAAACCCTGCCCATCCGGTTTATCGTTACCGGTTCGGGTCGTAAAGAAGATTTGCTGGAAATGGTAACGGCGTTGGGGCTGAAGAACGTACGCGCCGAAGATATCGAACATCGGGGTATGCTGTCGGCGGCTCAATTGTGGGAAACCTACCATGACGCGTTTTGTCTGCTGCATCCCTCCTATATCGACAATAGCCCCAACAGTGTTTGCGAAGCTCAGCTGGCTGGTCTGCCGGTGGTAGCCTCGGATGTGGGGGGCGTAGCCTCACTGGTTGAGTCGCACAAGACGGGCCTGCTGACCTCCATGAAGGTAGCCGACATGGTGGAGGCTGTTGACAGCCTGTGGAACGACGAACTATTGCGCGAATCGTTGACCGAAGAGGCCCGGAAGGTGTCACTTCAGCGATTCGATCAACAGCAGATCACGAGCATTACCGAGAACATTTACCGTGAGGTGCTGACCAATCCGTAACGGAAGTCAATCACGCATCACTACCGACATGCGCTTATGCCACTAAAAATCGTACTTTATAGAATTGCCCTGTATGCCCTGCTGTTCGGCGTCAACGCGCTGACGTATGGTGGCAATTCGCTCAATCCGATCCTGGATAAGGCGGTGAGCGGCCTGGCTTTTCTGGGTATAGTGACGCTGGTCCTGTTCTATATCGACCAGCCAGCTATCTATAAAGTGGCGGCCTGGCTGCTGTTTCTGGGCGTTATTCTCCTGGTGCTCGAATCTAAATACGAGTATAACCAGTATGTATATTCATTCTTCGTCATCAAACGTTTCGCCTATTGTGGCCTGGCGCTTAGTGCCTGCTATGTGGCAAGCCGGGCGGGCGTATTAAAAATACAATATGCGGTTCATATCATCTTCGGGTTGTATATAGTCAACCAGCTGCTGTTGGGTCAGATCTTCAGCTACGCGATAACCTCGGAAACCCGGACTACCACGGCTCCGGAATCCTTCTACCTGATTATTCCGTTCCTGTACTACATGGTCATCTATGCGCAGGAAAAGCGAATCATCGATCTGGTAAAATCGCTGGCCGTTTTCGGATTGATCGTGTTCCTGCTCCACCGGTCGGTTATGTCCTCGGCGGGCGTAGCGGGCGCGGTGATTCTCATGATGGCCGGACTGGGCAAGATCAGTAGTGGTTCGCTGAATATCGGTCGCACACTGGGCTTCTTCGCCCTGGCTCTGATCGCGGCACTTCCCTTTCTGGGCATTCTGGCCACGATCAAGGCCGACGGATTTATGGAACAGATCGCGGGCATTTTCTCACCCGCTGAGGATAACACGGGTAGCTGGCGGCTGGAACAGATCACGTATTACTGGGATAAGATCGGCGATCGTCCGTTGCTCGGCTGGCGCTATGAAGGCTACGACCGGGGCGAAATTATGGAGAATGAGGACTTCCCCGAAAAAGGCACGATCATTCACTCGCAGTATGTCGATATGCTCTACAATTATGGAGCCGTTGGGCTGGCGATCAACCTACTTATTATACTCGGCACAATGGGTGTCATTTATTTCCGCAACCGGACGCTATCGACTGAACAGGCGGTTCTGTTTGGCTTTATCACCAGTGGTCTGCTGTTCGGTATTTCCTACCAACTCCCGGTATTTTACTGGGGCTTCGTCGGTTTGGGTATGTTCTACGGCCTCAACCGGCAGCCAGTTCCGTATTCCGATGAACCAGACGAAGAAGACGACTATAGCTCTTCACACGAATCCACTAGTACTCAACTCTCAGTATGATTAACATTGTTATACCTGTTCATAACCGAAAGGAATATACCCGTCAATGTTTGGCGTGTCTATCTGTTCAGACGTACCGTAATTTCAAGATCATCGTCGTTGACGATGGCTCAACGGATGGCACCGCGGCAATGATTCGGGAAGAATACCCGGACGCCGTTGTCCTCACGGGCGACGGTAACCTGTGGTGGACAGAAGCCACAAACTGGGGGGTTCGGTATGCGCAGCAAAACCTGGACAAACGGCAGGAGAATTTCGTGCTGACGCTCAACGATGACACCCGTGTCGAACCGGCGTATCTGCAAACCATGCTGGATGCCTATCGCAAACATAAACCCTGTCTGATTGGCTCGGTTAGTGTCGATAGCAACAACCCCGAAAAGCTCGAATACGCCGGGGCATCTTTCGAACTATACACAGCCGGTGGACGCCACCTGGCCGAAGATTATCACTACAACTACCGGGAACTGGTTAGTAAGGTAACTTACGTGGAGTCGCAGTCGCTGCCGGGCCGGGGAACGCTGATTCCGATGGAGGTATTCGAAGCAGTCGGACTATATGACTCGAAGAATTACATCCACTACATGTCCGACATCGAGTTTTCGGTACGGGCGCGTAAAGCCGGTTATCGGCTGATCGTCAACGTGGCAAGTCTGGTGTACGAGTATACCGAAGCCACGGGCATTCAGGTTGAGCGTCAGGTGAGTCTGCGCGAATTCCTCAAAGGCTTTACGTCGATCAAGTCGCCGACGTACCTGAAAGTACGCTACAACTTCGCCATCGCGCATTCCAAAACGAAGGTCATTTACTTTCTGTGCGACATCGGACGCATCTGTACAGGTTTTTTGTTGAGAAAGGTCAGAATCATGAAACCGCTGTAGCACCATGAAAAAAATGCTGTTATCGGCGTATGCCTGCATTCCGAATCACGGATCAGAACAAGCCACAGGCTGGACGTATGCCACGACACTCAGCCAGAATGGATTGGAAGTACATTGCCTGACCCTAAAAGATGGGCGCGACGGTATCGATCCGATTTTGGCAGACGGCTATTTTCCGAACCTGACGGTTCATTATGTGACCGTTCCTGCCTGGGTCGATGCGTTCCTGAAAAAGGGCCTGATCGGCATGTATTTTCACTACTTGTACTGGCAGTGGACGGCATCTAACATGGGCATGCAGCTCGACCGGCAGCATACATTCGACCTGGTGCATCATGTAACCTACGGGAGTGTACAACTGGGCAGTTTTATGTACCGGTTGAAAAAACCGTTCGTGTTCGGACCCGTGGGTGGTGGCCAGCGAGCACCCAAAGCATTCAAGCACTATTTCGGTAAATACTGGAGCCGGGAATGGATGCGGGATATGGTCGGAACCGTATTGCAATACGTCAATCCTGCCTATTTTCGGACGCTACGGGTGGCGGATCAGGTCGTGGTAACCAATCAGGATACCTTCCGGCTGGTGCGAAAACTACGTCCGACGAAACCCCTCAGCCGAATCTGGGATGCCGGTCTTAGCACCTCATTTCTACCCAACGAACCAGTTGACCGTCGAGGAAACGACTCCATGACGGGTGGACCATTGAATTTACTGTGGGTGGGTCGTTTACTACCCCGGAAAGCGTTGGAATTAACCATCCAGGCATTGAGTAAAGTCGACCCATCACTCCCCATCACGCTGACCATTGTGGGTGGTAAAGGCGAGATGGCGGAGGACGTTCCCCGTTACATCGAGCAGTATGGCGTAGCCGACCGGATTAACTGGGCAGGTCACGTCAGCTACGATACCGTACGGGATTTCTACCGGAAATCGGACGTGTTTTTCTTTACGAGCCTGCGCGATTCGTGCCCGCACCAGTTGCTGGAAGCGATGGCGTATTCGCTGCCGGTCGTCACGTTAAACCTGCACGGCCAGGCGGAACTGGTCGATGAGAAAACGGGAATCCGGGTTTCGGTAACGACGCCGGAGCAGGTGGTTGCTGATCTGGCCCGCGCTATCGAGTGGATGTATGCGCACCCCGACGAGCGGCTGGCAATGGGCCGGGCGGGTTACGCATTTGCCAAATCGCAACTGTGGGAGACAAAAATCAGAACGTTCATCGACGAGCTATATCCCCCCCTATTGCCGACAGAACTGGTCAGTGAACCAGCTGTCATGCCCAAAACGAACCATTGAACATACCCTTAACCGGATCAGATTTTACTCATCACGAACGATTTCCCTATGATTACGCTGGATCAACTTTCGCAACTTGGTATTGGCACCAGCCGGGTGGGATCACTCGGCAGCCGGTTGTCGCCGGAATCGTTCAGTGATTTTCTGAAGGTAGCCTCTTCGCATCACCTGAACCTGATCGACACGTCTAACTACTACGGTTCCGGTGATGCTGAGCGGCTTATTCGCAAAGGGATGAAGGCCAGCGGTGCACCGTTCTTCGTTGTTACCAAGGCGGGTTTACCGTGTGTTCACGCACCGGGCTGGCTCTCGCCCCTGAATCAGCTTGCAAAGAAAGTAAAGCAGAAAACAGGATCGAAAAAGAATTATACAGCGGCTTACCTGATCGATAGTCTCCAAAAAAGTAACCGACGATTGGGCGTTGACGCGGCTGACGGTTTCCTGCTCCACGAGCCGGTCTGGACGGATCTGGCCGACGCCGATTCGTGGGATGGCTTACAGAAAATCCGTCAGCAGGGACTGGCCCGGTATACCGGCGTTTCGACCAGCGATTATCGGGTAGTCGAGGAAGGGATTCGGAGCGGACAGGTTCAGTTCGTGCAAACGTCGGCCTGCTGGACCGGCACCGAATCAGACGAGATCATCAAGCTCTGCCAGGCCAACCACGTTCCGGTGCTGGCCAATCAGGTGCTGCGGCCTTATAAATCGCTGCAAAGCAAGTTCGAACTGAAGGCTGACGAAATTCGGCGGTTAGAGGGGCTGGCTGACATTTCGCTGGCTCAACTACTGATTGCCGCTGTGCTGGTTGACAAAAACATTAACGTAGCGCTCTTTGGAACAAGTGATCTGGCTCACTTGGAGCACAATATGGGTGCGCTGCATTACACGAAACCGCTGGCGAAACACCTTCCCATCATCAACAAACTACTCGCATGATCGTCACGAAGAACAACTATCAACCGGGACAGGTATTGACGACCGACATCTGCATTATTGGCAGTGGTCCGGCGGCTATCTCAATGGCACTCAGTTTGTCTTCTTCCCCGTGCAACATTATTGTTGTGTCGGGGGGTGGCTGGTCCGAGACGGTGGGCAATCAGGATCTGAACCGGGGTGTTGTGTCGCAGGCAGGATCGCACGAGCCACTCGAAGAAAACCGCCGTCGGCAGTTTGGTGGCACATCGGCAGCCTGGGGTGGTCGGTGCATCCCGTTTGAACCGATCGACTTCAAAAAACGGTCGTGGGTGCCCGATAGTGGCTGGCCTTTTTCGTTCGAGACACTGGACCCGTACTATAAACAAGCCGCCGAACTCTGTCAGATCGGCGATTACGACTTCGACGCACATACGGCTTTCCCGGCGAATCCGCGTGAAATCATTCCGGGACTGGATTCGGAAGAATTCATCTCCTCTCCGCTTGAGCGCTGGAGTCCGCCCGTCAACTTTGCCAAAACGTACCGGTCAGAACTGGAACGCAGCAAAACGATTCAGGTGCTGCTTGACGCGCAGGTGATCAGGCTGAATACACTGGATGGCAGCGACCAAGTATCGACGGCGGATGTGTCAATGGGCGGATCGCCAATTTCCATCCAGGCCAACACCTTCGTGCTGGCAGCGGGCGGCATTGAGAACCCACGACTCCTGCTGGCGTCGACCAGTGCGCAGTTCCCAACCGGGCTGGGCAATCAGCACGACAACGTTGGCCGGTATTACATGGCGCATTTGAAAGGCGTTTACGCTGAAGTCGATCCGGCCAACCGAGAAACGTTCTTGTCTGATTTTGAGCGTGATGCCGAAGGTGTTTACTGCCGTCGGCGGTGGTGGATACCCGAGAAAGCCCAGGAAGCTCACAAACTGTTGAATTCGATCTTTTTTCTCTACTTATCCAATAGTATTGAAGGACATAGAGATGTCTTGTTTTCATCACGCTACGTCGTCAAAGGCTTGTTGTCGATTGCCAGTCAGCGATCGGCCCGAGCTATTTTCAGTAAGGCAAAGCAGGTGTTACCATCGATCAAAGAGCATGCCGTCAACATTGCGACGAACGGCCTGTCTCAACTGCCCGACCTGATTCGGCTGAGTCTGAAACGCATGGCCAAGCGTCGGCTTCCTTATATTCTCCCGGCAAAGAATTCAAAATACTGGGGGCTGTATTTCCAAACCGAGCAGGCTCCTAATCGGGACAGCCGGGTATACCTGTCCGCGACGGAAAAAGATGCATTTGGTGTTCCAAGGGCCGAGGTCAGCATTGCTTTTCTGGAAGCGGATGTCGAGTCGGTCGTTGCGGCCCATACGCTGTTTATCGACAATTTCAGGCAGAAGAATCTCGGTGAAGTGCTGTATTCAGAAGAAGGTTTACGGGACTATCTTACCAAATCGTTGCGCACGTTCAATTCAGGAGCGCACCACATTGGCACGACCCGCATGTCCGACGATCCGGAAACGGGTGTCGTTGACCGCAATGCTAAGGTTTATGGTCTATCAAACCTGTATGTAGCGGGGGCTTCGGTGTTTCCTACGGGTGGTCACGCCAATCCGACGTTCACCATTGTTGCTCACGCGCTGCTTCTGGCCGATCACCTGAAATCCCGGATCGACCGTAAACCAACGCCTGAACTGGCCATAAATGAACGAGCTTAACGCTTGTGTTTAGCTTAACCAGATTATAGCCAAAAATCTGGATCTCCCTACCCTCGTTATGAAAAAAGTATTAGTCTCAGCATATGCCTGCATCCCGGATCGGGGGTCAGAGGAAGGAAACGGTTGGTACTATTCGTCACTCATTAGCCAGCAGGGCTATGAAGTCTATTGCCTGACCCGCGACGTTGGCAAAGCGAGCATTGAGCAAAAGCTTCGGGAGTTTCCGCATCCAAACCTCACCTTTGCCTTCGTTACCGTGCCTAAGTGGGTCGATAAAGCCTACACCAAAGGACTGATTGGCCTGTATTTTCACTACCTCTACTGGCAATGGGCCGCGATGAAAGTAGCGATGCGTCTTGATAAAAAACACGCATTCGACATCATACACCACGTTAGCTACACCAGTCTTCAACTGGGTAGTTTTCTCTATAAACTGAAGCGCCCCTTCATTTACGGTCCCGTTGGTGGTGGGCAGGAAGCCCCTGATTCCATGCGGGGTTACTTCAAACAATATTGGGTGAAGGAAAAGATGCGGTCGATTGTGAGTTCGCTCATGCTCCGGTTCAACCCTGGTTGCTACGAGTCGATACGACACGCCAACTATGTACTGACCTGGAATGAAGATACCCGCCAGATGGTGCGTGCCCTTGGTCGGACAGAAGGTGTTGAGAATGCATTCGGTGGGGTTGGGCAGTATTTTGTTCCGGCGGAGCCAATCCACCGTACCGCCCACAACACCCTGCAACTCGTGTGGGTCGGACGGCTGATGCCCCGCAAAGCGCTGGAGCTTTCGCTGCATGGACTCAGCAAAGTAGACCCCAACATACCTGTCCACCTAACCATCGTTGGCGACGGGGAGATGGGCCAATATGTACCCGAGTACATTGCCCATTACAAGTTGGAGAACCGGGTTACATGGGTTGGCCAGGTCAATTACGAACAGGTCAAACACTACTACCGACAGGCGGATGTGTTCCTGTTCACCAGCTTGCGCGACACGGGTCCGGCTCAGCTCATGGAAGCAATGGCCTACTCGCTGCCGGTGGTTACACTCCATCTGCACGGTCAGGCCGAACTGGTCGATCAATCGACCGGAATCCGGGTTCCGGTAACGGAGCCAGAAACCGTTGCAACTGGTCTGGCAGAAGCCATCGAATGGATGTACCACAACGAAGCCAAACGAATTGACATGGGCCAAAACGCCTTTCGGTTCGCTCAAAATCAGCGGTGGGAGTTGAAAATAAGCCGTCTGGTTCAGAAATACTACCAGTCACTGGCTAAGCCGAACGTTGACCGGGCTGACGCGACCAGCCCGATTGAAGAATGGTAACAAAAGGCGGGTCAGCTGCACCTGTCCCTTTTGACACATACGAGGAGTACCAAAAAATTGCGGGAATGGGACAACAGAAAAAACAAATCATAGTGCTCAGCGTGACCCTGATGATACTTCTGTCCGGAAGCATCATTGCGTCGTTATTTTTCAAGGAATCGTGGCTGTGGATGGACGAAGTACTGAGCTACCTGCTTGTTTCTGATCCGTCCGTAGCGCACCTGAACGATGCGGTCGTGAGTGGTATGGATGCAAATCCGCCCCTGTTTGTCAACCTCTATTGGTTCATTGGTCATACGATCAGTATGAACCCGCAATTTTTACGGGCCGTTTCCGTCGTTATTTTCGCCGGTACAATTGCCCTGTTCTACCGCAATACGTCGACCCTGATTGGCAAACCAATCACGAATTTTGTTTTCATTACGCTCATTGTTGCCTTCACGTACCTGAACCTGACCCTCTCGACGCAGATTCGGGGTTATTCGCTCTTTCTGCTGATCAGCCTCGGCTATTTCATGGTTCTGCACCGGCTTATGCAATCGCCGAGTCAGACCAAGTGGTTGATCGGCTTTGTGTTGTTGGGTATACTGCTAGTGTTCACTCACAATTTTGGGTTGTTCTACGCTGCCTCTTCGGGTGCTTTCGTTGCCGGGTTGCTACTCTGGTCGAAGAACCGAAAGTATTGGTGGGTGCTGGGCGCTCACGGGTTAATTGCCCTGATATGGTTACTAGTCTGGTATCCAAGCTTTGCCATTCAGACCGAAGCGGGAAAACCACACTCCTGGATTCCGTTGCCAACATTCCTGTCGTTTTTCGCCACCGTGGGTGAACTGGCGCCAACCGTTTCGTCAACACTGGAACGCCGGATACCGGTGATTTCCATCCTGCGCTTTTTACTCATTGCAGGCTTATGGCTTTACATCGCCCTACCCCGGTTGAGAGCTGGTTATGAACAGGTTATACATGACCGAGCGTTTACCTTCTACGTACTGTCGGGATTTCTATACATCGTCCCGATTTTGATCGCACTGGCCGTTACGTTGGTTCATACATCCGTTTTTATCAGTCGCTACCTCTGGCCGGGGCACCTCCTGCTGATCTATCAACTTTTGTATGCGTTCTACTTTTTTGCGCCCCGTTTACCAGCGCGTGTACGCCAGTTCACGCTGAGCGTCAAATTACTGCCGGTGTATATGGCGTTGCTGGCGGTGTTTATGTTTTATCAGAATCGTAAAACGGCCATTTTTCCGAGCGGGGTGCTGAGCTATCTGCCACAGTTGGACAAACAGTATCCTGTCTTCGTCGAAACGGCAGATTACTTTCTACCTATCTGGTTTCATCATCAAACGCCCCAGATTCGGTATCTCCTCGACTGGAAAACAGCGTCTCAGGAGGGCAACATTCTTAACGCGACCGTACATCACAAAATACTGAAGTCGGTTCGGGAAAAATATGGCGTAGGCAACATCCTGCCGTCGCAGGGATTCAACCGGACTTCGGTGCCCCATTTCTACGTCATCGACGAAAGCAGCAATTACCAGATCGAACATTTTATCGAAAACGGTCAGGTACGTGTTGTCCGACAATTGCCCATTAACATTGAAGGACATCGCATTCTGGAATGCGTATTCCAATCCTAAACCCTGATTTTAAACGACTAACTTCTGAACATCAAATCGCTAAATTTATGAAACGTTTCAAACACCTGTTGCCCGTGCTGCTGCTGCTGATGAGCTTGACGGCAGCCATCATTAGTTGTAAAAAAGGGGGTGACGACCCTACGCCAACACCAACGCCGGCTCAGCCTGTAACAACGATCACCAGTATCAGTCCGGCTACGGCTCCGGTGGGCAGTACCATTGCCATCGGGGGGACTAACTTCGGCACGAGCCCGACCAGCAACACGGTTACCATCGGGGGTGTTGTGGCTACGATCGTATCGGTTACGGACACACAAATTGTGGTGGTAGTTCCCACGGGTGCGGCCAATGGCCCCGTCTCGGTTACGGCCGGCGGCCAAACGGCCCAAAGTCAAAGTACGTTTACCGTCTACGTCGCTCCCCTCAAACCCGTCGTGGAGATTTCAGGGACGACATTCGCCAATCAGAACTGGACCCGAGACAAGATTTACCTGCTGAAGGGACTGGTTTACATACCTGCCGATTTTACGCTGACCATTGAAGCGGGAACGGTTATCAAAGGAGCCGCCCCGGATCAGGACCCGGACAAAAAGAACATGGCCGGCACGCTGATCATCGAGCGCAGGGCTAAAATCATAGCGCAGGGAACGGCTAGCCAACCTATCGTTTTCACCTCTGCCAAGGCAGCGGGTCAACGTGCCTATGGTGACTGGGGCGGACTGGTACTGATCGGGAAAGCAGCGATGAATACGACCAGCACAGCCGCACTTCCAGGTGGCGTTCGTGGCACGGTAGAACGGTACGCGGAGTTCAATGACAATTCCGGTACGCTGCGCTACGTGCGGATTGAGTATGCAGGAGCCGCTCAACCCACCGGGTCTGCAACCAGACTCAGTGGTTTATCGCTGTATGGCGTGGGTAACTCAACCGTAATCGATCACGTTCAGGTGTCCTATAGTGGCAGCGATTCATTTGCCTGGTTCGGCGGAACAGCGAATCTGAAAAATCTGGTTGCCTACCGTAGTTTCGATGATGACTGGAGCGCCGATTGGGGATACGTCGGTAACGTACAGTTTGGCGTAGCCGTCCGCGATCCGGACGTGGCTGATCAATCGGGTTCGAACGGCCTGGAACTGGAAAATTATGACCCAACCGCAACGACCGATGTTACGCCCGTTGTGCTGGCGAATGGCTTACAGCAAACGGCACCCGTTTTTGCTAACCTGAGCAGCTTTGGGTTCGGCACCACCCCCACGACCAATAAAAGTGCTAAAGGCACAGGGGCCTATCTGGCTGGTCTGTACCTGCGCCGAAACGCTGCGGTCGCCGTGTATAACTCGCTTCTCTATGGGTATCCGGAAGGCGTATCACTGGGTGCAACAGGTGCCACTCCGGGCGTGACGAACAACACGATCGATTTGCAGGGTATTGTCCTGGCGAACGTACTGACACCAGTTGTCGGGAATGGCGTACTGACCAGTGATCTGACGACTACCTATTTTACCACTAGCGGCCGGGCGAATCAGATCGTTCAATCGTCGGATCTGACAGCACTGAGACTCAATAATTTCAATGCTACGACACCTGGCTTTTTGCCCCAATCGGGATCGTCCTTGCTGACAGGAGCGGTGACGGGTGGAAAACTGGCTAATTCCTTTTTCACACCCACAACTTTCCGTGGTGCTTTTGGAACGGACGACTGGACTACAGGCTGGACGAACTTCTTCCCCCAAAACACGGATTACGATAGATAAGCGGAGTGAGTCTGACCTAAGGTTATTTGCATTCGGCAACCTTAGGTCAGACTCTTTTGTTGTTCGTTAAAACGAACACAGTATGCCGCTTCAACAGGACCTTCAACGTGTGATTACAGCCGACGATTTTAGCAATAAATCGTTCCGGTTTACGGCAGTGCCTGGGAATGATCAGAACCGTTCTACCCAAGTAGCCAACACCTCTCCGGAAATCAAACCGGTATTGATGGTCAGTCATCCAATGCTGACCTTTGCCAGAACTTCGCCGGGCAGACCCGCTTTCATTGTACTGACCATTGCACAGCAGCATGCCGACACGCCAGTTACACTCTCAACCGATGCGCCGGATCAGTTTCAGGTAGCCACTGACGACCGTCCTGGTTTTTCGCCCGACCTGACGTTCACTCCGTCCCTAACCGGAACCTATGTGCATGTCCGCTACGTCGCGAACCAGACGGGGTTGCACGAAGGCAAACTATTTATTGAGACTCCCTACGAAAGCCGGACATTAGCATTAAAAGGAAGCAGCTGGAGTCTTTTACCCGCATTATACACGCCCCAGTTTCCGGTCAGAATAACCAAAACAGGTCAAGGAAGTCGCGTATTTTCAGGTAGCTGGCGCGCAAGAATAGCGTTCGCTGTTATTATCGGCAGTCTGGCCTTGGTAAGTTACTTTTATCGCAGTCAACTCGCTCCGACAACTACTCCAGACCGCTCCCTCACCGAAAGTAACCAACCAGTTACCAGCCCGTTGACCAGTAGAAAGTCGCTCGAAACGACTGCGTACACGACTATAGAGTCAGGGGAAACGCGAACGGCTCAGTCGACACGAAAACAAACCAGAAAAAAGCGATCTACCAACCGTTTGTCGCTTGACTCACTGAGCGATGAACGTCCGGTAACACCACCTGTCTCCGCGAAAGCGGTGGTTGCCCCTAAGAGCTCGTTTCAAACTGACAATCGACAGGCTAACGCTCAATCTGGACAACAACCAGTTGTGGTCCCTTCCCCTGAGGAAAGTGAGTTAGAGCGGGTGCTTAATCGGAAAGTCCAGCAACAATGAGTAAATAATTAAACATAGAATAGGCGAAATATCTGCACTCAAAGCCTATTCGCTGCCTGTCCAATTACTCATACAGATGTATGTAAGCCGATAATTTCATCTATATTGGTTAGTCATGTTCTCTGTTAATTATTCTGTGTGTATATTTACTGGTTCTGAGTTGGCTTTCGTAAATTATTTACGTTGAAGATCGCTAATATAGTGTTTACCCTTTGCCTAACTTTTTTTACTCATTAATTCGTCAACGAACCTGAACGTATAGATGGCTAAACTAACTACGCCAAAACGTCGAAAGGCAAATCGAATTCCTATTTTAATCATCGAGGATAATGCCGATCAATGGCTAATTATTCGTTCGGCTCTTTCGCAATGTTTTCCTGAAGTAGAACCAGTTTGGACTAATAATGCGACCCAAGCTTTAAAATACCTTGAAGCTTGTTCAACAGACGACGCAAAATTACCACGGCTGATCTTACAGGATTTATACCTGCCAAGTCGAGAAGAGGGTTGGGGCTTATTAGATTCAATAAAAAGCCATACGCTTTATCGCCAGATACCCCTTGTTATATTGAGTAATTCACAGGATCATAGCGATGTCCTGAAATCGTATACGTTTAGTATTGCCTCATACATTATTAAACCAATTACTTACCACCAGTGGCTAACGTGTTTTTACACATTTCGCCGTTATTGGTGGGAATCCGTTATGTTACCGTTGCATATATTACAAACTAGTCGGTAACCGTCTGTATACGAAATTTTTATTTTGCGAACTGTATACTGCGACAGGCAGACCTATGCTTCTCAATTAACTCTTGTTAGGCCTAGATTGGACGGCAGACTAGTTTTGGGGATGAGATCCATTTATCGCCTGTCTGATTAAGTATTGATTTCATCAAATCATAGTTCCACTCTCTTGCTCTACTGAAGGAATCTCTTCACTACATTGTTGATTCTACTTTTTCAAGAACATTACTCTATGTATTCTGGGGAAAAATCATTCTTCGCAGAGTGATTTTTTTCTAATTGGACGCTCCTTTTTTTCTCATACGTAGTAACACAGCAGCTATTTTTCTGCGTCAGAGCAATCCTGCTTCCGAAACAACTACTGAAGAGGCCGTTTCCTAATTTCCTATAACAATATATCACTATTTTTTTTGCATTATTCTTTAATTAAATTTGTTAATTTTGACTTTATTAACACTACACTGGTTTGTAATCAATCTTATCTACTAATTTTATAGAGATAAACAGTATTAACTTATAATCAATACTGTAGATAACAAACTACTGGTTCTTCCTAATCCACAAACAGAACGATCAATTAAATTAAAAGAGTCTTTTTATCGATCAAGCTCCGATTTAATTGACAAAGATTACTAAATGAAAATTAGCCATTGAAAAAAGCTCAAATCATTACGCTACGCCTACCAATTCAGCGGCATATTTCCACTAACATATGGTATGTCAATTGAGCAAACCAACTCTATCCTGATTGCTTTTATTCGAAACAGTTCTTTTCTGCCACACTATGTCTTTTGCTATTTACCATAAAGTTGCTATCGCGTTCTGTAAACGTAGAACTACTTTCATCGCTTTCTTACTAACTATTTTTTTCCTTATCCAGCTTTCTGTTTTAGGCCAAAGTAATTATTATGTGTCAAACGCCGGGAGCGATTCAAACAACGGAAAAACAGTTAGTACCCCTTTCCAGAGCTTATCAAAAGTAAATTCAATAGACTTACAGCCAGGTGATTCAGTATTATTTCGCAGAGGAGATACCTTTCGCGGAACACTACTGATCCGAAAGTCGGGATCCTCAAGCCGTTCCATTGTTTTCGATGCATATGGTAACGGAGAAAAACCCATACTATCGGGTTCAGTACCTGTCACTAATTGGTCATCGGTCGGTGGCAATGTCTGGCAGGCCTATTGTCCTTCCTGCGGCCCCGCTGTAACGGGATTATATCGAAATAACATTTCCTTGCCACTTGGCCGTTATCCGAATACAGATGCTCCCAATAAAGGAAATTTGACAATAAACGCACATACAGAAAAGTATCAAATTTTCATTCAGGAACAGCTTCCGAATGACATTGACTGGAAGGGCGCAGAAGTAGTTATGCGGCCAACTGCCTGGATTATTGATCGCGCTGTCGTTGACCACCAGTACGGTAATGCCTTCAATTTATTTAATAATTCAAGCTATTATCCCAGAGATAATTCAGAAGTTTTTTTTCAAAATCATCCAGGAACCTTAGACAAGAATGGAGAGTGGTGTTACAATGCCAGCACTAAAAATATTTTGATTTATGACGAACAAAATAAACCGAATGATCAGTCGATTCAGGCTACTGTCTATGGGCGGGGTATTGATCTGGCAAATGTATCATACGTGACGATACGCAACTTATATATTACGCAAACGCTCAATACCAGTTTACTCGCTCAGAATGTATCTAATCTTACGCTGTCTAACATTGATGCTATCAATACAGGTGAAGACGGACTCATTATCTTAGGATCGGGCAAAAATCTGCTACTGGAAAATAACAAAGTCATTACGGCTTACAACAATGGTGCCTGGATCGACTTTTATCAAAACGTCGTGCTGAGAGGCAATACGTTTCGTCATATTGGTGACGTTCCCGGTCGAGGCAAGAGTGGTGACGGACAGTACAATGGCATTACGTCAAAGGCTGATCAGAATGTCTTGATTGAGAATAACAGACTTGATAGTATCGGATACAACGGTATTACATTTTGGAATAACACAACAATTCGGCGTAATGTAATCTCAAACTATTGCTATTCTAAAATAGACGGGGGTGGACTATACTGTTGGAACGGCAGCAAAGCTTCCATGACGAATATTCATTTGAACTCTAATATATTATACACTAATCCACGAGGTAATACACCTTGGTCAGACTACGCTATTGGTATATTCCTTGATGACTGTGTCGAAAATGTTGAAATAAATAATAACACAATATTTGGAAATACACAATGGGGAGTTTTTCTCCATGGTAATAACAACATTACGTTTACAGATAATACCTTATTTGATAATAGCACTTGTCAATTAGTTGTATATCATAATGGAGGAGCGTGTCCAATTCGGAACGATGTGATAACGCGTAATACCATTGTGAGCAAACTTCCTAGTCAGCTAGTCGCTCAATATGAATCGAACGCAAATGATTTAAACCAGTATGGTTTAATTGATTCGAACTACTATGCTCGTCCTTTTAACGAGGCAGAATCTATACGGGGAGTAATAAATTCAACGTACGGAAATAATTTTTCTTTGCCAGACTGGAGAAGTTTTTCTGGAGGGCTCGATATTCATTCGAAAAGCAGTCCCATTACGTATAGTGAGTATAAGAATGAGGGTTCTGGCGGTGTTACGCGCGTCAACAGCACCTTCGAAACAAGCAGCGATGACTGGTTTGTTATATACAGCCGCTATAACAATGCCGTAGTTTCACAAGATAACACTAACAAACTTGATGGTGGTAGCCTCCGAGTTGACTTCCCTTCTCTCTCTGGCCAGAGTAACACGTACGCACAGATTGTCAAACGCATTAGCACTCTTACAAGGGAGAAAGCCTATGTGCTTCGCTTTGATGCCCTTTCGACTGCTAATGCCAATTTACTCGTTTATCTGCGACAATATGGGCCTCCTTTTCAGGAATATACCAAGCGGTATACAATAGCCATGAGTCCCACCCGTAAAAGTTATGAGTTACCTTTTACTGCATTAGATAACGGTGTTGATCCTGTCATTATGTTTCAGATTGACGGGCAGGAACCAACATTCTGGCTTGACAATGTTCGCTTACAGGAAGATGCTTCTATACGAAACAACCCGAACGACTTCATCAAGCTGTTCTACAATCCGACACTGAAAGACAGCACAATCATCCTTACAGATCGATACCGGGATGTGAAAAATCAGCTTTATACTTCTTCCTTGATTCTCAAGCCGTTCACGTCGGTTGTACTATTTAAAGATACGTTGCCGACACGCCCCGCCGATTTGAGTCTTTCGTTCCAGAGTGACAAGCGTTTTATAAGCGTTGGTGATTCCGCTACGTTTCAGGTGCGTATCAGCAACCAGGGCGATACGCCCGCTTCGTTGGCTCGTTGGACGGTCCGGTTGCCTGCCAATAGTGAATTTGTTAACATAGGAGTTGGCCCCTACAGCGACAACGTCTTGACCGGTACCTTGAACCAGTTAGCTCCTTCGGCTGATACCACGTTCACGTTTGCGGTCAAACCAACCGCTCCCGGTCTGTTTCGCTTGGCCGCTCAACTAACTACGGCCACATCTCCTGACCCCGACAGTAGTCCAAATTCAGGGACAGCCGATGGCGAAGACGATATGGCCATTGTTGATTTGCGTGTCGGAACATCAACGATGAACGTGTATGACTCGCCGAATCCGACGCAACGCCCGTTACCACCACTTCTTTCCAACCAACCCGTACCCAATCCCAGTCAGGCGGACCTTAGCTTACGAATGGAAGTAACGAATCGAGCACCTAGTGTAGGCGACGTAATTACGTATACGTTGTATGTCACGAATGCAGGCGGAAGTTCGGCCAATGGGGTTCAGCTACAAAATCTGCTACCCGACGGTCTTGATCTGGTAGCGACGCCTAACTGGACTGCCAATGGGCGGCTTCTGAGTACCACATTGCCAACTGTCGGCGCGGGCGTTACGATAAGCACTGCTTTTCAAGCCAGAGTGCTAACAACTGGCCTATGGATCGATCAGGCGCAAATAAGCGCGGCATCCATTGACGACCCTGACTCAGTACCAGGAAATGGGTATGTAAACGGGGAAGATGATACCGCGCAACTCGACGTTCGTGTTCGCTGAAATCAGTAGTTTTAGCAAACTGCAAATCCTGGTATCGGATCGAACGACAGTAGTAACTAATCAATTTCAGCACTGCATGTTCTTCCAGCCTGACCTTACTGGCAAGGTCAGGCTGGAAGAGTATTTAATCGGCCAGTATGATCTTGCGGCTCAATCGCTTATGATTCTCGATTACACTCAGCACATACAAGCCACGGGGTAAAGTGCTCACCCCCATACGAAGCTCATTTGTCCCCTCCGCTACTGATTCGGTTGACTCCAGCACTGTGTGTCCAGACTCGCTTACTAGCTGTACGTTGACAGTGCCAGCCCCCACAGCTTTATAACGAACCCGAACCTCGTCCCGAGCCGGAATCGGATAGACTACGACCAGTTCTTCAGTGGTTGTCTCCTGGCTGGCAATCGCTCCCAGCCGACCGCTCCCTCCCGCCGGATACAACCGAATCTGCGGGATTACCTGCTGGCTCTGCCCCGGATAGGTCCATAACAACTTAGCCACCGCTCCACCTGGTCCTTCGAAATACTCCAGTCGTATATCATATTTCTGGCCTGCCGTTAATGCTATCGATTGCGTGTTATTGATGGTGAGCGGATGTCCTGTCCAGTTATCAATTACCAAATTACCGTTCACCCACAGCCGTATACCATCATCAGATGCCGTAGTGAAAGTATAATTTCCACTTACCGGTGCTTCGACCTGACCCGTCCAGCGAGCCGAGAAGTTATCGACGGCGATATTACTAGCCGGAGAGCCATCACCCCAGTCAAAATTGACATTGGCATCTACGCGGCTCAGCACAATAGGTGCATTCAGGTCTTTATTGTTAAAGTATTCAGCACGAAGGCCACTGCCTGTTCCTCCAACCACTACCGGAGGCTGCACGGTTGTGTTAGTGGAAACGCGCAGGTACGAGGCAGTGGGAATCACCTGCTTACCCATATTAGGTCCACTATAACTAAGGGTCAATACCTGTCCACCAGTTCCCTCGAAGTACAGCAAGCTCAGGGCATGCACGCCCGCCTTCAAGCCGATGGTTCCCGATCGCTCCTGTTCGGGGTGGCCACCATCGTTGTTGACCACTTCGGTATTGCCGATCAAAAGTTTGCTGCCGTCATCCGATGAAGAATAGAAGGTATAGACGCCGTCTGTCGGAATAGTGATATAACCGGTAAAACGCAGCGCAAAGTTATCTTCCCGGCTGCGCAGATCGACGGTAGGCATGGCGGTAGCACCGGTTTTTATCGGAGTCAGCGACCCGAAGTTAGGCAAGTTGCTCCAGTTACCTTCGTAATAAGCGTAATCCAGCCCAGCCGTCGTGTTGGCCGGGTTCTCCGGATCACGCAACGAACTGGCGGGGGGCTGAACCGGGGTATTGGTAGCGATGCGCAGGTACGAGGATGCCGGGATCACCTGCTTGCCGATGTTGGGCCCGCTGTAGCTCACGGTCAGCGCCTGATCCGCGCTGCCCTCGAAGTACAGCACGCTCAGGGCATGCACACCCGCCTTCAAGCCGATGGTTCCCGATCGCTCCTGTTCGGGGTGGCCACCATCGTTGTTGACCACTTCAGTACTGCCGATCAAAAGTTTGCTGCCGTCATCCGATGAGGTATAGAAGGTATAGACACCATCGGTGGGCACGTTGATATAACCCGTAAAACGCAGCCCGAAATTATCTTCCCGATTGCGCAGGGCAACGGTAGGTGTGGCGGTAGCACCGGTTTTGATCGGAGTCAGCGACCCGAAGTTAGGCAAGTTGCTCCAGTTACCTTCGTAATAAGCATAATCCAGCCCAGCCGTCGTGTTGGCCGGGTTCTCCGGATCACGCAACGAACTGGCGGGGGGCTGAACCGGGGTATTGGTAGCGATGCGCAGGTACGAGGATGCCGGGATCACCTGCTTGCCGATGTTGGGCCCACTGTAGCTTACGGTCAGCGCCTGATCCGCGCTACCCTCGAAGTACAGCACGCTCAGGGCATGCACGCCCGCCTTCAAGCCGATGGTTCCCGATCGCTCCTGTTCGGGGTGGCCACCGTCGTTGTTGACCACTTCAGTACTGCCGATCAGGAGTTTGCTGCCATCATCGGATGAGGTATAGAAGGTATAGACACCATCGGTGGGCACGTTGATATAGCCCGTAAAACGCAGCCCGAAATTATCTTCCCGATTGCGCAGGGCAACGGTAGGTGTGGCGGTGGCACCGGTTTTTATCGGAGTCAGCGATCCAAAATCGGGCAGGTTACCCCAGTTACCTTCGTAATAAGCGTAATCCAGACCAGCCGTTGTGTTGGCCGGGTTCTCGGGGGTACGTAATGGCGTAGCCGCCGGTTCTTTCAGAAGCACGATGGAGGAGTAGGCAGCAACGGTCACCTGATTGGTATACACATTGTTCTTCATATCCCGGTAGGTCCCATCCAGTGACGTCTGAGTGGCATTGCCTGTTGGATTGACGATAAATCGGATGTAGTCGTCCGGATTGCCAGACGCGTACGTAATGGGGCTACCGGTCGTTGATTGGTCTTTACCATACTGGCTTTTCCATTGCGCCAGTGAAAGGTCAGCTCCGGTCGTGTTGTTATATACGGCTCTGATTACGTAGGTATCGTTGAAGGGACGTGCGTATACATTATTGTCAAACTGGCCGAAACTACCCAGATCATTCTGGTTAGATTCATATTTGACATTGAACTGACTGGCCAGCCGACTCACGAAAACATTATTCTGGATAACATTGCTGCGGGGCTGACAACCATTTGCGCTCGTAATCGCTAACTGACCTTCACCATTATTGTAGGCCGTATTTCCGATCAATCTGATATTGGACGATCCATGCAGGTAGTATCCAAGACCTCTACAGTTGTACACAGTGTTGTTCGTAACCTCCATGTTGGTGGTACAATCGTCGAGATAGATACCATTCGCGCCAGAATAAGCTCCGCCTGGCGTTCCTTCCGGAGCACCGATGCCATTATAGACAATATTGGACGCGATACGAATGTCGCCAAGTGGTTCCTTGTTGCCGTTCCAGATATAGATTCCGCTTCCGTCGCTCTTGGTCAGACAAAAGTTACTGATCTGATTCCGCTGGATGGTGGTACTAGTCGCGAAGTTTAGTGCATTGTAGCCTATGTTATCGATTACGTTGTTCTCAATCAGCGTGTTCGCATTGGACGAAGATCGGAACCCTATGTACGTTCCATCGCCACTCTTACCCCTACCCGGTATCAGACCGATGCGCCGAACGGTGTTACCCCGGAACGTCACATTCTGGTAGGTGCCAATGGTAACCCCGTTGTTATTGATATCGTCGATCAAATTATTTTCCAACACAACTTGTTGGCCGTTTCCCTGAACCAGTATACCGTCCTCTCCCGACTGCGTAATGTCATTACCAGTAATCACTACGTTCGATCCGTTATTGACCAGCAGATCGGTGGACAGGGCCTGAGTGATCTGTAGATTGCGAACCGTTACGTAAGACAGGTTCGATAAATTCACCGCTTCGGCCGAGACAGTGGCGGCAATTGTCTGGCTGTTGGGGTTTGCCTGACTATCGTACAGCAGAATTGTTTTATTGGCGGGGTTATAATACCACTCACCCGTCTGGTCGAGCGTAGACGGGTGATTCTGTATAAAGTAACCCCAGTTGTCCCCTATATCGTAGGTGCCACTGCCGTCCAGCGTCAGCGTATTACCATTCTGTCCAGTAATGGTGGCCCGATTCAATATCCACTGCACAGGGCGAAAAACGGCCTCCCCCCCTGACCAGTTTGTCGATAACCCCTGCTGGCTGGTGAGCTGTGTTTTACCACCATGCGACTGTACCGTCAGATAACCTTTATTGCTATCGCTCAAGTTAGGATAGCGCCCCAGTGGCAACGCCGAGTTATCTCGGTACAAACCCGTTACCCGGTCCCCACAGGATGAACAGGTCGCCTGCCAGCGATTATTTCCCAGATTGGACCAGTTCGTTACGGACTGCGATCCACTGATAACAGGTTTGGCCCCCGAACCATACGCATCAATGACGATGGGGTTATTGGCGGAGCCTGACTGACGAAGTTGCAGACTTCCCCGAAAGGTATCACCCCTACGAAAAAGAACCTGATCACCAGGCTGTAACGCAATCGTATTGACCTTATCCAGGCTCTGGAAGGGATGGTTGCTGGAGCGTCCATCCTGGGTGTCATTGCCATTAGCAGCGACATAATACGTTGTTTGCGCTAAAACGTTCGGGGTCAATGCACCCAGTATCAAAAATAAACCACATCGGACTAGCGTTGTGGTTGTTGGATAGATCATGTTTTCCAAGTTACGTTTGAGAAAATATGCTAATACGCTATTTTATTCATAAAAGTATAGTTACAAAACTATTTTAACAAACTATAATTATTGATTTATACTAATAAGCTAAAAGTAACGCCGAATTTTGCACTATTCATCCGCCAATTCATAATATAATAATATATACTTAACCTTTCTGTGCTTTCTAATTCAAAAATAAATACATTCTTACTTATTTTCCATTAAATTCAAAATTATTAATACGTTCTCAACCAATAATGGAATAAAGATACAAGATGCGCCAATCGAGGATATTAGTTTACAAAATATATATTTATTAAATAATAAAGATAGTTGACTATCATTTGTGTTTAGCGTGTCGTCCAAAGATTCACATTTCCAGCCATACCGTATCCAGGCAGGTTGTGAGAGGGGTTTAGGGGCATCATTTCGAGTCTGCCAAGCGTGTTTTGCTGAAATGTAGCCAAGTTGAGCTTATTCCCGAATCCTCACTACTTCTGTCCAAATGCGTATCTTTTCATCAGCGGGTAGTTAGGTCTGAGTAGTACTGTAACGTAAATAAATAGGACAAGGCCCGATTACTGATCGGGCTTCTGTCTGCCCGGAACCTTATCAACGCCAGTTAAATCCAATCATGATCAGAAGATGGGTCCAGCTCAATAGGCCAACCAATCGATATAACTGGGCCATTCGCTAAATGGACTGTAACAATTGGTTTACCGAGAATGGTTATTCTAGTATGCAACCGACAAACTCAACTCCAGCCCAAACTCCCTCACCAGCGCCCGCTCCTTTACCCAAACCGAAACGGCCAAAACGTCCCAGAATCAAGAGGGACTTGTGAGTGACGCTGGTGCCAGTCCAGCAATGCTTGTAATCGTGTGACGTTGCCATAGCGACCGCCTTCCTATCACCCAAGCTCGGGCATGACCATTATCCTACATTCTTCAACAAGTGTAGTACACGTGCTCGCTGCCCTTACTGCGATAAGTACAGGTACCTACATTCTGTTTACGACCAAAGGAACCAGTGCCCATCGACTGGCTGGGCGGTTCTATGCCGTTAGTATGGGCTTACTCTTATGTACGGCCTTTCAGATGTACTACCTTTCTGGCTGTTTTGGTATCGTCCACTGGGGGGCGGTCGGCAGTGGCATTGACCTACTCGTTGGGCTGGGAGCCCTTGGTCTGAAAGCGCTTAGTCGATCCTGGCTTACGTGGCATTATCTGGGTATGGGTGCATCGATCACCGGGCTATACGCAGCCTTTTTCGTGGAGAGTACGTACCGTTTTTTCCCGGAGATTTATTATTGGTGGGTCACCCTTGGATTGGCCGCCCTGGTTTTCCTTGTTGGCAGTTTCCTGTTATACCACCATTATCCAGGTTGGATCAGGGCGATACGCTATACGTCGGGGTGATGAACTTGGCCGCAGTTTCGCAATCGCTGATTTCCTTTTTAGAACAAATGCGTACCTTGCGGCTTTACTAATAAAGCTAGTATTTTCGTTAATCAATGGCCAGCCCCTTGCTTACAAATGATGCAACAAAAGCAGCCCTTTCTGATTTTGGTCGTCGATGATGAGCCGCCCATTTTCGATCTGATCACCACGACAGCTCAGACGCGGTTTCCTCAGGCTACCTTCGTTAATACACGATCCGTTCAAGAAACGCTCGACTACCTCCAGAACCAGGAGGCCGATTTGCCCCAACTGATTTTGTCCGATATTGATCTGCAACAGAGCCGGGATGGCTTTGATTTACTGGATGAAATCCGAACCAAGTTCAAGGGGAAGATACCCGTTATCATGCTCACAGTGCTTGCAGACCCAACGGCAGTAAAACGGGCGTATGATAAAGGAGTCACTGCCTACACCCAGAAGCCTGAAGATATGACGGGATGGCGCAACTACATTGATACACTCAAGGCCTATTGGCATGATACCAATTTCTTACCCTCTACTCCGCCGACCTGAGAACCAATCAGCGTATTCTGTAACGCTCAACGTATTTAGGACCTAAGACACATTATCTCTCGCTATGCTCACTCGTTTTGCTATCCTGTTGGTGGAGGACGACCTTGCTATTATCGATATCATCACCCGTACGGCAAAAACCAGTTTTCCCGAAGCTGATTTTATTCCGGTCAAAACCTTTGAAGAGGCTGTCGTTTACCTCTATAATGTCGAAGGGCCTGGGCCAAGGCTAGCCCTGTTGGATATTCATTTGGGTGGCTCTCAGACAGGACTGGATTTTCTGCAATTGATGCAGCAGCACCCACTTGGCAAGCTGGTACCGGTGGTTATGTTATCGGCCAGCCGATCGGCCCACGACCGCCGTGATGCCTACAACCGAGGAGCCGTTTCGTTCGTAACCAAACCCTTTAGTTTAGCCGAATGGAAAGTGTTGTTGAGTGAGTTACGTTCCTACTGGTACAACGCGGTTTCGTTGCCACGTACCTGGTTCGAGAAAACACAACAAGCCAGCAATTAGGCCTGATTGAGCAACGTTTTCAGGCGAGACAATGCATGCCACTACCTACGAGTTACGTTCCTTTTGCGCTTTCGCTGACCATATAATCGACGACAGCCTCATAATTACCACACCGATCATATTCCGATCGCTGACGAGCCGAGCCCGTTCCCTCTTTAACCACTCGTTTCACAAGCTGGTCAATTTCTGACCAGTCGCCATATTCTTCCAGGGCAGGCCGAATGTAGGTCAGGAACGAATCAATCAATTCGGGAGCGGCAATGGCACACCCTCCCCGTGGATCGATCAGGCTTTGCGCGAGACCATAGCGGGCGGCCTGCCACTTGGCGGCCTGTAAAATTTCAGGCCGGACGTGCACTACCACGCTATTCTGCTCGGCTTCCAGCGCACAGGTTCGCACCAGGGCTCGGGCCAGTCCTGCAATCATAACAGCCTCATCGACCGTCAGACAGACATCGGTAACCCGGAACTCCAGCGTTTCGTAATGAGACGAAGGACGCATATCCCAGTAGATTTTGGTCGCATCGGTAATGCTGCCCGTTCGCGCCATGTCATCGATCAACCTATCGTAGTCCGCCCGCGAGTTGAACACGTGGGGAATACCCGCTGTCGGCCAGCGTCCCCAGAGCTCGGTGCGAAAGCTGGCATACCCCGTATCGGTGCCCAGCCAGAACGGAGAATTACTGGCCAAGGCGAGTAAGACAGGCAGCCAGGGTCGTGAGCGGTTCATCACGTCGATAACCAGCTCCCGGTCAGGAATACCGATGTGAACGTGACAGCCAAAAATGAGTTGCTCCCGGGTCAGTTGCTGAAAGTCGGTTTGCAGATCGATGTAACGCTCTTTTGGCGTCAGTTTCTGATCCTGCCAGTGGGAAAAGGGATGGGTTCCGGCGGCTACAATGCGGCTATCGGCGCTTCGGGCGGCTGCGATGACCTGACCCCGTAGATGCCGAAGTTCATCACGCACCTGCTGGATCGTTTCACAAACCGAAGTGCCAATCTCAATCTGGGATAAGTAAAGTTCCTGCGTTACCTGGTCACCGAGGGTCGCCTGAGCTTTACGTAGTATCGATTGCGCCCTCGACCGAAGCTGACGACTTTCCGGATCGATGATCTGGTATTCTTCTTCAACGCCCATCGTAAAGGCTTCACGGGGGAGGGACATAGGTGTGTGTGTTAGGGATAGAGTCTCTGACCATTGGCTACTGACACGACAGCCAGCGTTACGTAATCTCGCTAACGAAGTTACCAGTTATTAACTACGCTATTTACGAAAAGTCGTAACGGCTTCCTGATAAATGCGCACACCGGGTATTTCCCGGACTCCGTGGGCAATATCGGCTTTGATGGCCGCTTCATCCAGCGTCCAGTAACCATTGGGTATTTGATTATGATCGATAATCTCGTACGTCCACTTCATCTGCACACCCTTCGGTTTGTCTACGATCGCGATCTGGGGCGTCAACCAGCTGGTCTGTCCGGACTCCGTCAGTGCTACCTGTTGAGCCGCCAGTTCCTGCTGGTGCTCCCGTATGCGTAACATCTCCCGGTTGTAATGCTCGACAGCATCTTTCAGCGGTTGCATAGCTGCGAGTATGGGAGCGGTCATCTGCTTCTCGATCTCCATCCAGTCGTGTTTCTGCTTATCGAGTTCACGGGTAATTTTAAGCCGTTCGGCAGCCACCTGCTTGATAAGCTCATGCCCCTGCGCAACGTGCTTGATAAGGGCTTCCTGCTGTTCAGCGGAACCACAGACGGCAGGCTGCCGATGTAGAAAGGCCACGTAGTCCGCTAGAGTAGCCTGGAGCAACTGGCGACCATCCTCCTCCGTCAGGGAAAGGCTCGTATTGGGTTTGATTTCGGTATCCATACCCCTACAAGCGATTAAATGGAATAAATGTTGGCAACGCCATAGCTGCCGGCCAGCCTCATCAAAAAAAAATAGCGCACCTATCGGCAAGCGCTACTCTATCGACCCTGATACACCTGCTTTTGCAGGTTTTGGCCCGTCTTTCAAAAATGATTACGTTCCTGACTTACGTTGGGCTACATACCCAGGACACGTTGCCCTGGGTATGTAGCCCAACGTAAGTCAGGAACGTCTGAATCCTTACTCCAAAAAAATGCATTGACAGACTTACGCCAGGTAACGCACGGGCATAAACTTCCCGATCTACCAGGGGCTAATGCCGGTTTCCGGTGAATTGTCGTCGCTAAAGAATTGCCCCGTTGGCCCATCTGGACCCAATACGGCTGCTTTTACTACTCTGGCAGCAGCATCTGGCACGGTTCCGGGGCCAGAGTGACCATTGAAATCGGTAGCGGTATAACCGGGATCAACGGCGTTGACCTTAAAGGGCGTATTGCGCAAGTCATGCGCCAGCACAATGGTATACGCGTTGAGAGCTGCTTTAGAGGCAACGTAACCAGCGGGCTTGACCTGGTAATATTTCCACGTAGGGTCACTATGCAGGGTGAGCGAACCCAGGCCCGAGGTAACGTTAACGATTCTTGGCTCCGTCGATTGCGTTAGCAGGTCCATGAACCTGTGTGTCACGTCGATGACCCCAAATACATTCGTTTCAAATACCTGCTTAAATCCGCTGGCTTCTGTTTCCAGTGCCGTCTGCGGTATAGCCCCGTGAATGCCCGCGTTGTTTACCAGTGCATCCAGCACAGTGGTCCTTTGGCCGAGTACGTCGCGGGCGGCTTTTATGGAGTCACTCGAATTGACGTCGATCTCGATAGGTTCTACCTGCGTCAGCCCTTCCGCCTGCAACTGGCTAACCGCCTGCTGCCCTTTCTGCAAATCGCGGCTGCCCAAATACACGTAATACCCCTGCTGTAGTAATTGTCTGGCGGTTTCAAAGCCAATACTTTTGTTTGCTCCTGTGATCAGTGCTGTTTTCATCGTTGATTTGTTAACAGCACAAAGCTACCGCGCTCCATGCGTCCAACTGGAACACATTCTGCGGCATTACTGGTACATTTTACGGATATACGTCCGGTATTCGGCAGGGGTCGTGCCCGTTTCCCGTTTGAAGAACCGATTGAAGTAGGAAGCATCCGAAAAACCAAGATCAAAGGCAATTTCCTTCAGTGACTGATGGGTATGAAACAGGAGCCGCCGGGCTTCCAGCACCAGTCGCTCGTGGATGTGTTTGATGGCCGGCTTGCCACTCTGACTTTTCACCACCTCGCTCAAATGCCCGGCCGATACATGAAGCATTGACGCATAGTCGTTCACTTCATGCCATTCTCGAAAGCATTCATCAATCTTGGCTTGAAATCGCGTCAACACCAGCTTCTCGACCGAGGGATCATTCCCGGTAAACTGCTCGCTATACAAACGGCTTAGATACGTGAGCAAAACCGTCAGGTAAGCCGCCAGCATGCGCTGCTGCCATTCACTGGGACGCTGATACTCGACATTGATTTTGGCCAGTATGTCTTCGACAAATGTTACATCAGTCTCTGTAAGCTTTAATTCATGGCCACCCTGAGGATTCTGGATCAGTGGCAGCCTAGTCAAGGACGCGTTCTCCTGAAGCGATAAAAACTCGCCCGTAAATGCAATACCGGTACTCCACAACTGTTTGAACTCTTCCTTCACGATGACCTGGTCTGGCCCGGAGAAGTAGATCGTGTTGTCTTGCAGAATGTAGGGCGTCATGTCGATCCATTGACGACCGCCCGCTTTCCGGATGAACACGAGCAGGTAGTGATCCTTTCGATGCGGTATCAGTAACTCGGCCAGATTAGGGAGACTGCCGTTGTAATTATACACCCTGAAGTGTCTGTTGCCCGTTACCCCGTCCGGTTCCAGCGAATAAACAGGTACTGGGGAATGAGAGTCAAGTAGTTGCATTGCCTAAAGCTATACCTTTTTCGAGCGCCTTCAATGAGTGGGTTACAGCAGCCGCCTTATCGTCGAGTCCAGACCAGTAACCACTCAAGGTCACATATCGCTGCTTCCCGACATTTGTGGCCGTTTAAAAATTCACCATCAGACCATCAGCAGGGTGGCTGTTGACATGGCCATCATAGCCACGTAATAGTTTGCGCAGTGAATAACCACCAGCCCCAACAGATCTCTATTCGCGACTTCGTCAAATGCATCCGATGCGCTTAGTCGATAATCCACCGTTGACTGAGTTCCTGTATACGTGGGCTCTACAACGAGCAATTCCACTCCATCGTTAGTCAGCAGAACGAATTTATTGTTCACAACGCCTTTCTGCTTGACCAGGAATTGGTCTGCTATAGTATCGAGTCTTGTCTTTATAACGAATTGGCCATTCCAGGTTAACTTAAAATCCGCAACAACCTCGGCGTTTTGGTTGACGGTAACGTTACTCCAGTCGAAGCCTTTGGCATCAACCGTGAAAGGTGCGTAACCGGGCAGTTCGATCGTTGACTGGAAGGAAAACCATTTATCATACACCAACCGTCCGACGAAACTATCGTTTCGTGTTAACGTGAATACCCGTCTCTCCGTTGAGGTTACGTTGTACGTGTTCATTGTGTTGAGTACGTGTGCAGTTGGCAGCGTTTGGCCGGTCTCATTCTGATTCGTTCAATTTGCGTACGAGTTCAGCATAGGTCAGTTCCATCTTCGTTATTATCTCTTTCTGCTCCCGGATCGCATTATGGATCGGCAGATGCGTATTCGTTTCTTCAGAATCATCGAACTCGCTCTTCGACGGCAGTTCATAGATGCTTAACAAATTTTTAGCCTGAACCAGATCGGCTTCGTATTGTGCTTTCAGGCGCAGTAAGTCTTCTCTCGATTCGTTTTCCATAGAGGTACATGAAGGTATAGTAAAGACTGATCAGCCAAGGATTACAAATCAATCGAACGGGGTGTTGGCCGCTGCTGTCTACCACCCCACCGCCGATAGTCTGAATCGAGACAGGGGAATAGATTTAATTTATTCACGCTCGCCTTGTAGTCAGCCACGTAATGCTCGGCAATATAAGGCCAGAACTGCTTTCGCCAAGCGGGATAATCAGTCTTTGTCTGGTAGAGCTTGTAGGCGCGCGCGCTGCTCCAGATCCTCACGTCGTCACAGGGCATAGTAGTGCATTCGGCAACGACAAATAGTTGCACCGCCTGTTTGATGGTATCGACTGGGGTACTGGTCGAACCAACCAGCAGGTTATATGTCTTGACGTTACCGGGCTACCTCTGATCCAGCATCGTGTACCAGGGCTTTTCAGGCTCGGTACTGGTGGTATCGATAGCAGAGGCCGTTTCGGTTTTAGCGGTTCTATTACAGCTACACAAAGCTAGCAACGGAAAAAGAATAAACAGTAGTTTCATTAAGGTATGCGCTAGCTATGTATCGACTCATGCATGTTGTAGCTGACTATGGCCCGTCTGATTGAGCCAGTAGCCGCCAGACAGGATCACTGTAGTACACGCTGTCTACAAAAGTAGACGATATAGTCAGTTTCATCGATCTGCCGATATACTTACGTTAGCAGAACCGCCGAAAACCAGCAACGGAACGGTTCACGTACTCACCTACGGACTGAACCAAAGCGACTGCCAACCCGCTATTCTGAGGCTCTACGTCGTCATTGACAAAGGCATTTGCCTACTTATTAGTAAGTAACCAAATCGCCTACTTACCAATAAGTACATGTTACCAATTTTCCCGTTAAGTAATTTTATATACCAAAAAACTGTAAACTACAGCCCATTAACGTTACATTAGTGTTACATGGCGAAAGCCGAAGACATACCTAATTAATCATCATGAGAACAGTACTGGCTCTACTCATCTTTGCGGGCGCCCTCATTTATTGTGTCCAGCCACCACCGCCAAATGCTTTGCAGATTCGCTATCAGGGGCAAACCAGGCTGGTTCGTCATCCGCAGCCATCGCAATTTTCAGAAGGGCAGTTGATCCGCTATCGGACAGAAACAGGTGAATTCATAGAAGCCACGGTATTAGGTCCTGTCAGTGTCAACTACCCATTAACGGATGACACACTGAGTGCTAAAGAGCAGATCGCCAACATACAGCATGAAGGACCGGTATACGCAACGCGTAACGAACAACAACGCAGCCGAACGGTCGGCCTGCATTGAACGTCAGTTGTTCTTCGCAAGAACGTATGATCGATGAACTGGCCAGCTGTCCCACGACGAAAACCTGACCTAGACGCATGGGCTTTGTTGATACTCCGCCATAAACCACACCACCCTGTGAAGGGATTGATCCGATGAAAGATTACTGGATAAGGGGGTGAAATCAAAAAAAGCCCGGCGCAATACGTCCGAGCTTTTTTGCTTTTACCTCTTTATCTAGGCGGCTAAGCCTAAATACTTACGGAATCCCTTAGATCCTCAATGATAAATATACTTATCAGTCATACAAATTGTTTTGTAATACGACTCTGAGTATACGTTCATCACGAAGCGGAGCTGCGTAAACTGGTTAAATACATGCATTTACAAAAATTTATAGAAACAACAAAAACACCTTGCAGCGCAGGATAAGCTACTAAACGTCCTCGACTATAGCTGGGCTCTGCTCAAGATTGAGGGGAAGGCGGACGTGGCTCTGCCGGATAAGGTTCTCTTCGAGGGCGGGGCTGGAAAAACCGTCCGCAAGCAAGTACTCCCGCGTACCGAATTACGTACCATTCTCCATCCATTCATCGGTATTGTCTACGCCTAGGGGTCAAGGTCAACGTCCTGTTCTTCGACAACCGGCCCGGCAGCATTGAGCAGCGGGGCCGTGACTTCTGGGTGTTTTCCGGTCTGTGCAACGGCATGAACATGGTTGATAGCTTCCGGCTGCGCTGGCAAGACGTGAATCTATCCAGTAACATGCTGGCAGCGTTGGCTTCGGTTCATTCTTGTAAAATAGACTAACCACAGGAACGGACAACGAGTACAATAATGACCAGCAGGATAGCCAGGCCCCCTGCCAGCAGTTTGGACTTAAACTTCTCGCTGCCTTTGTCCAGTGATTTCAGGTACCGGTAAGCCGCGTTGAGCCCCCGCTTTTTGTAGAGATCGTTGACCGACGCGGGAACGCGGAGCCGGGCCTTGTCAAACCGCCCGGATTCGTAGTCTTCGTAGAACTGGGCTTGTACCTGTTGCTCGTCGAAGAAGTCGGTTTCTATCTGTTCTTCAAAGCCGGCGTTGAACTCGTTGACGGGTTTCCACCGATGGCCACACGTCAGACAGTGGTTTTCGATATTGTTGTTACTCGGCAGATGGTTTATTTCTTCCTCATCGGTAACAGCAATACTGGCCGTATCCTCATTAAACCCACGTTGCTGCGCACGAATCTGGGTTGATCCGCATTTGGGACACTCAATTGGGCTATTCATTCAGTTGGTTAGATCGGCCGATGGCGTTTAGACTAATTAGATAACAGATACACCGGGCAGTTTGATTTACGTCGAAGCTTCGAAAATACCCGTAATGCCTGCCGGGGATTCTGTCATCACAAATTTACTGCCGTTGATCGTGACCGAGCTTTGCGTAGCATTGGGGTCAGCCACCAGGGCCATCGCGAGGTTGATCGTGCTGCCTGATTTCGATAAGGTTGCTTTATCAGGGTCTAAGGTGAAAAGGTTTTCATTAACCTGTTTCAGTTAGCTCTCGATTGCTACTCAGCCCGGCTCTGAGGCATCAGCAGGCTCCCAAAGCTCAATAATATTATCCTCCGGATCGAGCACGTGTACGAACTTGCCGTAGTCGTATTCGGCAATTTCATCGACAACCCTCACGCTATTACGCTTTAATTCCTCAACCAGGGCTACCAGGTTCTCTACCCGGTAGTTAATCATGAAGGGCTTGGTCGATGGCTTGAAATAGTCGCTGTTCTTAGGGAACGTACTCCAAGACGTAGAGCCTTTTTTAGAAGGGTCCTCCGTCTGCCGCCATTCGAAGGTCGTGCCGTACTCGCCGGCCGGTAAGCCCAGATTTTTGGCGTACCAATCGTTCATGGCCTTCGGATCCTCACATTGAAAGAATATGCCGCCCAGGCCCGTTACTTTTTTCATGGTGATAACTAGGTTAGTAAAGCTGGTTACAGATCAACCGACGGGGGCGTTGGTCGCTGCTGGGTGCCACCCCAGCGCCGGTATTCTGAATCCAGGAAAGGCTGTAACGTCAGCTTATTTACTGTGGCGCTGTAATTCGCCACGTAATGCTCGGCCACATAGGGCCAGTTGGCTTTGCGCCAGGCGGGCTGGTCTGTCCTGGCTTTATAGAGGGTATAGGCCGACTCGCTGCTCCAGATTCCCACGCTGTTACAAGGGGTAGCCGTGCACTCGGCCACGACAAACATCTGCACCGCCTGCTTGATGTTATCCACCTGCGTGTTGCTTGAATCGATTAGGATCTCATAATTGCTACCCCTGCCGGACTGGGTATGCTGTAGGATCGTGTAGTACGTATTTACCAGCTCACCAGGTGTTATGTCAACGGCGGTTGTAGTGGATTCAGTGGCCGGTACGGTTACCGTCTCGGTTTTGGGTTTCTGGTTACAGCCGTACAACACCAGCACTGTAAGAAGGGTAACGAGTCGGTTCATGAAGGTATAATTTAGAGAAAAGATTATCGTGTATCTCCTTTGCAGTTTTCAACATTTTGCAAAGGACTACTTATGAGGTATTCACTTTTCGACTACTCATAATGCGAAATAGGTGGCATGAATCGTCCTACTTAACACTCAGACTGTGAGCAACTTGCTTTGGGACGTATTAACAATTAGGTGAATATAAATCCAATTGTCAACTTTATTCATGCGTCGTCATGAAATCATCAGTCATCAGTAGGAACGAATTACGTACTGACTACCTGGCAAAATAGGGCACATAGGCCGTTCTGCCGTCAATAACCGACTCTTGAGTAAGGCTGCCCTATGGATTGCTCGAAGTGGGGCTCCGTGGCGGGATTTACCAGAGCGGTTTGGTCCGTGGAAACGCTCCGATTATTTATGGACGGTTAAAGAAGGACAGATTCAATTTGTATTCCAAAAACATGACCGTTGTGAATCAGGTAAACGGTTCAGTTGGCCTATGTACAGTTACCAAAGTAGACAGCAAAGAAGTAGAAGGTACCCTCTATTTTGATGCTTATAATGACAGAACCCAGAAAATAAGTGTAACAAACGGAAGCTTCCGGATAAAATTCTATTGATCTATTTTACACTAATCTCCCGAATTTAGACTGGTAATCGTGGCGGATAGCTAGTTAGATTATCTCCTTTGGCTAAATAAAGCTATGTGGCTGTAGTCACAAACTATAGTTTAGCGTGGACCAAATCAGCAGATTCGTTATGATAAATTTCCGCAAAATAACTGCCTCCCTGTTTCTTGGGATAGGCGCGCTGCTTTTGTCCAGCTAGGCACAGGCACAGTTTCAGGTGAATGTGAATGGCAATTACGCAGCATCAACTTCAGCAGGATCTTCTTTCTCCGATGGTCAATGGGGGGGAGGAGCTACGCTACGCTATTATGTCAAACCAAACCTTGCTATTGGATTAAACGGTCGGTATTTCATGAAGGATTATGCGTCTAGTGTCAATGTATATCCCACTCCGGGATCTGCTATATCGATTAAAGCCTCTACGAATCTTCTCATGGTAACAGGTCAAGCCGAGTACTTTTTCTCCGAGTCAGCTTTGCGGCCCTACGTTGGCGTAGAGGCTGGCTTGTACAGAACCGCTGCTACCCTTGAAATTAGCAATGGGTATAATAGCGAAAAGGCATCAGACAACGCTAGCAATTTTGGCGTAGCACCAAAGGTTGGTTTACAGTATGCCCTTTCACCGGCCATTGGCATAAATGTCGATGCGGGATATCACATCGTTTTTGATGATGGTGAAACCGGAAAGCTGCTTTTGTTGGGGGCAGGAGTCTTCTTTACTTTTGGCCAGCGGTAGTTAAACCAACAACAGCATACCCAGCAATGGCCAGTATCACTGTGGGTCATTGCTGGGTATTGTGCTTATGAAAGGTCACTCGCTTTATACACTCAAAAAAGCCCGGCTCAAGATGACAAGGCGTTTTTGTAAAATCAGATCTACTTTCTTATCCCTGCTTACTTCTTATCGGCTAGCTGCTTCACCAGCTGCTTCAACTCGTCAATCTGAGCCTGCTGCTGCTTAGCTGCCTTCTCCAGCTGGATGCTATACAGGGTCAGTTCCTCGATCTTGGCTAATAGTTTCGCGTCGGTCTTGTGGAGATCATTGCCCTGCTCGACCATCTCTTTAGCCGATGCTACACCGGGCAGGTGTTCATGCTCTTGAATGTACTGCTCAACCTCAGCCAGGGGTTGCAATGCATAACCCGGTTTGAAGACGTAATCGCTCCAGTCTGAGGTATTCTTGACGGCTACCTTCACTTTTTCAGCCAATAAACCCTGCCCCACAAATAGACTGTAGCCTGTTGGGGTCTTATCCACTCCCTGCCCAATAACGATTGATTCGCCTTGAGTACTTTGTAAGAACGAGCCTTTCCGCTGCCAGAGCGCATCGTTAACGCCTTCCCGAGTTGAGCCGCTCAGGGTACCTAAAATCACATTGCCAGCGCCGTCTACCGTGAGAAATTTGGTCAGGCCTGCCACGATGGCCGTGTTGTTACTGGTTAGGTTTTCTAAACGTAATCCGGAGGTGCCCGACACGCCCGTTGTGATGTGTAACTTGGCCGAGGGTGCCCCCGTGCCAATCCCGACGTTGGCATTGGCTCCTAATACAATACTGTTGCTCTGGCTCACACGAGCTCTTGCTCCAATAGCGGTGGCATTGGTCAAGTTGGGGGTGTTAGGAGTAACATCAGCCGCAAAGCCAATGAAGACGTTCTCATCGTTACGGCTTTCTACACCCGCGAAACGGCCAATGGCCACGTTGTGAGTGCCTGTACTGTTGCGCAGTAGTGAGCCATCGCCAATGGCCGTATTGCCCAGGCCAGTGGTGGTGGTACTGCCCGACGCGTTACCCATGAACAGGTTGTATGAACTGGTAGTGTTGTAGCCTGCTTGTTGACCTAGGAACAAGTTACCCGTACCGGTGGAGTTGGTGTAGCCAGCCGCGCTGCCAATAAAGACGTTCGCCTGACCAGTGGTAGTCGTGAATCCACTCTGGTAGCCCAAAAACGTATTTGCCCCCGCCGTTGTGTTGTTATAGCCTGACTGATAGCCTAAAAACGTGTTACCAGAGACGACATTACTATAGCCAGCTTGGAAGCCAATAGCCGTATTATTGTCACTATTCGCATTACGAAAGCCTGCAAGACCACCGAGATATACATTGTTGCTACCAGTTACATTTTGTTGTCCCGCCTGAACACCTATAAGCGTATTGCCCGCCCCATTTTCGTTACTAACGCCAGCGAATGAACCGACCATGATATTTGCATAGCCTGTTGTATTTCTAGATGCGGACTCATGGCCAATGAAGATATTGTCACTACCAGTTGTATTAAATGAGCCTGCACTAGAGCCTAGGAAAGCATTATTACTTCCTGTTGTATTATTAGCGCCTGCACCATAGCCAATAAATGAATTGGAAGATCCCGTTGTGTTGGCAAATCCTGCAAAAGGGCCTACTAGGGTATTTAGATCCCCCGGTGTACTTGAGTTGGGTGTATTTGCAACATAATTGCTAGGTTGAGCCAATAGTGGCGTACTCAGCAACAAAAGACACAAAAGGATACTTGGTTTCATAAGAATCTAGGTTGGTTTACAGGTTTAAAAGACAATCGCGATCAAGCTCGGGAGTGGGAATGATCTATGTAACACGAACACTCAACTAAAGGTAACCCCCTGCGCTCCTCTATCAGCAGAGCCTGGTTCGTGTTGCGTGTAATTTTACTATTCGGTATACTTGGTTGACACGTTACAAGAGCCGGATCTGCTTGTTTGCCCGTCTGAAGTTGGGGACTATACCACAACAGAAACGCCCGGCTCAAGATGACCAGGCGGTTTGCAAAATCAAATTTGATTCTTCACCACTCACTTCTTGCCCACTAGCTGCTTGACTAGTTGCTTTAACTCGTCGATCTCTGCCTGATGCTTCTTGTCGTTTGCCTGTAGCTGCTTCTCCAGCTGAATGCTATACAGGGTCAATTCCTCAATCTTTTCCAACAGTTTCGCGTCGGTCTTGTGGAGATCATTGCCCTGCTCGACCATCTCTTTAGCCGAAGGAATGCCGGGCAGATGCTCATGCTCTTGAATGTACTGCTCAACCTCAGCCAGTGGCTGTAATGCATAACCCGGCTTGAAGACGTAATCACTCCAGTCTGAGGTATTCTTGACGGCCACCTTCACTTTTTCAGCCAATAAACCCTGCCCCACAAATAGACTGTAGCCTGTTGGGGTCTTATCGACCTTCGAGCCAATCACAATTGATTCTCCGTTCTGACTCTGTAAGAACGAGCCTTTCCGCTGCCAGAGCGCTTCCACTGCGCCCTCCCGAGCCGAGCCGCTCAGACTACCCAGAATCACATTACCCGCTCCATCGACGGTGAGAAATTTGGTTTGTCCTCCGGTAGCGGTAGAACTGATGGGTAGATTCTCTAAGCGTAAACCAGACGTATTGGCTGTACCTGTGGTGATGTGAAGCTTAGCCGTGGGGGCTCCGTTGCCAATACCTACGTTGGCATTGGCTCCTAATACAATACTGTTGCTCTGACTGACCCGGGCCCGAGCGCCAATAGCAGTGGCGTTAGTGAGGTTGGGAGTGTTAGGGGTAACATCAGCCGCAAAGCCAATAAAGACGTTCTCATCGTTACGACTTTCTACACCCGCAAAACGACCAATGGCCACATTATGGATACCCGTGTTGTTGCGCAGCAGCGAGCCATCACCGATGGCCGTGTTGCCTAAACCGGTGGTAGTATTGCTACCTGAGCTATTGCCCATGAACAAGTTATAACTGGCCGTCGTATTCTGCCCACCCGCTTGTTGGCCTAAAAACAAATTGCCCTGACCAGTAGTATTAGCCAGGCCAGCCTGACTACCCAAAAACACATTGTATCCCCCTGACTGGTTATTTTGTCCGGCCTGGTTGCCAATAAAGGTATTTCCATCACCATTGTTGTTAAGGCCCGTACTGGCTCCAACAAAAGTGTTTAGCGATGACTGAATACCAGAGCTTCCAGATATGGCTCCTAGATAAGTATTATTGCTACCAGTTATGTTGCGAACGCCCGCTCCGTACCCAAAATACGCGTTGTTGGAACCAGTTTGGTTATTATTACCTGCATTGAATCCTACAAACGCATTGTTAGAACCGCTTGTGTTGAAATAACCTGACATATACCCTATATAAGTGTTATAGCTACCTGATGTAGTGCCACTGCCTGCTGCTACTCCGACCAAGGTGTTGTAAATACCAGGGGAAGATGCATTAGCCATAGTAGCCACGTAGTTAGTTTGTTGCGCCGTTGCTGATAGGAAAGTAGCTAATAGAAGAAATACTGTGAAGTAGATTAGTTTCATAAAATGATTAGATGATTTGAGGTCAATATGACAACCAAAAGTAAGGGTTAAAGTGTAACAGCTTGAAGCCGATAAGTATATTTAACAACAAAAACGCCCGGCTCAAGATGACCAGGCGTTTGTTTTCAATCCACACTATAAGTAAGCTTTTTCTATTCACAGAAACCGCAGCAGTAAACCCGAAGGCGCGACTAAGTTGATAAAAACGAAGAAGCCAAACCCTATAAGAGCCCGGCTTGCTTGTCTATCTTGTTACTTTATCCAAGACAAATATAATACATTGTTACCCATTAGTTTATCAACTTTCAATTAAAGGCCCTTTTCCCGGTAGATAGGATTATTAAATTTATTATTCGGATACTAAACAAATGTTTATATTTACATTTCTATCTTGTCTTGTCCATTGAGCCGGCCTACCGAAAGGTGGTTCGGCTCTCTTATTTTACGGGTAGACGACACAAAAATACTCAGCCGAAAGCGCAGCCGGGTATTCCGCTTCTATCGACACCCTGATAGCGTGTCGCTACCAGATATCGTTCGGCTCGCCGAGGCAAGAGCAGTATCATTGTGAATCGCAGTTGAAAATTCCAGTTCAATTTCATCGAGCCTACTCTGTTTATGATAGCGGCTCATGGTAAATTGGTATCATCGATACTTGACCAGCATCGCTACGTTGACCTCACAGAACACACAGAAGTGATTGACTTAATCGGTCAGTCATTTTGGTAAATTTTTACTATAACAGCGGCCTTTCATGGTTTCGCTGTAGTAAAAATATACTTCATTGCAGGCAACAATTTTAGCCAGAAAGTAAGCTTTCAAAGCTTCGAACTATCAGTCTTAAGCAGGACGTTCAGCCAATTATAATAGATGTTTACCCACTCGGCGAAGTAGCGATGAAACTCGGCATCAGTATGTGTTGCCAGATCATTAAGGTAAACAAACCGGGTATCACGCTGACAGAATTAACAGTCGCTGATACTTCTTAGTATAGACTTCGTGGGGGCAATGTAGGCGACTTTGCAGGCGAGCGGAAATAAAAAAAGCCGTTACATATAGCGTAACGGCCTGATTAGTAGGTGATCCCGAAGCGACTCGAACGCTTGACCGTCTGCTTAGAAGGCAGATGCTCTATCCAACTGAGCTACAGGACCAAAGAAAACTGTTTACAATTTCAAGTTGAAAAGTCTGCCGTTCATATAATCAACTACAGACCTTTACATAACCGGTATGACAGAATTTATAGCCGTCCACACCGACATATATACGCCAAAAGTACGCTGATCGCTACTCTTTTACAAAACATATCGATACCAATTTGCGATTCCTGCACCCAGCGGCCTGTTTTAAACGCATGCGTTGGCTTCACTATCAGCTTTTTGACACTCAATGGCTGTTACTCTTAGTGCTTTATCGACTGGTTTACGAGTAGTATTCTATCCTTCTCTCCGAGGACTTTCTCGTCACTGGCTATTCTGTTTCTCGTCGATCCAGAACCGGTTATCAAAAAGAAGAATAACCTACTTTGGCAGTGGTTCATGCCCAGCTGTCGTCCCTAAATTCGTTGAGCACCCCACAAATTTAGCTTTTGTGCACAGCTACTCTGTTCGTGTTTTTCGTCAATCTCACTGGTCATTATCATCGTCAGCGCACTAGACAAATTGCTTTTTATAGGCAATACATGAAACAAAGTGACATAGTTTTAGTACATTTAAGTGAACTTATGTTACTACGTTATGTCCATCTTAGTCTTCTCGTGTATCTGCCCGGATGGCTGTCCCCAGGAATGTAGCTATGGATGTCAGGACCTAGAATCGTGTCTTGAAGCATTAACCACGTTTGCTGGGTCGGGGTGGCAGTTTACCAAAATAGTGCTGATAGAGAATAAGCGGTCTATTTTATTACCCGTCGAAGCCTTCGATGGCAGATCGATTCGGGCACCCCTAGAAGCGCTCCGACGCGAGTGGGAGCAGATTTTGGCGTAGCTGGCAAGAGGTCCAGCCAACATCTATTGACCAAAACACAACAGTCACAAAACACAAGCATTCCAGTGGTAATCCGGCCAGTCAATAAGGTTATGCTTTTGACTGGCCCTATTGACAAACAAGGAATGAGCGTCCATTTTGCCCTGATTACAAGCTTCGTGTTTGTTCCTACTCATACGTTCAGTACTTACTCCGGTCGTAGCAGGGCACTATAGAAAAAATACTTAGTAAACAAATAGAGCCTTCTACTGGTTAACCGATGTTTTTAAATTTTTTTAATTTTTGAGTCTATTTAAAAAAAAATATTATTATTGCATTAAGTTTCTTTAATCTCCTATCTAACAATTTTTTCTATGGTGAAAGATATACTTAAGCTCGTAATCATATTGTTGGTTATAAGCACTCCCGTGTTGGCACAGACCATATCGGGCAGGGTTACCGGCGGCACTGATGCGCAACCCCTCCCCGGTGTTTCCATTGTCGTGAAGGGCAGTACGTTGGGTACAATCACAGATGCTAACGGTAAGTACTCAATCAAAGCTGCCCAAAACAGAACGCTCGTCTTCTCCTTCATCGGCTACAAAACCAAGGAAGTAATCGTAACAAACACCTCGACGGTCGATGTGTTGCTGGACGAAGATGCGTCGACCATCAATGAAGTCGTTGTAACTGCGTTTGGTATCAAGAAGGAAGAGCGTGCACTGGGTTATGCTACCGCCGTTGTCAACAACGATGCGCTCGTTAAAACCGCATCGCCAAACTTTGCTACGGCACTCTACGGAAAAGCGCCGGGTGTTATGATCAACGCTACGCCGGGTGGTGCAACCAGCGCGGTAAGCATCAGCATCCGTGGTCTGTCGTCCATTACGGGGAATACACAACCGCTAATCGTGATGGATGGTATCCCCATTCGGAACGGTGAAGTGCGGAACAACGATTACTGGGGCGATCAGCGGATTCGGGGTAACGGTCTACTCGATCTGAACCCAGCCGATATCGAAAACATTTCGATTCTGAAAGGGGCTTCGGCCGCTGCGCTCTACGGCTCTGAAGCCGTTAACGGTGTGGTCTTGGTGACAACCAAAACCGGTAAAGGCAAAAAAGGACTGGGTGTCGATTTCAGCGCCAGCTACAGCGTTGACAAAATCGCGTACCTGCCCCGTTACCAGAACGTCAGAGGTCCGGGGTATATGCTGAACTACGCCAACGGTGGTCAGGATGCCAACGGATTTATCTACTACGATACGGATGGCGACGGCAAAGGCGATACGCGTGGACTGCTTGGGGCAACGGTTAACTTCGGGCCCAAGTTCGATGGGCAACCCGTCATGTCATTTGATGGTGTTATCCGGCCTTATTCGCCGTCGGGCAATAGCTATGCCGATCTGTTCCAGAACGCGCACAGTGCCAACATCAACCTGGCTGTATCCAAGTCGTCGGAGAATTCTACCCTGCGTTTTTCGTACACTCGTCAGGACAACGGTATGATCAGCTACGGGGCCAAGAACGAAAAGAACATCATGAACCTGAACGCCAGCTTCAATGCCAACAAGAAGCTGAAAACGGATCTGATGGTTAACTACGTCAACCAGTATACGCACAACCGTCCCTATAAAGTGGATCGCATGATCAATAGCTTTTCGGGAATGATGAACCGATTCGAGTCAGCCGACTGGTACGCTAATAAATACCAGACGAGCCTGGGTTACAAGTACGTAACGGGAACTAACCAGAGTTTGACCCCGAATGAGAACATCATCCGGAACGGTTTCAAAGGGGACATCGGTGATTACATGTGGAGCACCCGTGCCAATACCTACGACGAATACAGCAACCGCATCATCGCCAGCATCACCCAGAACTGGCAGATCACGGACGAACTGTCATTACGCGGTCGGGTTGGAACGGACTTCACCTCGGAACGTCTTGAAGACAAGCAACGTAGCTCTATTCCACTGGCATTCGGCTATTCAGGATACTTTGCCATGAGCAATAACCTGTATAGCAACGTGTACACGGACGTTTTGCTGAACTACACCAAAAAGGTAAACGATGACATAACGGTTTCGGCCAGAGGAGGCTACACAGCCAACAAGATGCTGAATACGTTGATGAAGCGGGAAACAAACGGTGGCTTGAGCACCGAGAACTTCTTCGACATATCGGCTTCGGCGAACACGCCAGGCGGTAGCAATAGCCGCGACCGCTACGTTCGGGATGCCTTCCTGGGTACGCTGAACTTCGATTACAAGAACTTCTTCTTTGTTGAAGGAACCATCCGGAGAGACCGTACCTCGACACTCGCCAAAGGAAACAACGCTTTCGTATACCCATCGGTCAATACGAGCCTTGTCCTGAGCGACATATTCCGGTTGCCAACCGTTGTTGATTACGCTAAACTACGAGGTTCGTGGGGTATCGTGGGTAACTATCCGATTATCTACAGAGCCAACAATGCCTACAACCAGGGAAGCCTGAGCGTGCAGCAAGCGGGTGGAAGCTCGGTATTGTATACCAACATCAGCAGTGACTACGGTAACGACAAAATTCGGCCCGAACAAAAGCGCGAGTTTGAGTTTGGCTTCGAAGCCCGACTGTTTAAAAGACGGTTAGGCATCGATCTGTCGTACTACAACGCACAGATTGTTGATCAGATCTTACCCCTGACGATTGCTGCCAGCTCGGGTGCCAAAACCATTCTGGCCAACATCGGTACGCTGCGGAACCAGGGTCTGGAGCTGGCTCTGAACATGTCGCTGCTAAAAAGTGCTGATGTCAACGGACTGAACTGGGATATGACGCTGAACCTGGCCAAAAACAGCAACAAAGTTGAGAAACTGGCGAACAATTCGACTGAACTGTTACACGCTGATTACGACGGTAACGCAGCGCAGTTGCGTTCTGTTGTCGGGCAGCCGATGGGCGATATTTATGTACACGGTATCCTGAAAGATGCTAGTGGACGCGATGTTGTTGGGCCGAACGGCCTCTACCAACTGGATGGTGCTAACTGGATCAAAGCGGGTAACTCCATGCCAAAACTGACCGGTGGTTTGCTCAATAACTTCAGCTATAAAGGCTTCAATCTGGACGTTGTGGTTGATTTCCGCTATGGTGGCTCGATCATGCCGACCGGTATCAACTGGATGACCTCACGTGGTCTGACCGAAGAAAGCCTGAACGCGATGGATGCCGAACACGGTGGTCTTCGCTACTACAAAGATGCCAACGGCAAAGGCGTTCAGACAACGGCTGCTGCCGGACCGAAAGGTGAAGTGGTCTACAACGACGGGATGCTGATGAACGGCGTACTGGCATCGGGCGAAGCAAACACCAATGTTATCTCGCAGGCTACGTACTACAACAGTACCTACAACTGGGGTGGCCCTCAGTACGGCAACGCGCGTTACGAGTTGTACGTGAAAGAGAATACCTATGTCAAAATGAGAGAGATCTCGTTGGGCTACCGGATTCCGGCCAGCATCACCCGTAAGATCGGTACGCAGAATCTGACCCTGTCGGTGTTTGGTCGTAACCTGTTCTTCTTCTACAGAACCATCAAAGATCTGGATGCTGAACAAACCAACGTCGGTACGAGATGGTCAGACAACATCAACAATGCTGGCAACAACCCATCGTTCCGCACTATGGGGGTAATGCTACGGGCCAGCTTCTAACCTTATGACAATCATGAAAATGAAAAAAATAGCTAGTTTATTTTTAGGGGGTCTTTTACTGGCAAACGTGTCTTGTAAGGAGTCCGAATTTACCGATGCTTATCCAGATCCGGCCAAGATTGCGGAGACAACCGTAGAGAAGCAGTTTACCGGGGTGCTGTTTGCCAATAAAGATTACGTGCTGCCCGGCTATCGGTATTACTTCGTTACCCTGCGTACATCCGTCAACCACTACACACAGGCAACGGGCTGGGTCAACGCATCCGGACAGTACGTTCCGGGTTCGTCGGGCGTAGAGGACGTTTGGTACAATTATTACAACATGCTGGCGCAGTATCGCGAACTGCAAAAAGTATACGCATCGAAGACGGCAGACCAACAGGCCAACCTGAAAATTTTCATGCTGACGGCAGCGGTCTATGTGTATGATTATACGCAGAAAATGGTTGACCTACACGGTTCCATTCCGTTCAGCACGGCAGGTTTGCTCAGCACCAACGGCGGTGATTACGTAGGCTCCAGTGCGAAGTTCGACACGGCTGAAGGTATTTATACCTTCCTGATGGACGATCTCAAACGGATTGCAACGGAGTTGAACGGGGTCACCCTGAATGCCGGTTACCAGAAGTCATTCCAAACGCAGGACTTCGTGAACAAAGGCGACATAACGGCCTGGAAACGATACACCAATTCGCTTCGTCTGCGGCTGTTAAACCGGGTTTCGGGCGTGGAGAGCTTCAAATCCCGTTCGAACACCGAAATGGCGGAGATTCTGGGCAACGCAACGACCTACCCAATCGTTGAAACCAACGCGCAGAATATCCAGATCAACGTGTATGACATCAATACGGATATCAACTCGAAGGGATTCCGGGATGGTATCGAGGGCGATGGTTGGTATGGTAATACGGCAGGGAAAGCGATCATCGACAACATGAACGTCAACAAAGACCCCCGTCTGCCTATCCTCTTCGAACCCGGTGCCAATGCGGCTGGTCAATACAATGGCGTTGACCCTACAGCTACCGAAGCAGCACAAACGACGTTCATCAATTCCGGTCAGGTAGCTATCTACAACCGCTACACGCTGAGCCGCAACCAGTTCTTCCCCGGTATCCTGATCAATGCCGCGCAGATGAACCTGATCAAAGCCGAATATTACCTGAGAGCGGGCAACGATGCGTCGGCAAAAACGGCCTACGAAACAGCCATCACGCAGTCGGTACAATTCTACAACGGAATTTTAGCCCTGACCAACGCCACGGGTATTACCAACTCGACAATCCCTACGGCGGCAACGGCAGCGTCTATCTCGGCCTACATCGCTGGTTCGGGTGTAAACTGGAGCAGTGCAGCCAACAATACCGACAAGCTGAAGCTGATCGCTACGCAGAAGTGGCTGCATTACAACCTGGTTCAGCCTTACGAAAACTGGGCCGATATTCGTCGTCTGGATTATCCGGTGCTGACGTTCCAGGTCGATAATGCGAACAATCAGACCCTACCCCCTACTCGCTGGACGATTCCAGGGAATGAGATTACGTACAATGCGGCCAACTACGCGGCCGTAAAAGCAACGGACAATCTGACAACGAAAATTTTCTGGGATGTGAAATAAGACGTTCCTATTCGATAAGATAAATTAGTGTATTGAATTAGAATGGGCAAACCAATCGGTCTGCCCATTTTTGTTGTCTGGAGGTTTACATCACCCCAACTGCCGGTATTTTACATTTTACACTGTTTTACTCATTTTTTATATTGGTTGCACCCCTCTCCTGCTTTAGCCGGGCGGCCGTTGCCGAGAGGGGCCGGGGGTGAGGTCAACTGCGTTTATTTCCCCTGATTCTCCAATACCAGTAGTTGCGGAAAAGACGTAATCCCCTTGAAAAGCAGCTGAGTCATTTCGCCGACGGTGTGAAAGTAAGAACCCAGAATAATATCCATATCGCCATCCTGATCGAAGTCGGCGGCTTCCATCGTCAGCCATTTCCCATCAGCGCCTTCCGGGGTGCTATAGGGTTTAAATGTCAACCGGCCTTCGTTCGAAAAATAAACAAAACCCTGCTCGGCCTGAGCCAAATTTGAATAGAAGGCCGTGGCCGCAATATCGAGGTCACCGTCCTTGTCAAAATCATGGGCAATGGCTTTACTGGCACCGTACATTGGATAAAACCAAGTCTCCTTGAAATTATCTTTTTTGTCATTCAGATAAATACGTACGCCGTGGTAATTTTTGTCGATAGCCGAATAATCCCAGTTGTCACCATTGGTCAGTAGGATGTCCTGGAAACCATCCTTATTAAAATCAACGAGTTCGAAATAGCTGGACCCGAATGCGGGCGAGAAACGCAACACGGTCTTTTCCTTAAACTGGCCATTTCCCTGGTTATAAAAGATGGCAACTTCTTCCCGTGCCTGCGCCATCAGGACCATGATGTCCGGTTTTTTGTCGTGATTGAAGTCGGCAATCTCAACGTTTCGGGCACCGGGAAGTGATTTTAGAATGTGTTCTTTTGCCGGATCGAAACCGTCGTACCAGAACAGTTTTCCCGCGTTATTGCCGAACCCGCAGATCACGACGTCTTCGTTGCCATCGGCGTTCAGATCACCGGCCGCAAACTGCACGGGTCGGGGCAATTCCTTAATGTTGACAGGCGTAGAACCAACTTTCGCAGTTCGTTCCAGCGTCATGAGTCGGCCCAGTCGCTGGTCCGATGGATTGAAAACGCCAATGGTAAGCAACCGGGGAGCCGCATTCCGGGGAAAGTCAATGTCCGTCGGTGGAGTATCGATCCACCACGTATCGTTCAGTTTCAGCTGGCTGTTCAGGACATACAGCGCCTGTTGCGCATCGCCCACGTAGAGTTGAGCCGTCGTTTTGTCGTAGGCCAACAGGGTCGTTTGCGGAACGGGTTTGTCACCTGGCGATACCTCCTTCGCCTTGAATAACGGGAGCTGATTGGTTATAGACAGGTGCGATTTCTGGGGTAACGGTTCGGCGGGCGCGGTACGTTCATAGTAGCTGACAAGTTGATTCCAGTCGTCTAGCGAGAGCACGGCGGTTTGGGGATAAATGTTTAGCTGGCTGATGGCTTTTTCCTCCTCGGGCGAGAGGGCTTTCAGTGTATCTTGTCCGGGCTGTCTGATCCCAAGTCGCCTACCCATATTTGGCAGAACGCTCGTGACCCAGGTCTTTTTGTCGAGTAATTCGGGTTCCGGAAATTGATGACAACTCCCGCAGTAACGCAAGGCCAGTTGCTTACCGGAGGACGTTGAATCCGCAATTGTCGCTTCCTTTCCGTCAACGTTCAGCGTATCAGTAGTCTCCAGATCGAAAAAAGAGAGCAGACTTAGGGGAATGAAAAGGAGCAAACCGATTTTGCTGGCAGACATCAGGCTTTCGTTTGTAATTCGAACGGTAAAATTATACATCCACGAACAGACTTCGCAGCCGACAGCTTGCGTTACTCCTCATTAAGATCGTTGAACGCGGTTCAGAATCGATTTATACCGGTATACGCCCGGCAATTACGAGAGGCCGGTCGTTGTCGGCATCACCTGGAACGTGCAGCGCCTAACTGGCGCAAAATACCCGATGTGCGGGTCAAAAGGAAAGTTTCGCTAAACATACCCTTTTCTAGAAGTGTTATCTGTCATTAGCTACCTGACTATACGATACGACACATTGGCTGCGCTGAACGATGCTACTTCCTGATTCTGACGATGAAACAAATAGGCTGAATGCCTTGCGAAGTTATGATATTCTGGACTCCTTACCTGAGGCCGATTATGATAATATTACGAATCTGGCTTCTCAAATCTGTCAGACTCCGATCTCGTTAATTAGTCTGGTAGACGAAAAAAGGCAGTGGTTTAAAGCGAATCGTGGGCTTGCTCTTCGGGAAACGCCCCGTCAGTTTTCTTTTTGCGCCCACGCCATCCTGAATCCGTACGAAACCTTCCTGGTCCCTGATGCACGTCAGGATGAACGGTTCGCGAGCAATCCATTTGTTACGGGTGCCCCCCATGTCGTTTTTTACGCCGGGGTACCGCTGGTCGATGCCGATGGCTTTGCCTTGGGCTCCCTGTGCGTTCTTGATGACAAACCCCGAGAGTTGGACCCGGCGCAACTAACTGCGTTGCGGGCCCTGACCAACCAGGTGGTAAATCTGCTAGCCTTACGAAAAGCCAACAGAGCACTTCTGCAGAGCGAGCAGCGCTACCGAACGCTGGCAGCTGAACTCGAAGAGCAGGTCCAGAAGCGTACCCAGGCGCTGAAAGATGCCAATGACGAACTGAACAGAGCCAATGGTAACCTGCAACAATTTGCCTCTGTAGCTTCCCACGACTTGCAGGAACCGCTGCGAAAAATTCAGTCGTTTGGCAGCTTACTGCAAAACCAGTACGCCGACCAGTTGGGGGAAGGACGTACCTATCTCGATCGGATGCAATCGGCGGCTAATCGCATGTCGATCCTGATTCGTGACCTGTTGAGTTATTCACGAATCTCGGCCATCCACGACAATCGACACCTGATCCCTCTCTCGGCAGTTGTCCAGACGGTACTGATGGATCTAGAACTGGTCATTGCCGAAACGGGGGCAGTTGTTCAGGTGGATGCCCTGCCTGAAGTGTTGGGAGACTCAGTTCAGTTGGGCCAGCTTTTTCAGAATCTACTGGGTAATGCCCTGAAGTTCAGCCGACCAGATCCATCTCGTCGCCCGAAGGCTAGTACAGCGAAAACGCCACTCATTCAAATTCGTGTCCAGACGCTCCTCGCCAAGAACTTGCCGACAACGATAAAACCTTCTCTTTCGGCCCCGCTTTACTACCGAATCGATGTGATCGACAATGGTATTGGCTTCGAGCAGAAACATGCTGACCGAATTTTTCAGGTCTTTCAGCGGCTACACGGTAAAAGCGAGTTTTCAGGCACCGGCATTGGCCTGGCCATCTGCGAGAAAGTAGTGACCAATCACGGGGGCGCGATTGCTGCTACCAGCCGGCCCGGTCAGGGTGCAACGTTTAGTGTCTATCTACCCAACTAGATGACTCACCGCCCAATAGCCAGGCGGTTATGAAGGAATCGATACGGCTGGTTTGTTGACGGGCGGTTGCGCTGTAAACAATGACCTGATGACCTACCTCGTTCAAGTAATGTTCAGGATTCAGTTTTAAACGCGACGGTATGGAGTTTGATAGCAAGACCATTTTCATAAACGATTTGGATTGGAGCCTGGCCCTGGAGATTGTGGTCAGAACCCTGATCATGTTTTCCTGTATCCTGATCTTTTTACGCCTGTCGGGAAAGAAAGGAGTCCGCCAGCTGTCCATCTTCGAAGTAGCGATCATTATCGGCCTGGGTTCGGCAGCTGGTGACCCAATGGTCAATCCAGAGAATGCTATCGTGCCCGCTGCACTCGTTTTCGTCACCATTTTAGGATTTTACCGGCTTATAACCTGGTTAGCCTCCCGTAGCGAACGGTTCGAGAGTATACTGGAGGGCGATCCCACCTACATCATCGAGGAGGGCCAGTTTGTACTGATCGAGGCCAGTGAGCAGACGTATGCCAAAGATGAGTTTTTTTCCGAGATGCGGCAGCAGAACATCGAGCATGTAGGCCAGGTACAAACGGCTTTACTGGAAACCAATGGCTCTGTGAGCTTTTTCTACTATGCGGATGAGGAGGTCAAGCCAGGGTTACCCATTTTACCCAAACTCTACCACAAGAAAAGTGATCTAGTCCCTCAGGCGGGGCAATACGCCTGCACCACCTGCGGGTTGGTGGAGTCGATTGGCGATCGGCACCATACGTGTCCGCGCTGTCAGCATACTGAATGGGTAAAAGCCATTCACACCCTGCGACGGACCTAAGCTAATTAAGCTAACTGAGACCAGGCCTCGATTAGCGCGCGGGATTGTGGGTATTTCATACGCCGTATCTTGAAGATTCGGCGTATGAAATACCCACAATCCCGTGAATACCTGCCTTATAATATCTTTACCGCTAACTAGCCCAAACAATGAATCCAATAAAAACGCTACTACTGGTTCTGGTTGCATTCCTGCCGGCGTTATCGGCTTTGGGCCAACCGACGTTACCCATTACGTCTACTCGTTCCACCGCATACGGCAGCAACGCCAAGGTTGGGAAGTATGCCAATGTGAGGGGTTTCAAACTGTATTACGAAGTATATGGCGCGGGTAAGCCGTTGCTCTTCATCCACGGCAATGGCGGTTCGATCCGTGATTTCAGCAATCAGATTCCCCATTTTGCGAGGAACTACAACGTGATTGCCGTTGATAGCCGGGCGCAGGGAAAATCAACGGACACGAGCGACTCACTTACCTACGAGATGATGGCCGACGACGTCAATGCCTTGCTGGATCAGCTTCATCTGGACTCGTGTTACGTAGTTGGCTGGAGTGATGGCGGCATCAATGGCTTGTTACTGGCCATGCGCCATCCTGAAAAAGTAAAGAAACTCGCCATCACGGGTGCTAATCTATGGCCCGACACGACGGCTCTTGAACCGAGTCTCGTCAATTGGATCGTATCCACGAATGACAGTCTCGCCAAGGTTACACAGACACCGGCGGTAAAGGCCCAGAAGAAGTTGCTGAACCTGATGGCCTTCCATCCCCATATTTCGACCGCAGACTTGACGAACGTGAAATGCCCTACGCTGGTCATTGGGGGTGATCATGACGTAATTCTGCCCAAACACACGATGCTGATTGCCGAAGCCATTCCGAACTCGTACCTGTGGATTTTGCCTAATTCCGGCCACTCGACACTCGTTCGTTACAAAGATATATTCAATCAGGTTGTCGGGGATTTTTTCAAAACACCGTACCGGAAAACAAGAGGCATGGCGCAGCTCGACTAAAGCGAACGAGTGGCACCGGGCTGTTCACAGGTATCCGATTGTTGAACGTATACAGCACACCGTATCAATAAACGCAGCAACGAGTACAGCGTCACGTTCCCTATTGGCCCAGGGCCTGTCGGATGTGGCCATATCGCGTGGCTGACAGTGGATAATGAGTAATCCACAAGCGACCAACTCGTTAACTTTTCTTCTGTTTAGCGGCCATACCGGCGATAGCCGCCACCAGCCGGTCGAGGTCCTTAAGGCTCGTGTATACGTGGGGAGTGACCCGAACACCGTGAATATTTTCCCAGTCGATACCTACCGCGTGAATTTTATGGCTGCCAAACAGCTGACCATCAACCTCCGTTGTTTTCATCCCATCGATGGAGAACAGCGCGATAGCCCCCGCCCATTCAGGCTTAAGTGACGTATGTACATGAACACCCGGCAGTTCACGAACCCGTTCGGCCCAATAGTTTTTGAGAAAATGCAGCCGGGCGTGCTTGCGCGCCGATCCGATAGCCTGGTGAAAATCAACGGCAGTACCGATGGCCATTTCAGACGCAAACGACCGGGTTCCCAGTGATTCGAATTTTCGGATGTCTGTACCGTCGGGTTCGGTATTCGACAGCAGGGCCCACACGTTTTTGATCTTATCTTTTTTGATGTACAGCATCCCGCTGCCAAACGGTGCACAGAGCCATTTATGCAGACTGGTGGCGTAATAATCGCAACCGAGATCGGGAATTTTATAGTCGAGGTGAGCGTACGAATGCGCGCCGTCGCAGATAACTTCGATGCCTTTGGCGTGGGCTGCATCGGCAACCTTACGAACGGGCATGATCTGACCGACCCAGTTGATGATGTGCGTCACGTGAACCACCTTTGTCCGGGGCGTAAAAGCCTTCACGTATCTGGCAACGAGTTCGTCTTCGTTCTCGGAAGGCAGGTCTAGATTAAGCCAGACCAGTTTGATGCCATCGCGTTTTTCGCGCTGTTTCCAGGCGTTGATCATGTTCGGATAGTCCTGTTTGGTCAATACGACCTCATCACCGGCTTTGAGATTCAGCCCGAAAATGACCGTGTTCAGTCCTTCCGTCGCGTTCCGGTTGATGGCCAGTTCGTCGGGCAGGCAGCCCGAAAGGTCAGCCAGCTTCGACCGCAGTGCTTCGCGTCCCTGATCCAGAACCCGCCACATGTAGTATGACGGTGCTTCGTTCGCATACTGATAAAATCGAATGTGGGCATCCTGTACCGATTTTGGCTGTGGACTCACACCCCCGTTATTCAGGTTCAGCACATTAGGCGACACGGTAAATTCCGTTTTGACCCACGCCCAGAAATCTTCATCCTGCGCCCACTCCTGCGGTGATTTCAGGTTGGCAGGAGACTGCTTTACGTGGTCCAGCGCGTTTGTTTCCGTCCAGTCGGGCAAGACCAGGGGACCGGCTGCTGCCGCACTGAGCTGCCGCATGAAGTGTCTACGCGATTGAGTCATTGCAGAAAGAAGTTTTCAGGTGAATATAGAAGATATGGCTAATATAGAGAATACCTCCCAAAATCACTACCAATCAACCCCTAAACAAACTAAACAGCCCTCTCTTTGCCTTAATACGAAATTTATGTTCCGGATTTTCGGCATTGAACTGTGCAATGATCAGCGACTCGTACTGTTTGGAAAACTCGGGGTCGAAATTTGCCTGCGGCAGATGTTCCAGTACGTACTGGATTGATTTGCCATCCAAAATCCACTGCTGCCAAACGTCCTGTCGCTGCCGGATGCCGAATGAATTTACGCCAACAACGGTCTGGTCACGCCGTCGGTAATTGATCCGTAGAGCAATGGTTCCTTTCGGATGTTCCCAGTAGAATGATTGTTCGTCTTCCGGAGGCCGGGCAGGCACATGGCCATACGTCTGATACTCGATGTCGAAGAATTTTGCTGAATTGAAGAAAACACCCGGCTGATAAGTGGTCGGTTTACCAACGATCGTTCTGGCAACAGTTTCGCCCATCTGGCGACCGGTATACCAGATCTGCTCCACCGGTTTTCGGCCATCGGGTGGGGTTCGGTGTTGCACACAGTCGCCAATAGCGTACACGTCGGGCAGGTTCGTTTCCAGATACGCATTGACCAGAATACCCCGATCGATCTGCAACGGCGTGTTTTTCAAAAAATCAACGTTAGGACTAACCCCAACGGCTACGCCCACAAACTGGGCCGGAATTTCTTCCCCAGCTTTTGTGACAACGGCACTAACCCGACCGGCACCATCGCCAATGATTTCGGCCAGTTCCGTATCGATACGGATATTGATATGGTGCTGCTTGATGTGCCGGGTCACCAGGGCTGACTCATCGGTGGGCAATACGCTCTTCCAGAACCGGTCTTCCCGCACCAGAAACGTAACCTGTATACCCCGTGAACGCAGCATTTCACACAGTTCAATACCAATCAGCCCGCCCCCCACAACCACCGCCTGTTGAATTCCTTTCGTATCGGCTTCCATCCGGTCGAGGTCGGGTTTTCCGTAGAGCCCCTGCACACCCCGCAGATTCTGACCCGGCCAGTCGAAAAAATTAGGCTTCGATCCGACGGCCAGAATCAGCACATCGTACGAAAGCCGCTGACCATCGGCATACTGAATATGTTTTGCGTCAACGTCCATACCCGTCACCTCCGCCCGAACCAGTTCGATCCGGTTTTTGGCCCAGAACCAATCCTCATACGGTTTTGTGTGATGGAATTCCAGATGCCCCATGTACACATACATCAGGGCCGTTCGCGAGAAAAAATGGTCCGTTTCGGCGGAGACGACCGTAATTTGATCATCGCACTGCTTGCGGATCTCACGGGCAGCCGTAATCCCGGAAATGCCATTACCCAGTATAACGATGTGGCGCATAGAGCGAACAATAAACCAGCAGTTTCCCCAAAGTACGGCATTATTCAGGAAGCGATTCGATTGGATGGCCGACGAATTCATAAAAAAGCCAACGTCGGCAGCCATAGGCTTTGTTTCGTCAGAACCGGGCCAGATGCAGGTTACTCCTCCCAGACAACGACCTCTTCCCGACTGAACCAGGGTTCATACTGGTTGCCATAATGATCGTCTATGCTGTTGCGCTTCATTTTCATGGTGGGCGTCATCCGGTTGTTTTCAACCGTCCAGGGTTCCTTCACCACGATGAGTTTTTTGACCCGTTCGTAGGTATGAACCCGCTGATTCAGCCCTTTCAGCGTTTTTTCCAGGCTCAGCGTAATCGTTGGCCGATCATTTTTCCGGGCCGCTTCGGACAGCACGACAAGTGCGATGGGTTGGGGCAACTGCTGGCCCGTGACGCAGATCTGCTCAATGTGGTTATTATCGGCAAACCCGAATTCGAGTTGCGCCGGGGCAATGTACTCACCCTTCGGACTTTTGTACATTTCTTTAACGCGACCCGTGATGCGCAGAAAACCGTCGCTGTCCAGTTCGCCAACGTCGCCCGTGTAGAGCCAGCCATCCTTCAGCGTTGCCGCCGTCAGGGCGGGTTCCCGATAATAGCCAACCATGTTCCAGCGGGAACGCGTCATGATCTCACCCGTTATGGGATCGGTTCGTACGGCCATGCCCTCATTCACGCGGCCAACGGTTCCGTCTTTCACCTGATCTGCGGGCATCATCGACACCGCGCCCAGGTTTTCGGTCATTCCGTACGCTTCCTGAATACGGATACCCAATCGCCTGAACCAGAGCAGTAGCGAAATCGGCATAGGGGCCGCCCCGGTCAGAATCAACTTCGCATCATCGAGACCCAGTCCCTGCCGTATTTTTCGCGTAACGATACCCGACAGAATAGGCATCCGTAACAGCCAGTCTAGTTTTTTCTGTGGTATTTTTGCCAGAATTCCCAGCTGGAAACGCGTCCAGATGCGGGGAACGGCCAGAAAATGAGTCGGGCGGGCGCTAGCCAGATTTTTGGCGAATGTGTCGAGTGACTCCGCGAAGTAAATCGTTCCGCCGGTAGCAATGCCGATGGCTTCCACGATGTTCCGTTCCGCGATATGGCACAGAGGCAGATACGAAAAGAACCTTGTCTCGGGAAGATCAGAAACCATTTGCTGACGCGTTTTTTCCAGAGCCTGAGCCATTGCATCGTACGAAAGCATGACACCTTTCGGCTTGCCTGTTGTACCGGAGGTGTAAACGATTGTGAATAAATCGGCTGGTTTCGGCAGTGGATTACCGCTCATCGGCTCATACGTAGCCATGATCTCATCCCATTGAATGGCCTGGTCGGTTATGGCTGGGACAGCGGATGAATACGATGGAAAGGCTATTTTGTGTACCTCGTCGGGAATGCCCGTTTTTAGCGACGTCCAGTCATCCAGCTTCCCGACAAACAGAACGCTGCACTCACTATGCTCAAGCACCTGTCTTAGCTGCGGCCCCGTAAGTGTCGGGTAGAACGGCACCGATACGTGGTCGCTTATCAGGATCGCCAGATCGGCAATAAGCCAGTGTGCGCAGTTTTTGGAAACGAGTCCAATGGTACTCTTCGGCGGCAAGCCCAACGAATTCAGGTAAGTTGCCATGATCCGTATCTGCCGACCGGCTTCGCCCCAAGTTATATCGACAAAGCTATCGCCAATGGGTTGACACAGAAAGAGTTTATAAGGCTGTAGCCGCTCCCACTCATAGAAATAATGAATAATCGTTTTGTTTGATTGCTCACCTGAGCCGTTCGTTTCCATAGCGGGACAGCAAAATCTGATCAACTATAAATTTAGAAAGAACAGCGCAATTTTCTTGAAAATTGACTAGAAAATATAAATTTATACCTATATATAAGCCTGTGCTGGTTAACGCAAGGCATCACTTTTGCACTGATCTTTTTCTGTGGCTAGTCTTAACCGGCCTACTCAACCGACGTGCTCCGTTCTCTTTTTACATTCGTATTCATGCACTATCTGGTACAACAACTTCGCCGATCGATCGGGATCAGCTTTCTACTAACGTGGATTAGCGTTGGCATTGCTCATGGTCAAACTACCAAACAGGGATCGACGACTGGCGTTCATTTTCTAACAGGGAGCCTCCAGCAGGCAATTGCAGCCGCTAAAACGGCTCGTAAGCCGTTGTTTATCGAAGTCTACCTGACCGGTTGCCCCCACTGTGAAGCCTTGGCTCCTATTCTCAACGAGACGCCAGTGGGAAATTTCTACAACGCTAACTTTATCAGCTGGAAAACGGAAGCCAACTCGCAGGAATCCAAAACCTTACAAAACACGAAGGGTATCGCTTACCTTGAATTTCCCGTTCTGCTATTCCTCGATTCGGGTGGCAACGTGATTCATCTGGCGACCCCTTCCGAACGTACGAACAAACAGGAATTCATCGATCAGGTCATTCAACTCGGTCGTACAGCGCTGAATCCGCAGCAACGAACAGCAGGCTACGCAGCCCGTTTTCAGGCGGGTGAACGTAACCTGAATTTTCTGATCGATTTTGCCAAACACTGCAAAACGATAAAAGACACCGCTCAGCTGCACCAGATCACCGACGCCCTGAACACGCTGCTGGTACTCCCGCAGGATAGAACCAGTCTGATTGGTTTTTACGTTCTGCAACGGCTCACCGACGACATCGATAGTCCGCTGGCGACCTACTTCTTTACGCATCTCAACGAGTTTTCGGCGAAGTATCAGGCGAAAGACGTGAAAGAAGCGGGTGAAGGCATCATCTTCAAAACGTTATATGGCCCCAAGGGCGATACCTACCCGGCGGCTAAGGTTGTACAGATGCGGGAGTACATGGTTGCCCTGGGCGTACCGGCCAACGAAGCTGCTCCCCGAACATTACTGAAAGAACTGGACGCTCACTTACGAGCCCGGAACACCACGGCCGCTGTTGAACGCTTCAACGAGTACCGCCAACAGATACCAACCCTGAAACTCCCCGACTACGCTTATCTGATGCACTATTTTAACGAGAAAGCGACTGATAACACGTATCTGTCATCCATGCCGATCTGGGCAGCCGATGGACTCAAGCTCATCGAACCAGGCCAGCAAAATACCAAACAGGTAGCTGATCTGTATTACGAGTTGGCATTGGCTTATCAGAAGATGGGTCAGAAAACCGAAGCGCTCGCTGCGGCTCAAAAGGGCGTTGACATAGCCCGTAAAGCTAAATTGGACACGAAGCGGTATGAGGAGCAGGTTGCTTCGTTGAAGTGACCAGGAGCTCAATTAATGAGTAAAATACGTTATCATTCAAACAAGCCGATCTGTCCGGCAGGGCGAAACAGAGCAGTGGTCAGTTGGGGTGGCTGGCGTCCGGCGAGGTATTTTTGACAGGAAATACGGTGTAGCTGGGCAATGTGCCGGGCAAACTGACCTTCACCGGTCATACGCGTCTCAAACCGGGAATCGTTGAGCTGTCCTCCATGACAATCAGCGATCTGATGGAGGATACGATCGGCACGGTCTGGAAAAGCCTGTCTGAGCCAATCGGTAAACAACGGCCCAAGGGCCCCATTGAGCCGGACGATCGTATAAGCCGCCCAACAGGCACCCTGTTCAGCGGCCTGTTCCACAAGCTTGGGTATTTCGTGATCGTTCAGGCCAGGAATGATGGGTGCCGTCATAACGCCTACCGGTATACCCGATTCGTGCAGCGTGTGAATGGTGCGCAGTCGCTGGGTAGCCGTAACGGTACGCGGCTCCATCAACAGGCGCAAGTCTTCGTTCAGCGTTGTTATCGATATAGCTACGCTAACCAGATTCAGTTCGGCGAGTGACTTCAGAATGTCCAGATCGCGAAGAATGAGCGCGTTCTTGGTAATGATCGAAACTGGATTTCGGTAATGCAGGCAGAGTTGAAGCATACGGCGAGTGAGCTGGTACGTACGCTCGGCGGGTTGATAGCAATCCGTATTACCCGAGAAATGAATGACTTCCGGCTTATACGAACGTGCCTGAAATTGCCGGTCAAGCAGCATGGGCGCATTCTTCTTCACCATGATTTTGCTTTCAAAATCCAGCCCCGCCGAAAAGCCCCAGTACTCGTGTGACGGTCGGGCGTAGCAGTAAATGCAGCCGTGTTCACATCCCTGATAAGGATTAACCGAAGCCGTAAAGCCAACATCCGGACTAGTCGTGCGACTGATAATCTGCTTGGACGTTTCGTCAAAAAACTGTGTTTTCAGCGATGGTTTAGGCAAATCATCGCCATACGATTCCTGTTCGTTATCCAGTTCATACTGATAATTTGCAAACGAATTAGCGGTATTGACCTGCGCTCCCCTACCCTTTTTATACTCCCCCATAACAGTACAAATAAAACATAAATATATTTTACTTGTACCATAAAATTTACCATACAGATCCGCAACTGATTGACCGGTAAGAGGCAAGTCAATCAACGGAAATAACCCGCCTTATTCAGGCCATTGTGATCATTCTCTATGACCTGACTGGTGGCTCGGCGATGGTGACTGGCTACGAAAGCAAAAGCCGAAGGGTCTATCCCTCCGGCTTCTTACCTGATCGATGAATGATTCGGCTTACGCCAGCTTCTTCTCCCATTCTTCAGCCTCGAGCATGGCGGTTTCCCACTCATCCTGTAGCTGATTGATTTGCGCCGTTACGTGCCGGTATTCATCGTTTTTGGCTTGCATCAATTTATCATCACCATAGGTAGCTGGGTTAGCGAGTTCAGTTTCAAGCCATTTCTTGCGCTCTTCCAACTGACCAATTTTAGTTTCCGACTCCTGCGCCTGACGGTTCAGGTTCTTAAGGGTCTTGTGCCACTCTTTCCGTTCCTCGTCCGATGCCCGACCATTCGTAGCCGGCTTCCCGTTTCCGTGTTGCGCATGGCCGTTCGTAGCTGGGGCCGGACTGGGTACGGGCAGTGTTTTTGAATTATCGGCGGGTTGTTTAGACGGAACATACCCCTGCGCTTTACGCTCTTCCTGCCACCACTCGTACTCGTCGTACGTGCCGGGGTATTCTTTGATCTGCTCATCTTCAATGTACCAGATCTTGTTGGCGATCTGCGACACGAAATACCGGTCGTGGGACACAACCACATACGTGCCTTCATACTGCTGCAACGCCTGAATCAGAATATTGACCGATTGCATGTCCAGGTGGTTGGTCGGCTCGTCAAGCAGCAGGAAGTTCGCCTGTGACAGCAACACCTTCGCGAGCGCCACGCGGGACTTCTCCCCCCCCGACAGCACTTTTATTTTCTTGAACACATCGTCGCCCGAAAACAGGAAGCAGCCGAGCACCCCCCGCAGTTCGCCATCCGATTTCGTTGGGTTGGCCTGTTTGAGTTCGTCGAGCATCGAGTCCTCAACCCGAAGCGACTCAAGCTGGTGCTGGGCATAGAAGCTAAATGACACGTTGTAGCCCAGCAGTCGATCACCATCAATAGGTTCCGACCCCGAAATGATACGCAACAGTGTCGATTTACCGCGTCCATTAGCGCCAATCAGGGCCACTTTATCGCCCCGTTCGAGCCGGGCAGTGGAGCGGGTCAGTATCCGTTTTTCGCCGTAAGCCTTCGAAATATCGTCTAAATGCAGAATATGCCGACCCGGTTGCTGCGAGAAGTTAAACTTGAAATTGACGCGGGCATTGCTATCGATCACATCGTCAACAAGCTCCATTCGTTCGAGTTGCTTGACCCGGCTCTGTGCCTGTTTGGCCTTCGAAGCCTTTGCCTTGAATCGTTCGATAAAGCGTTCTGTCTGCCGGATTTTTGCCTGCTGGTTTTCGAATGCGCCCTTCTGAATCTCATTACGCAGTGCCTTTTCCTCCATATAATAGGAATAGTCACCCGCGTAGTAATTCAATTTAGCGCCCGACACCTCAACAATCGTATCGACTACGTTATCAATAAATTCGCGATCGTGGGAAACCACAATAACGGCACCTTCGTAGTTCTGAACGTATTTTTCAACCCATTGAATCGACGGTAAGTCCAGGTGGTTGGTTGGCTCATCGAGCATGAGCAGCGATGGCTTTTGCAACAGCAGTTTAGCGAGCATAACCCGCATCCGCCAGCCCCCGGAAAACAGTTTCAATGGTTTCTGCAAATCGTCGGTCGAGAAGCCAAGACCTTCCAGAATTTCTTCCGCTCTGGACTGAATTGTATAGCCATCGAGCGCATCGAACTCTTCCTGTACTTTACCCAGCTTGTCGACCAGTTCATCCCGGTAGTTCGTTTCCATTTCATGGAGCAGCGCGTCGATCTGTTTTTGCAGTTCGTTCTGACGCGCAAAAGCCTGCATCGCTACCGACAGAATCGAGTCCTCGGTCTGATAGGACAACAAATCCTGGTTCAGAAAACCGATCGACACATCACCGGCCTTGGAGATGATACCGCCGTCGGGCTGGTATTCCCCATAGATGATGCGCAATAACGTGGACTTGCCAGTTCCATTAAGACCGATCAGACCAATTTTCTGATTAGGCTTAATGTGTAGCGAGGCATTTTCATAAAGAGCCCGGCTACCAAGATAGTACGAGAGGTTTGTAATGGAAATCATAGTGCAAATTTACCAAAAATAGAACGGATACTTGCGTTCTTACATTCAACTCTGTTATATTTGCACACGTAAACGCTGCCGAACAGCGATTATAAGCCTCCTTAGCTCAGTTGGTAGAGCACTTCATTCGTAATGAAGGGGTCGTAGGTTCAAGTCCTATAGGAGGCTCACAAAACATACTTAAGCTAATTCGTTTTCGAGTGTTTTCACTCAAAATTAACGGATTAGCCTTTTTTCTTTATACAGCCTTATTGATATTAATACGGTTTTGTAAGGTTTATTCGTCCCCCGTATTGATTTTGTTCGTTAATTGGTATTGACCAAACCAGTTAAGAACAATACGAACTATCACCGATAAGGTGGTAAAATGCCTGCTGAAAGACCCCCGCGCTACCGCGCCAATCCTTATTTACCTCGTTTATCGCTATCAATACACCCGGTTCAAAAACTCAACCGGACAACGTATTTTGCCTGACCTTTGGGATGCTGAATATGGCCGCGCTCGTACTAACACCAAGAACAAGGTATTGCAGCGAGCCAACGAAACAATCAACGCTCACCTCGACCGCCAACGGTCTGCACTACGCGCCGTACCCAACCGCCTATAATTGGCAGAGGTCCCCATCATAAACGATCTTATCAAATTACATCTCGACCGGGAGCTAGGAAGGGAGGAAAAAACCAATCTTACCAGTGAAGACGCTAAAGAGTCATTCACAAACTATATAGTACGGTTTGTAGATGAATCACAGGCGGGCAATAGATTGACCGCCAAAGAGACTAAACACGCGGCTCATACATTGGCAGGATACATGAAACTTAAACGCGTGCTCGACCGATACCAGACTGAAACCGGGAACTCCACTGAGTATGACGTTTATAGTATGCCTTACTATGATGCCTTTAAACTTTGGCTCACAAATAAGGGCCTAACCCTCAACTACGTAGGTACGCTGTTAAAAGACCTCAAAGTGATGCTGAAGCAATCACACATTGATGGATTGCACGAAAACACGATCTACCAAAACTCAAAGTTTAAAAAGTTAGTGGATGTTATGAGTTTAATAACGAATGTGAAGAAATTGCAAACCTAGCCAATCAATTATGGACAGTTCAATAACACCCGCATAAATTTCCCACTCTCATTTCGTATATCCCTAAGGAGGAATCACCCCAAAGTACTCCTCTATCAGATAGTGTGACAACAGCAGTTGAAACTTCTACGACACAATCACAACCAACTCTCACTGGAATTCAAAATACACAGAGTGTAGAGCCAGACATAAAACTCCGGTGGAGAGATAACAGGGGCGACAAGACGGATTTGGCAGAATTGGTTTGGGTGCTCGCAAAGTCAAATAGAATCTTTGACAATAAAACAGGTAAACCAGTGACAATTGATGTGCTAGCCAATCAGTTAGGAACCCTGTTCGTTGTTTCAATAAGTAATCCGATGCAATTGATACAAGGGCGTAAACTGACCTTTCGGCTCGTACCCCGACGAACGGGCGCAGGACAACGGGTTGAGGTAAAAGGCAGTTTGCATAAGTTTTACAACTTTGGCGAACACAACGCCGATCAATTCACTGCAACCGATCTACTAATGACACTTGATCAGTTGGTATCACACTACGGCATTGACCCTTTTACTTTAAAAATCAACACAATTGAATTTGGGGTAAACGTGGTCTTGCCTTTTCCGGTTGCTCAGCTATTGCAAAACCTTGTCAGCTACAAGAGCAAACCATTTTCTCGTGATACGCGCAGCCAGACACCTTATTGTGAATGCCGGTTCCAACGGTTTACGATAAAGTTGTATGATAAGGGTAAACAGCGGGGATTAGATAAAAACCTGCTACGATTTGAAATCAAGGTTGCCAAGATGATTTACTTCGACAAAACAGGAGTCTATCTTAACACCCTAGCCGATCTGCTAAAAGTAGCGAACTACAGAGCGTTGGGGGCGTTGTTGGTCGATACCTTCAGCAAGATACTGTTTGACGATCCAACGATAAACGCGGGCAACCTGACACCCCGCGAACGCGAGATTTACCAGAATGGGCGCAATACTCGCTATTGGCAATTACCTGATGATCTCCCCACCGCTGACCGGGCGCGGCTGTGGAAACAACGACAACGAACGGAACAACAATACCGGGCATTGATTGACCGACACCAGCAGGGCAACAACTGGCAGGTGCAAACAACCGCGCTAATTAGTTATACATGGCAACGGTTAACCCGTGTCACCGATCAACTGCTAACCCAGATAGATGACCACCGGGCAACGTGGTGCGACCTGACAAAACCTGACTTTGTAGCTACTTTGCCAGATCAAGACAATAACCAAGAATCTCCACAGCCAGCACCTGAAAAATGTCCACTTTTAACCGACTTGCCTACTAATGGATTAACGGGCGCAATGTCCATTATTGACCCCTTGTATTCAGTGTTACAACCTGACACGATAGATACAACAATTAACCCCCCAACCGGAGCCGATTATATGTCCAGTAACGGGTGTATTGATAAAGGACCCAAAACCGGGCCAACGGTTTGTATCGGCGGCAATGCTACGCACCAACGACGACCTGTTGCTGACGCTCGAACGACAGCACCGGCAGTATGCCAAAGGCTCAAAAGAAGATTTGTACAGTCGGGCCGCTCACAACGTCAGGAACAAAGAGAGCAATGAGCGCAACAACCTCCGACGACGAATAGAGCGATTCAACCAGACGAAGGGCGGGCAACTACCCCTGTTTCCTGAGTTCGGGATTTTTCAACTCACCGACGCACAGCGGGCCGCGCTCGACTACTAAAAAGGAAGGCTCTATGAAGTACCTACTTAGGCACAACACGCTAGTCTATTGCTGATCTCCGCTAATGCTAGGGTGGTAAACAGCTCCTTTTCGGGTAACAACGCAGGCCGACCCTGAAATAGAGCCGGTAGCCGCATCCCATAGTTTGGCCCCAGTCGTTGCGTTCAGGGCGTGTAGCTGGCTTCCTCCCACGTACACAATATCATTGACGACAACCGGCCCCTGCCCTCCAAATCGTAAGGAACCGTCTACGGACCATACCCTAACGCCTGTGGTAGCATCCACAGCGTACAAATCATAATTATGAATATACACTTTCCCCTCACTGACGGCAGGGCTGACAGCCGCTCCATAGCTCAGTCGAAAATTCCATATCGACGTGCCGGTTATGGCGTTGACTGCGTTTAAACTGCCCCCGCCACTGCTAAAGTATACATTATCACCAACCACCGTGGGACTTGATGAGAAAAAGAGTCGCCCGGTTGCGCCGATAACGGCATCCCGTGGGGTTGCCCATTTCAACAACCCCGTTGCCGCGTCAACGGCTAGCAGACTGCCCCCAACATCGGTAACATAAACGAGCCCATTAGCCACCGCAGGACTCGAGGCAATGATGAGCCCCCTATTCAACTCCCATACTTTGATGCCGGTTGTCGCATTGAGAGCATACATCCTGCCGTCATTACTTCCCACGTAGACGATCCCGTTGACTACGGTAGGGCTTGACTGAACGATATTGGCCGTCGCAAAACTCCATTTTTTCAGGCCAGACAGGGCGTCGATCGCGTAAACGTTATTATCCTCACTGCCTACGTACACGGTTCCATTGACCACAGTTGGACTGGAAAAAACGGGACCGCCCGTTTGAAATGACCATTTTTTTGCGCCGGTCTGTGCATTAACGGCGTACAGATTTTTATCACTACTGCCGACAAAAACAACCTTGTCAACGACCGTAGGGCTGGAGGAGACAGCCCCCCCCGTTAGCAGAGTCCAGTTCGTAGCTGCTGTTACGGCATTGATTGCGTAAAGTTTTCCGTCCCCACTGCCTACGTACACTGTTTCAGCGGTATCAGCTTCGTCAGGCGGTAGCTGATGATCCAAACATGAAAATGCTGATAGGGCCAATAATACTAGCCCTGCCCATCGTAACAGGGTATAAAAGGTCAACATAGTTTTCGTTGGGTTAAATCAGACACTTTGCCGCTCTAGTTACGAAAGGTATTCTGATAGAGCCTATACTTGTCAGGCTATCATTCACACCGCGTAGGTTCCTTCAGGTGTTTGACGTAACTGACCTCTTCCCATTAAACTGGACCGATCTAAAGTAGAGAGTTCGGGTGATTTTTGATACCTTAAACAATCAAATAATCGCTTATGAAAAAGACCAAATTCACCGAAGTACAACGGGGTGGCCCGAGCCATCGTTTTTGCTCTTCGCCAGGCTGACACTGGAACCGTTGTTGCTGAGGTGTGTCGCAAGATGGGTATCAGTGAGGCCACGTTCTACAATTGGAACCGGGGCGCCGGAGCGTAAGAAGTATGGTGGTTTGGGTGTTCCTGAGCTTCGACGGCTTCGCCAACTTGAAGAAGAGAACCAGCAATTAAAGCAGCTAGTCGCGGATTTGAGTTTAGATAAACAGATGCTTCAGGAAGTAATCAAAAAAAAGCTCTAAGGCCAGCTCAGCGTAGAGGGCTGGCCCAAAGCTTGATGAACGACTACCGAATCTCCAATCGACGAGCCTGTGAGGTTATCTTGTTAAGACGGTCGACTTGGTTTTATAAAGCAAAATCACGAGATGATTCAGCGATCAGAAGGCGGATTCGAGAGATTGCCGAAACCCGAGTCCGGTACGGATGTCAGCGTATTTTCACCCTGCTTAGGCGGGAGGGCTGGCGAGACAATCACAAGCGAATACACCGTTTGTATCGTCTGGAGGGGCTTAATCTGCGTAGTAAACGGCCTCGACGCAAGCGATCAGCGGCTCACCGATTAGACCGACCTGAACTCTCTAGTATTGATCAATGCTGGAGCGGTCCGCCGTAGCGGCATGGACTTCGTAGCGGATCAGCTCTTCGATGGGCGGAAAATCCGAGCCTTAACTATAGTGGATAATTATAGCCGCCAATGCGTGGCTATTCACGTCGGTCAGTCGTTGAAAGGAGAAGACGTAGTAGCCGTGATGAATCAATTAAAAATAGTAAATTTATCGGTACCAGCGCGCATTCAAGTAGATAATGGCAGCGAGTTTATCTCGAAAACATTAGATCTATGGGCGTATGACAACCGGGTAACACTGGACTTTTCACGGCCGGGCAAACCCACCGATAACCCATTTATCGACTGGGCCGCCAGTGCGGTCATTCAATGGCAGTTTCAGAGATGAATGTCTGAATGCACACCGCTCCGGCGGCCCGGTGGTTCTTGTCTTTGGAAGATGCTAGGGAAAAGATTGAGTGCTGGCGAGAAGAATACAATTCATTTCGACCTCACAGTTCACTTGGTGGGCTGACCGCAGCCGCGGACGGTGCCAAATGAGGTCGGAAAGAGCAGTGAAAAAAGAACAAATGAACGTCCGATCCTCAATCCTTGAGCGGTCCGATAATTGGGGGGACCTCACTGGTAGCTTAACTTCCAGTCAAAACTGGCTCACCAAATGGGCTCAGGGCACTAGTATTTCACAAGTAGGATCTATTTCACACGTTCCCTGTTAACCAAAACATCCCATGAATCAGCGTTTAATTCATTGACTAAGCGGCATTTATGTACCATTCAGTCATTTTCAAAACATATGGCGGTAAATGGACCTATATACATTGGAATTGGAAGTTATCCAATACCAGGATTGTAACCATAGAATACGTAATGAAAGCAACCGTCAAGAATATCAGTTGTCTGTGGTTTGGTGCAGATACCCCCATCCGTTCCTACAAGATTAAATTAAATCCCGACTTGTGGGCCACTTGCCAGCGGGTAAATCGAGAGTTTATTCCGCCATCAGGCGCTCGTGCATTGAGTCAATACCGAAAGTCTGATATGACCTTATTTGCTAAAACTGTTCAGCAACAATTTACGCAAGGCAAATAGATTTTAGAAACCTACGTGAAGGGGTTATCATAGCTGAATACGCCGAAGTAGAGTCAGGCAAGAACAACCGCCGGACCTCATCAATGGTCACCATGATACACAAGAGTGGTAAAATCACAACCAGATTGCGGACGAGTTGAACCGGGCGGAGTTTCGTACGGCAATGGGTTGTGAGTTCCAGGCTACCCAGGTGATACGGCTCATTAAATGAGTTGTAGTGGTTTAGTGAGCAAGTTTTCTCTCTTTAGTTGCAGCTTTATGTGCTACCATAGTTGAACCGTTTGCACGGTTCAGAAGCGTCACAGTGTCATTTGGAGTAGTATATTTACTGGGCTAGGTTGACTTATCACTGATTAGGCAACTTAGAGTATAACCAGTAGCATACACAATCATTCATGTCTGATAACAACCCACCGCCCGCTTCCCAACTGACACCTGACGAGAAAGACAAACTTCGGGAATTAACCACCCAGAGCTGGAACCTCGAATTAGCCATCTCCGGGGTCGCCATGTTTGCCATTCTGCAATTGCCCGATCTGCTGGAGTCGGCCTTTAGCTACCTCCGCTATAATTACATGACCCACACCGAGGGCGTAGCGGCCATGTTACCCTCGCTGGCCTACAGCCTGATGCGGGCCACTTGTCACGTCTTGTTTGCGGCTTTTCTGGCCAATTTTGTGATGCGGGCTTTTTGGGTGGGTCTGGTCGGGCTCCTGGCCGTTTTTCCGTCGGGAATCCACTACGACCGTATTCCCTTCTCTACACCTTATGCCCAGCAACGCCTGGCCAACGAGCTTGGCCCACTGGATCGCTATATTCTCTGGCTCGACAAACGGTGCAACATCGTGTTTGCTCTCGCTTTTCAGTTCGTGTTCCTGCTGATCGTAGTTGCCATACTCTACATGCTGGGGTTACTGATCTATTTAGTGGTTCAACCCAACGTATCCGCCAACGTCTGGTTTGGAGTCAAAATTGCGCTGGGCGTGCTGGTGGCCGTATTCTACGTAGCCATTTTCTGGCTAAATCAGAAGAAGGTAAAAGCAACCCCCAGGGGTATGCAACTCAACTACCGATTTACGAAGGTAGGGCAACTGGTGATGCTGGGCATGTACAAACATACCTCTTATGTTACCAACACGTTTTACAGCAATATCCGGCCCGGCAAGTTATTACAAACGGCAGCCCTTTTTATCTTAGTGTTTTTTGCGGTATTTTTTTTCGAATACGCCAACGATATCTCGCGCACCAACGGGCGGACATCGCTTCTCAACAGCCGGCATATTTACTCAGCCCGGGTCGATAGTCTCTACGTCGAACCTACGGCCTATGACAACCAGCGCCCCGAGGGTGCCTTCATCAGCGGGGCTTCTATCCAGTCAGACGTGATTCGGGAACCCTACCTGCGCTTATTCATTGCCTATCCCAAAGCGCTCGACATGCTGCTCAAGCAGGTTGCGCCCGAACCAGCCTGGAGCGATACGCTGTCGCGGCAAGCACGTCGGCAGCAGTATGCTATCTGGAGCAGCCAGCAGATTAACCGGCTGATCCGCATCACCGTAAACGATTCGGTCTGTACCCACCCTGACCTGCTGTTCACCCAAACCGGGATTCAGGAGCAACGGGGTTGGCAAACCGTGTTGGTGCCAGGCAATCTCAAACTAGGTCGCAACCGGCTGCGGGTGGCACTGCAAGATCCCCGAGAAAAAGAAGATGACGAATTGATAACGATTCCGTTCTGGTATGTACCTGAACCCTAACCTAACTCGGTTAAGATAAAAGCAGTGGCTGTTGCAAAAGCAGATACTACTCCGGGCTAGCTCATTGAACAATCATTCATTGGGTCGAAATGGGTTTACAGTTCGTATGTATTGAATCCGGTCCAGACTTTTGCAACAGCCACTAATTATATGTTAATCCGGAGGTTGACTGTAGCCTTTTACTCGAAAAGAAGATCCGACTTATCCCTGTAGATCCCGCTAACCGGTTAAGTAATTAGCTAACTTATTCCTCTCCGTATAGCCTATAAAAAGGGGTTTTATTCCTAATTAACCTCCAGTATATCCGCCCATTGGGTTGTATACCTGCTAGATAAATACGTTTGCTGCATTTAGCCAATCAGGACTATACATCGGCGAAGCCAGTCGCAATTTATCCTGCCCGTGCCAATGGTTGATCTTATCTACCACGCCAGCTAGTTTGATTAGTTTCTCGCTAGGACCATTCACGAAGATGCCTTTCTGCCGGTAACCGGCGGGTACTAGACTGGTCAGCATTACGCCCACTTTCTGATAGCTATAGCCAAAAGCAAAGAATGAACCCGTGTTTTTGCTTAGCGATAGCGTGTACGAATACAAAAAAGCCGTATCCAACATGAACACGGCTTTCTATCAAAAAACTAATCCAACTTGATTTGACAAGACGATAGCCCCTACAACCGCTCAGACCATTAAGTCCAAGCGCTCGTAGGGCCATCGCGCTAATTCGTTCGCAGCAGTTTCACCTGCTGACACTGGGTAGGCGTACTCACCTGTAAAAGTAAAACCCCATTGCTGGCTCCCAGCGATAAGCTCACTCGCTCGACGGCACCCGCTTGCTCGATCCGCTGGGTGTGTACTGACTTGCCCTGCATATCGGCTAGGTTAATCTGTACCGATTGATCCGTTACGCCACTGATCTCAACCTCGGCGGTTTGACCTGTCACAGGGTTACCCAGCACCTTGATGGCTAGTCCGGTAGTCACCTCTCCAGAACCCGACCGGGCTGGGCTAGAGCAAACGGCTAACCAGTTATAGCTGTAGCTAGCCACTAAATTGCCTTGCTGAGCCTTTAGGGTGATTATTGGATTGTCCGTATAAAGGCGGAGGTTATAGGGACCGGCGGCACTCGTAGGCAACATCTCATTGACTACCGAAAAGCTGAATGGCTCGCTCGTTAACCCCCGGTACTGTGGCGTAAATGTCAGTCGCCGTTCGGTGGCCGTGATGGCTTGGCAACTCATCGTGTTAACGCCCGTGATGGCAAACGGAGCTGAACTGACGGGGCATACGGCGCGAATGTCCCGCACCAGCATGACTTCCTGGCCATTTTGACGGGCTTTTAGCGTAATGGGTTGGGCATCGGCGGCTGTCCGGGTCTCGGCATCAACGAACTGGTTGGGGTTGGTTGTCCAGCCGGTGATGCCCGGTACGGCGTAGTACTCGATGGGTGAGCCATCGCCCCCTATCGTGTTGAACCTAAACGCACCGGTTTGGCAATCGTAAGTGGGGACTAGCAGACTAAGCGATGTATTTTGCCCGGAGGCTTGTACCGTCAAACTGAACGACGTGTTTACCGACAGACCACCTGGATCAGCAGCTGTAACAGTTATCGAAGTTGTTCCCGTTGTGGCTGGTACGCCAGTAATGGTTGTATTAATTAGACCTAAGCCCAACGGTAAGCCACTGGTCGAAAGACTTAAACTACTAGGCGTCTGAGCATCACTAAAAGCAGATGCTAAGTCAATGTTGATCGATTGACCGATCAGAACTGTTTGATTATGAATACCCGTAGTAGTCGGTGGAGTATTTATAAACTCAGTGTTATAGATGTCTACATGGTTTGAGCCATCGCCGGCAAATAACACCTTTTTCCCTGTACGAACAGCGGATATAGGTGCGCGAAGATCCTGAAAGGCACCATCAACCTGAGGAAGTCGCGAGGTTAACCATTGATTGGTATCTTGATTGTAGATATCGACTGTGGAACTTAGTACTTCATTAGACCCTTCTTTCGTGAGTCCTCCGGCAAATAACGTCATCTGTCCCACAGTAGTAGCGGTCATAAGGTATCTGGGCTGACTGAGATGCGCTAACGACCACTGATTGGTGGCTGTATTATATATCTCTACAAGGTTGGAAGCGTCATTGCCGATCAGCCCACCAGCAATTAAGGCCGACTGACCAATGGTGACAAGGGCAACGCTTACTCTTGAGGTCGAATAACTTTGGGTTGTCCACAGGCCACTAGTAACATCATAGATGTCCAGTAGGCCACCATTAGCAAATATTATTTTATCGCCTAAACTCGTCACTCCCAGATCTCGGCCACTGAGTCGAGGAAGCTGCGTTACTGACCATTGGTTGGTTGCTACATCGTATATATCCACGACATTCGACTCAGCAAACTGTTCGATCACTCCACCCGCAAAAAGTATTTTCCCACGCGTACCAGCGGCAGTTATACTCCAACGGGGCCGTGAGAGCTGTGCGGTCGTCCATTAACGCGTAGAATCATCGTAGATGTCCACCCGGTCAGTTATATTGCCCAAAGCTACTCCTCCGGCAAAAAAGGCTTTCTTGCCCAGGCTGGCAACTGACAAACGGAATCGTGGTTGTGAGAGCTTAGGGTCGTCCATTGACCTGTTGAATCGTCGTAGATGTCCACTTGGTCAGACGATGTATAGGTAGTGAGGAGATACCCTCCGGCAAAAAATGCTTTAGTACCCACGTTAGTGATCGCTATATTTGCCCTAGCCTGCGAGAGAGTAGCGCTTGACCACTGGGCTAGGGCAGTTCGATCAGTTAAACAGCCGGTTGTAAGAATGATTAAAAAAACACGGTAAAGTATTCTCATGAGTTATTGGCGTAGTAAAATGTGACTAATAAAAAAAATTGGGGTAGCCGCTCTAACGTCTTGCTAAAGCAAAAAAGCGATGAAGAGTATAGATATACGCATTAGATGAGTAGTATTGATCTGTTACAAAAACGAGCGCGAACTAAGTATGGCCGTTGGTCTCATTCCTTAAGTCACTTAGCTACTTCTTGTTGGCTAATTGCTGCACCAATTGCTTTAATTCGTCAATCTGGGCTTGCTGCTGCTTAGCGGTTTTTTCCAGTAGAATGCTGTACAGGGTCAGTTCTTCGATCTTCTCCAGCAGCTTGGCATCCATCTTCGCCACGTCGATGCCTTTTTCCACTACTTCAACGGCGGAGGGTACGCCAGGCAAATGCTTGTTAGCCTGAATATACTTACCCACTTCATCAAGGCTTTTCAGTGGATAACCAGTATCGAATACCTTATCACTCCACTCACTGGTGTTCTTGACGGCTACCTTTACCTTCTCAGTCAGAATGCCTTCCTCCACAAAAAGTTTATAACCCGATGGCGTTTTGCCGACCTTCGAGCCAATCACAACCGACTCCCCGTTTAAACTCTGCAATAGCGTTCCGTTCCGCTGCCAGAGCGCTTCCACTGCGCCCTCCCGAGCCGAGCCGCTCAGACTACCTAGAATCACATTACCCGCTCCATCGACGGTCAGAAACTTGGCCTGACTTGTTGCACTAGCCGGCGAGTTGCTGGTCAGATTCTCTAAGCGTAAACCAGACGTATTGGCTGTACCTGTGGTGATGTGCAGCTTAGCTGATGGAGCTCCGTTGCCAATACCTACATTAGCATTGGCTCCTAGCACAATACTGTTACTTTGGCTAACACGGGCTCTTGCTCCAATGGCGGTAGCATTGGTCACGCCGGGGGTATTAGGGTTGACATCAGCGGCAAAACCAATGAAGACGTTCTCACTTCCATAGCTTTCCACCCCAGCATAACGACCAATGGCCGCGTTGTTGACGCCCGTTATGTTCTTCAGCAAAGAACCGTCACCAATAGCTGTGTTACCATCTCCCGTAGTAGTTCGACTTCCAGAACTGTTGCCCATGAAGAGGTTATAGGAACCTGTAGAAAAATAGCCTGCCTGTTGGCCCAGAAACATATTACCCAATCCTGATTGATTGCTATAACCCGCAAAGGCACCCATATACACATTGAGTTGACCAGAAACGTTTGCGTTACCTGCACTCAACCCCAAGAACAAATTATTATTGCCTGTGGTGTTAGCAACACCACTCCCCGAACCAACAAATACATTATTTGAGCCATCTGTATTGTTCTGCCCCGCCCCCGAACCAACAAAAGTATTACTAATCCCTGCAGTGTTAATAAAACCAGCCTGGCTGCCAATAAAGGTATTGTATTGGCCAGTTACATTATAAGCGCCTGATAAAGAGCCGATAAACGTGTTGGAAAATGTTCCTATGCTTCTCCGCCCGGCATGATGCCCTACATATGTGTTCTGAGTGCCTGTAGTGTTTAATGTGCCTGCTTCATAGCCGATAAACGTGTTTTGCGATCCACTAGTAATGCTTTTTCCGGCACTACCCCCCAAAAGAGAGTTTGTTCTACCTGTTATTTCGGAATTTCCCGCATCAATACCCACAATCGTATTTCCGAATCCCGGAGTCAATGAAGCAGGAGTAGTGGCTACGTAATTAGGCTGAGCTAATAGTGGAGTACTTAGTGACAAAAGGAACAGAAGGATACTTGGTTTCATAATACTCTACGTTGGTTTACAGGGTTAGAAGACAATCGCGATCAAGCATGATTTATGTTACACGAACAGTCAATTAAAGGTAACCACCTGCGCTTCTCTATTAGCAGAGCCCGCTTCGTGTTGAATGTAATTTTACTATTCGGTATACTTGGTTGACTCGGTATAAGAGCCGAATAAGCCAGTTTGTGCGTCAGAAATTGAATTATGTACTCACAAAAACACCCGGGTCTATATAGCCGGGCGTTTTGCAGAATCAAATTTAATTCGTTGCCTCTCTTACTTTTTATTAAGCAACAGTTTGACTAATTGCTTAAGGTCATCAATCTCTGTTTGCTGGCGGGCTGTATTAGCCTGAATCTCGGCCTGATGCTTCTTGTCATTTGCCTGAAGCTGCTTCTCCAACTGGATACTGTAGAGGGTCAGTTCCTCGATCTTTTCCAGCAGTTTGGCATCCATCTTAGCCACGTCAATACCCTTTTCCACGACCTCAATGGCTGAGGGTACGCCGGGTAAATGACCTGACTGGTTGATGTACTGTTCGACCTCTGTTAGACTCTTGAGTTGATAGCTTTTCTCGAATACCTTATCACTCCAATCCGAGGTATTCTTAACGGCTACCTTCACCTTTTCGGTTAAAATACCTTTGCTCACAAACAGATTATAGTCCGTTGGCGTCTTATCCACTCCCTGACCGATAATGATCGATTCCCCGTTGGTGCTTTGCAAGAACGAGCCTTTCCGCTGCCAGAGGGCTTCCACTGCGCCCTCCCGAGCCGAGCCGCTCAGACTACCTAGAATCACATTACCCGCTCCATCGACGGTCAGAAACTTGGCCTGACTTGTTGCACTAGCCGGCGAGTTGCTGGTCAGATTCTCTAAGCGTAAACCAGACGTATTGGCTGTACCTGTGGTGATGTGCAGCTTAGCTGATGGAGCTCCATTGCCGATGCCGACGTTGGCATTGGCTCCTAATACAATACTGTTACTCTGGCTGACCCGGGCGCGGGCGCCAATGGCGGTGGCGTTAGTGAGGTTTGGGGTGTTTGGCGACACATCGGCGGCAAAGCCAATAAAGACGTTCTCATCGTTACGGCTCTCCACGCCCGCAAAACGGCCAATGGCCACGTTGTGGGTGCCTAAGCTATTGCGCAAGAGCGAGCCATCGCCAATAGCTGTGTTACCCAGACCAGTGGTGGTGGTACTGCCCGACGCGTTACCCATGAACAGGTTGTATGAGCTGATAGTGTTGTAACCTGCTTGTTGGCCCAGGAACAAGTTACCCATACCGGTGGAGTTGGTATAGCCAGCCGCGCTGCCAATGAAGACATTCGCCGTGCCAGATGTAGTACTACGGCCCGCCTGATAACCCATAAACGTGTTAGCTGAAGCTGTGTTAAAATAGCCAGCCTCATAGCCCACGAACGTGTTTTGTGTGCCCGTCTGATTATTGTAGCCTGCCGAACCACCCAGAAAGGTATTGGGTCCGGCGGTGGATTTGAAGCCAGCGGAGCTGCCCACAAACGTGTTGTAGCTGGATGATTTATTGGCGTAGCCAGCCTGGACGCCTAAGCTGAGATTATAACTTCCTATTTCGTTAAAGCGACCCGCCTGATCACCCAAAAAAATATTTTCAGTGCCGGTCGTGTTACTTTGTCCCGCGACAAAGCCAATAAAGTTGTTTCCGCTACCCTCGGTATTGCTCTGCCCGGCAGCCGTGCCAACAAAGACGTTGAAAAAGCCGCCTAGATTCTTGAGGCCTGCCTGATTGCCATTAAACACATTATAACCACCAGCAGTATTCGACGCACCAGCTTGGTTGCCTAGGAAGACGTTATTCGTACCCGTCATGGCCGTGTTACCCGCCAAGGGACCAATGATGGTATTGTCTTCACCCGGCGAGGCCGCATTAGTAACGCGGACCACGTAGTTGTTCTGGGCTAGACCAACCGTAGGACTTAAAAAACAAAGGACTAGTAATAGGTGTAGAGTTGATTTCATTGTAAAGCGAGTTAACTGATGAAAGATTACACTAAATCTAGATTGTTTTCCTGTTCAGTTTATAACAAAGTTAGTTCGCGGTAACTAGTGGAGCATCAGGTAAATGTATGAGTAAAACCGGCTCAGAAAAGACTGTGCGGATTTAAATCGGGGCCATTTCCTGAACTGATCGGTAGACTAGCGGTGTAAATAAAAACGCCTGACTCAAGATGGCCAGGCGGTTGCTCTACGATCCACACTATAAGTTAGACGAGATTCCACTGTCTATAGACGGGAATCCGGTTTAAGGTCGTCTAGATGACCTCCCCCAGAAAAGCGTTCCAGTATAAAGTAGAGAAAATCGGCCAATTGTAGTGTCTTTGACAACCAAATAATCGCTGATAAAAAAAATAAAATGCACTGAAGCGCAACGGGGTGGCCCATGCCATCGTCTCTGCGAGCAAGCAATCTGAGACCGGAGTGGCCGTGGCCGAAGTATGTCGCAAAATGGGCATTAGTGAGGCCACCTAGTACAATTGGAACCGGGGCGCTGGAGCTGAAGAAAATCGCCAGTTGAAACAATTGGTAGCCGAGTGGTCCGCCACCGCGGTTGAGCCTGGACAAACAAATGCTTCAGGATGTGCTCAAAAAAAGCTTTAAGGCCACAGGGCCGCCCTTTAGGGTTGTGTGCCAGTAAGAAACTAAGGCTAGGTAGCTTGCTAATAGTTAACCAGAGTGGGGCGCGCTAACGGGCTGTCGAGGCTAAAAACCTATGTTCCGATTTAACACCTCACCCTGTTTTACTTGCAAAGGCTCGGCGGGGTGGCCCGAGCCATAGAAATCAGGGTTGGCGGCCCATAACAAGGGTTCGAACAATGGCAAGTCGATTGACTAGTAGACCAAAACTAATCGCACGGGCGACCCCGTTATTTTATGAAATTTCACTACTACATCAGCATTGACATCGCCAAAGCTACACGAGACTGGGCGGTTTATTCGGCAACGGACCCGCCACTGAAATTTCAACGCCAACGTTCCCGACTCATATTGCTACCAACAGTTTCACAATCAAGAAATTTGACTCATTCACTAAAAAACACGAAGCCGCGTTGACTTCGTGTTCTTCTTTTTTTATGCATTGCCCAGCTAACTGCCTAAAAACTAAATCCTGAACGGGGCAACGTAGCCGTCTCCCACCAGAAAAGCCGCAGTCGCTGGAAAAAATTCAGCCAGTCTTCAACCTTACTGGGTTTAACCAGATAGGACGATATACCAAGTTCGTAGCCCTTAACAATATCTGATCGGTCCGATGATGAACTGAACATGACGATTGGAATATGGCTCAATGGGGCCGGCATCGCTTTGATGCTTTCCAGCAGTTGCCAGCCGTCGCTGTTTCGGGGAACGTATAAATCCAGTAGAATTAGTTTAGGTTGCTCCCATTCTGCGTACTGCCATTGATTTAAAAGATCCAGGGCCTGCTGGGTCGTCTCGGCCCGATGCGGAGTAACTTCGCCAAGGCACTGCTGCATAGCATGTTGAATGAGAAACCATTGGTCAGGATTATCTTCAACAATCAATACTTTGGCTTGGCTGAAATTAGCTTTACTCGTCGATGAGGAAGGTTTATTTTTCATGAGTTAGTTGAGACAGTGGGCTACCCTGTAAACTAACAAGCTATTTAATAAATAGGTTACGAAACACACTCAGTAATCGTAATGATCGATGTAGCTGTACCTGAACGTTCACGGCGATGGGTAAGAAGATCACGCAAACCGTTCTTCATCCAGCCCAAACAGTCACCCACCGCTCACAGCAGATAGTGGTTCTATGCGATCTACAGCGATCATCCGATAGATCCCGCTTGTCCCGTACTCCTTCCGGAAGAACACGCTAAATCTGATTTGATTTGTTGCCCGTATATCCAGTTACAATGAAAAAGCCTGACAAGAGTGGCCAGGCTTTTTGCACAAATCAGATTAATTACGTTACTGTTTTGACGATTATATTCTCTTCTAGTCACTTTTAAAACGAAAAATACCTTATATGCCTGAGCACTACACTTTATCAACACTGTTTATACATGCCTACGCTAAAAGTAGCCGGATTAGAGAAACCTATTGCGATTGAATCAATTGTCTGGATTGAGGGGGATGGCAACTATGCTCGTCTCCATTTTACCACTGGTCAGTTTTATCTGGCTGCTCACACCCTAAACTGGTTTAAAAAACAGTTGTCCGGTTTCATCCGTATTCACAAATCGGTTTTGATCAACCCGGCTCATGTCGTTCAGTTTGCGCAAACCAAGGCCAAAGAGGCACAGGTATTCATGAGTACGGGATCCAGTCTGGACATCGCCCGCCGACGTATTGGGGAGGTACGAACGATGCTGGGTATGCCGCCTTTCGAAGCTCACAGCTTTCTGCTGATCGACCCAGGTTCGCAGCAGAATAAGGACCAGACTATAAATTTTCGCTAATTTGTAGTTACTTACAAATCGGTTTATAACCAACTGTACGTAGATAACACACGTTTAAACCCAACGATCATGAAGACGCTTCTTAACCTTTTCGATCAATTCGATGAACTCGATTCTGCTATCAACCGGTGGCTCGTTGCTCATAGTATCACCCTGCTTCGCATTAGTCTGGGGTTAGTTTTCCTGGGCTTCGGTGTCCTCAAATTTTTCCCCGGCATCAGCCCGATTGAGTCGCTGGCTACCCGTACGACCACCCTGTTGACGCTGGGCGTTTTTTCGGGCCATTCGGCGATGAATTTTGTCGCAACACTGGAATGTATAATCGGGCTATGTTTCCTCACGGGACGATTCCTGCGGATTGCCGTCTGGCTGATGGCGGCCCAAATGATTGGTGCCATGTCGCCCCTGATTTTCTATTCTCATGAACTCTTCTCGGGACCCCATCACGGACCTTCGCTGGCAGCTCAATACATCATCAAAGACATCATTCTGGTAGCGGCTGGTATGGTCATTGCCGCCACCTGGACCGGTGCCCGGATTGTTGCTGAACCCCGCAGCTTTCGGAGTGCGCTAAAAAGCCGACTACCCCGTGTTGTTCGTCGACAGGCATCGTCCATCAGCTTGGGCTAGTAACGGCCTCTACACCGAATTATCAGGCAGAAGCATCACTTCGAACCAATAGGTACAAATTCGTTGGACAGCCTCAACAAGACTGTGCTGATCGGCGGATTTGAGCAGTACTGAACTGACTCCACCTTCGTAGCATTGACGGAGTTGATCCTGAGCAATGGACCCTGACCAGATCAAAACGGGAATCTGGCGGGTTCGGGCATCCTGCTTCAGCGTGGCCAGCACCTCCAGCCCGTTGAGGGGAGGCAGATTGAGGTCCAGCAGAATCAAATCGGGTAAACGTGTCAACTGAAGAAGGGCGTCCATCAGGTTGGTAGCCGTACGCTGGTGGGTAAGCTGAACTTGATCTGAGTAAGTGCTGAAGGCACCTTTCAGCAAAAAATAATCATCCTCGTCGTCGTCAATGAGCATGACGTGCGGGTGTCGATTGAGAGGTAGGCGCATTTCGTTGAGTACTAAAATCGATCGAAGGTAGCCGCCCCGACAGGGATGTAAAAAGAAAATTACTAAGTGGTAAGGCCAACTAAACCAGGAAGACAGGATCTGATTCGGTTTAGCTCAGTTGCCACTGCTGCACTAATTGACCAAATAATGTCAGCAGTATATCCATGGATGGAGGTTTGGTCAGAAAGCCATTAGCTCCTAGCTGTACTGCCCGTTCGCGGTCCTCGTAGCTGGATGATGTTGTGAGTACTACGACGGGCAAGGCCTGGTAAGCGGGTTCGGCCCGCAATTGCTTCAGGGCTTCGAACCCGTTGAGTCGGGGCATGTTCAAATCCAGAATAACCAGACCAGGCAGATCGTCACTGTCAGCCAGGTTCGGCAATAAATCTTCGCCATCGTTAAGCAGCTTGATCTGGACAGGCGGCACAAGCCGCTTAAAGGCAAGCTCGAACAAATATTGATCGTCTTCATCATCGTCGACGATCCAGACGGCGGGTAGTTTTGACTTCAACTCAAAAGGCGGAAGAAACGGTGGCAGTAAACACTATCGCTAAACTTACGTAAAAGGAAGTCAGCAACACAATATACTGCCGTATTTTTACGTCCAGAAGTTTCGTATTCCTACCCGTGTGATCCAGATTTGCTTCACACCTATTGAACGAAGCAATAAGGTCTATCCCAGATAAGCAAACCCCCGAAGACGCGATGGCTCCGGGGGTTTGCTTATCTGGGACTGGTGAACTAACCGTTATACCGTCAGCTTTTTCATGTATTCAGCGTCATTTTTCATGCTGACCATTGGCGATTCGGGATATTCTTCCTGCTCCACAATGAAGTATTTGATGCCACTGTCCATGGCAACCCGCAACGTCGATTTGAAGTCGACACTTCCTTTGCCCAGATCGTTCTGAACGGGTTTGCCCCCCTCCTTTTTGTAATCTTTGATGTGGCACAGTTCGTACCGTTTGCCATACTTTTTCAGGTGGGCAGCCGTATCAACGCCAGCCACATCGATCCAGCACAGATCCAGTTCAAACATCACATATTTAGGATCGGTATTGGCCAGTAGGTATTCCTGTGGCAGTTTACCGTCGAGTGGTTTGAACGAGTAATCGTGGTTATGGTACCCGAATTTCAGCCCGGCTTTCTTAACCTCTTCGCCTACCGTGTTGAACTGGTCCGCGATCTTTTTCCAGTCGTCGAACGATTTCTGCGGTCCAATGTAGGGGCAAAGCAAATAGGTCAATCCGGCATCGTGCGCCATTTCGATGTTTTTCTTGAGCACATCCGGCTTGTCGGCGGAACCCCGGTAGTCGAAGTGCGTACTGATCATTTTTACGCCCAGACCGTCAAGAAATGATTTGATCTCTTTAGGCTCCATGCCCCACAGAAAGCCTTTCGCACCGCTAAAACTCTCGAATTGTTTATAACCCATTTGCGCCAATTCGGTCATGATGCCTTTAGGGTCTTTAGGCAGCACATCGCGGACGCTATACAATTGTACCCCAAACGGGTTAATCGCCTTCGCAGGTGCATTGGCCAGTAATTCAGATTGGGTAAGGGCAAAAGCGCCGGCAGTGAGCAGGCCAGATTGCTTGAGGAAACTCCGTCTTTGCATGATAGAAACTTGTTTGCGGCTTTAGAACGCAAAGATGGGGTGCTTTTATAAAAAATTGCTGGAAATATTTTCGGTAGACTAGCCTAGCGACACGGCTGCGGCAACAAACCGGACGCTACAGCTCCCAGATTACACGAACAACTTTTCCGTGAATACCGATGGTCTGAAAATATTCCAGCCAGTGTAGCTGCTGCGGCCCCAAGTGGTCAGTCGGCGATTTCACTTCCACAAAATCATACTGGCCCTGCTCATTCCAGACTAGTAGATCCGGAAAACCCCGCGTATGCTCCCGAACGTTACGGGCCATTTCCAGCAGAATCAGCCGTAACTGCTCAACATCCAGCAGTTCGATCATCCGTTGAACGAGCGTATGCAGCTCATCGGACCAGTCGACCAGTACATTGGTGATCCCGTATTTGGCGTTGAACATCCGGCCCGTATGGCGTCGCCAGTCGTCTTTGGTCGCGAGTTCGGCCAATCGCTTTTTCAAAAGTTCTTCCCGTTTCAGGTAGAAATCAGGCAGGTAAAAATCCGATGGAGCCCGTTGCAGCGGGTGATGAATGGCCTGCACGTTGGCATCGTAGATGATGTCCCAAAATACCAGGCCGAACAGTCCCCGCCAGGGGTAATTTTCCGTGAATGCCGCGTCGTAGCCTTGTTCCAGGTAATAGTTCATGACACCCGCTTCGACGTGATGCCGGTAAGCAGCCGGAATATTAACACTTTCGGCATCGGACAGAAAACGGGTCGTTGCCTTGCGTGTCCGCTTCTTCTCGCCTACGCTTAGAATTTTCTCGCGGAAATCAGTAGCAAAATAGCGTTCCTCCGCATTCAGCGGATTGACCGCAATTTCGTCGCAGAGAGCGAGCGCTTCATCGACAGAGCCGTTTTTAAACAGCAGACGCACCCGTCGTTCACGCGCCGGCACCCGATCCGAAAGCTCGTAGACCGATAGTGCCTGCTCCGGCAATTTCTGCCGCTCCAGATAGGCCCCTACCCGAACGACCAGCTTCTGATAGCCGGGAATGGCGATTTCGGTCAGTTCAGGGCGGGTTTCATTCCAGTTCAGGAACCAGTTGTAGATCGCTTCGGCGGGCGTTTCGGCTTCTTTAAGTTCATAGAAATCCTCGTTCGTCAGCGAAATCAGCAGTTTATCTTCGACTTCTTTACGGGTCCGAAACCGAGCCGTTAATTTACTCTCGTCGTAGCGTTCAAAGTTGACCATGCCCAGATCGCGGACCACGAACTCGGTCATACTGCTACCCCGATTGCCGAAAAACAGGTACTTGATCATTACATCTTCGGCCTCGAAGTTCAGCTTGACGACGGTTTCGCGCGTAGTCAGACTCGTAATCACTTCACCGAAATCAAGCTCCTGCAGCGTATACCGAACGATGCGTTCTTTCTTCTCTTTGGCAAGCGGTTTGCTCTCTTCCGGCTCAAGCGGCAACAATTCGAGCAGTTCTGGCTTGGTAAAAACTCCGAGTGCTTCCTCCCCCCTGATCTCGTGCTGGGCCGCCAGTCGCTCGATAAATCCAGCCGTCAATAATTCGCCAACAGCCGCCGGTAGGTCAGTTATTTCGTTATACTGTAGCTTGTTGGTCCGAAAAAAGAGTCCTTTGCGGTTACTGAATCGTACATACAGACACTGCGCATCGAGGCTCAACGCGTCAAACCGACGAATGAAGTCCCACTCAGCTTCGTTCAGCAAGCCACCGTACAATCGCTTGACAAAGTCGAGTACATAACGGAAGTTGTCGAGATAATACCGGGGCGTAAGAATTAGTTTCTGGCGTCCAACCATCGTGTAAGGCAGGTAGATGCCCGCTATCATTTAGGAACGTTATGCGGGTTCTTCCCGCTTTATAGAACAAAAAAACAGCCACTTATGTCCCCAACCGACGTTCTGAATGAGTTAGAAAAACAGGGCATCTTACAAGCTGAACAACAAGCCCGAATCAACGACTACGAACAGGCCAAACCGTTCTCGCTGCACTGGGAACTGCGGTCTATGCTCTACATCGGTATTCTTCTGCTGAGTTCAGGTTTAGGCTTGTTGGTTTATGACAATTTTGACCAGATAGGGCACGGTGCCTTGCTCACGGCTATGGGCCTTGCCTGTGCTGCGTGCTTTCTGTTTGCGTGGCGCTTCCGGCCGGAGTGGACAACGGCGCAGACGGCCAACCGCTCACCATTTGGCGATTACGCGCTGCTGCTTTCCTGTCTGCTGTTTTTGACCCTCGAAGGCTACGCGCAGTATCAGTATACCGTTTTCGGGACTCGCTACGGTCTGGTAACGCTGTTGCCAGCCCTGCTGTTTTTACCATTGGCGTACCGCTTCGATCATCGGGGGGTGCTGGGTATGGCGCTGGCTGCGCTCATCTCGTGGGTGGGCGTAACCGTGCGTCCGCTGGAGTTATATATCAAAACCAATTTTTTCGATCGGAGCACCGTATTTTCGGCCATCGGGCTGGCTATCGTGCTGATTGGTGTCGCGTTCTTTCTGGAACGTCGGCGCATCAAACCTCATTTTACTTATACCTATCTGACCATTGCCGGTAACTTATTGTTGATTGCGCTACTCGGTGGATTGTTCAATTTTGGGGAGCTGCGGCTGCTCTTCGCGCTAGGCCTTGCCGTTATGTGTATTGTACTCGATCAATATGCCAGACGGACGAAATTCTTCGCGTTTCTGCTGATGAGCGCGATCTACGGGTACGTTGGCGTGACCTATTTATTTTTCCATTACGTCTCTCCGCGCCACTGGAACGACAATTTATATTACTGGTACTTCATTCTGACGGGTATTGCGCTGGTCGCTTACCTGATGAGCCAGATCCCCAAACGAAGCAACGCATGAAAGCCTACAACGAACAGTGGATTTACAACCGTGAGCTGGTCACGCAGGCTGAACGCTGGCATCGCAAACGCCTGCTGTCTGACGATCAGTTCACCGCAGTCCGCAAAAACTACCCCGTCGATTTTCGCCAGACGAACGGCTTTATCGAGATCGGTTTGTTCCTCTTTACTACGGTCGCCATTTTGGGTTGTTATCTGCTGCCAGCCAGTGGGTTATCGGCACTACTCGATAGTCGAACGGTCTATGGTCTGTTCAATATCGGGTTTGGTATACTGGTGGGTCTTGTTGGGCATCGATTAATTAATAAACGGCTTCTCTACCGCAATGGCGTCGATAACGCTTTTGTCGTTACCCTCGCTGGCTTTCTGGCCTTTGGCCTGAACCAGTTGATGCCCAGTGGCTTATCGACATCAACGCACTACCTGCTGACCTTGCCGCTGCTACTGGCCGTACTTTGGTATTATGGCGATACGCTGATCGCGTTTTTCTCGCTGGCCACCTTTTATGCCTTTATCGTCAACGGCCTTTTATCGGTCAGTTGGGGCCGAGAAGCGTTGCCTTTTGTGTTAATGGCCGTGTCGGGCATCCTTTACTTTTTTGCCCGAAATCCCAACCTGATCTGGGCAAAGTCACCCGTTCGCGACGCCTACTACGCCGACCCACAAAACCTGGTTGAATGGATTACGCTGATCGTGCTGGCAGCCAGCGGCAACTACTTTATGGTGCGTGAATTGCATGGCCTTCTCCTGAAACCCAGACCGGCCATTGCACCGGAAATCGGCCTTTCCGTTTTGTTCTGGCTGCTGACGTTTGCCATTCCGGTCGTGTATTTGTGGCAGGGTTTACTAAAAAAAGACCGGATGTTGATTATCCTGGGTATTCTGGGTCTGATTGGTGGTGTCATAACCGTTCATGAATACGCTGCGCTCGTACCGCTCAACGTGGCGCTGGTCATCTGCGGACTAACGCTGATGGGACTGGCCATTCTTGGCATTCGCTACTTTCGGCAACCAAAAAATGGCTTCACCGATGCGCCGGATGACGATTCACCGGATGAGTTTTTCACGAATGCCGAGGCACTGGCTTCCATTCAGGCAGCAACCAGCGCCCATCAATCGCCAACTGATAACGCCCGATTTGGGGGCGGATCGTTTGGCGGAGCGGGCAGCGAAGGCAAGTATTAATGGGGACAAACTAGCCCGGCTATCGATCAGCTCACTGACTTCCTAACGCTACGAATTACCATCCACTAGACAGGAACCCTAAACTTCGCATCTGTGTCTGCCGAAAAACCGCTAAGTTTGGCCCTGTAAACCAACGACCATACGTAGTCGCATGAAAACCGTAGATTCTTATAATTTCGCTGGTAAGAAGGCCCTCGTTCGGGTTGACTTCAACGTTCCGCTCGATAAGGCATTCAATATTACCGACGACACACGCATTAAAGCGACCATTCCTACCGTCATGAAAATCCTGAATGACGGCGGTTCAGCCATTCTGATGTCGCACCTTGGCCGGCCAAAGGGTGGCCCCGAGGAGAAATATTCGCTCAAACACCTGATTCCTGCGCTGGAAAAGGCTTTTGGTCGTGACGTAAAATTCGCGGACGATGCTATTGGTCAGTCGGCTACCGATCTGGCGGCCAGCCTGAAGCCGGGTGAAATCCTGCTGCTCGAAAACCTTCGTTTTTATAAAGAAGAAGAAAAAGGTGACGTAGCCTTTGCCGAGAAGCTGGCAAAACTTGGCGACGTGTGGGTGAACGATGCGTTCGGAACCGCTCACCGCGCTCACGCCAGTACGGCCGTGATGGGTCAGTTTTTCGAGGATCGCGTGGCTGGCTACGTCATGCAGGCTGAACTGGAGAACGCGAAAAAGGTTCTGGGAAGCGCCGAGCGGCCTTTTACGGCCATCATGGGTGGAGCCAAAATCTCGGATAAAATTCTGATCATCGAAAAGCTGCTCGATAACGTCGATAACCTCATCATCGGTGGCGGCATGACCTACACGTTCACCAAAGCGCAGGGGGGCAACATCGGCAAGTCGCTACTCGAAGCCGATAAGCAGGATTTGGCACTTGAGCTGATCAAAAAAGCAGAAGAAAAAGGCGTTAAGATTTATATGCCCGTCGACAACGTCTGCGCCGACGATTTTTCGAATGACGCCAACCGCCAGACAGTCGCGACAGGCACTATTCCGGATGGCTGGGAAGGACTGGATATCGGTCCTGAAACGATCAAATTGTTCACGGACGTTCTGTTGAATTCGAAAACCATCCTGTGGAATGGTCCGATGGGGGTTTTTGAGTTTCCTAACTTCGCCGTTGGCACCGATGCCATTGCCAAAGCGGTGGTGCAGGCAACCGAAGAGAACGGCGCGTTTTCGCTCATCGGCGGTGGTGACTCAGCTTCGGCCGTCAATCAGGCGGGCTACGGCGACCGGGTGAGTTATGTATCGACCGGTGGCGGTGCGCTTCTGGAATACATGGAAGGCAAAGTGCTACCGGGCGTTGCGGCACTGGACTAAGTCTCCATTCAATCGAAGAAAAGGCCTATAAAAAGACACACGCCGTATCTTGGAGATACGGCGTGTGTCTTTTTATAGGCCTTTTCCATACTTTGCTATCAATTAGCACCCACCGTCATGTCAACACACCGCCAGGAATACTATCCCCCATTAGTGGAGGATTGCTACTACCATATCTATAATCGAGGCAATAACGGCGACAACCTTTTCTTTCAGGATCGTAACTACCGCTACTTTCTGCAAAAGTATGATTTCTATTTGAGCGGCTATCTGGAAACATACGCGTTTTGCTTGTTACCCAATCATTTTCACCTGCTGGTTCGCATTCGCAATTTCTCCGATTTACCCGCTCAAGAGCAAACGCTTCGTCATGGTCTAGCGCTCATCACCTCACCCGAACGCATCATTAGTGAACAGTTTCGTCGCTTCTTTTCATCATACGCCAAATCTATTAAAGTCCAGGAAGACCGTACAGGCAGTCTGTTTGAGAAAAATTTCAGACGTAAGGTTGTTCAGTCCGAGCAGTACTTCACGGCCTTAGTCACCTACATTCACCGCAATCCGCAAGCGCACGGCATTTGTCTAGACTTTACTGATTACCCATACAACTCCTATCAGCGCATAATCAACCCCAAACCAACCCGGCTGATGAAGCAATCTGTGGTGGACTGGTTTGGTGATGTTAACGCCTACAAACAATTCCATCAGGAATCGGTGGTACCGGGTTTCATTTCTGACTTATTGTTGGAGGACTAAGTCAGTTGTGAGGAGTGGAAAAGACATACGCCGTACCTTGAAGATACGGCGTATGTCTTTTCCACTCCTCACAACTGACTCAATGCCGCCCTGGCTTTGTTATCGATGCTGTTCTTGTACTCGTGGTGTTTAAAACTGAGTGCTTTTTCGAAGAATGATCGGGCCCGGCTGCGGTCGTTCTTTTGTTGGTAGATATACCCGAGCTGTAGCGCTGCCGTTGCCCCAAAGGATAACGGCTCCTTGCCGCCGTCGTAGGCTTCGCTGAGCGCCAAAGCCCGGATAAAGTAAGGCACGGCAGCATCGACATCGCTCCGGCGTTGGTAGATTCGGCCCAATCGGTAGTTGTATTCGGCTTTTTCGGCAGTTGACAAGAATCGGGCTTCGTTGTAGGGACGCAGATAGGCCAGCGCACTATCCGTAAACCCACCGTCGGAAGCGAGCCGGGCCCGCATCAACACATTCTGATTCGGTGAAACGCCCTGTTTGAGGTACGCTTCGGCGAACTTCTGTGCCGCTTTATCCGACTCAACCGTAGTTCGGCCGACGGTTACTACTTTCTGCAGAAATGCCCTTGCTTTAGCATCGGATGGTTGAAATGCCGGAACACGCGTATTTTGCCCATCGGCTAACCAGTGGCAAAGAAACAATTTGTAATAGGAGTCTTTGACGAAATTCTGGCCTTTGTAGGTGTTCAGAAATTGCTCAAAATGACTGCTCGCAGTTCCGTACTGCCCTTTCTGAAGGTAGATGTCCCCCAGAATATTCTCAATAACTGGCATAGACTGGTAGGCCGGACTAGTCGGACGCGTTGTCAGATACGCAAGTGCCTGTTCGCTATGACCGTTTTTTTGCTCAATGGTCGCCCCAAAGAAATGAAGCAGCAGATTGTCTCGGTTATCGGCTATCAATCGGTGAAGATCCCGCCCATCGGCATCCGAAAATTTTAGAACGTATGCCCGCACCATCAGGTCGATTAGGTTGGCTTCGAGGCCAAAATTTGCGTCCTGCTGCGCCCGCTCCAGCTCCTGCTGCCCTTGCTTGATGTTACCACGCATCCCCAGCAGATTTGCCACCCAAACGTAGTTATCCGGCACGGAGCCAACCATAATGTGAAGTGTCCCCAGCGATTTGTAGGTTGGCAGAAAGTCCGGAAACTTCTTTTGATTGGCGGTCAAGAGTTTATAGGCCCTGATCACATCCCAACTGGCGCTGAGTTCCTTACCGAATTTCAGTTTTACAAACGCCCAGTGAAGCCGCACCTCCGCCTGCATGACGCGCTGCCACGGCGATTTACTGTCCAATGCCTGAATTGCCTCAAGCCGGTCATCTTCGCGATCGCTCATGTTGGCAAACAGCCGGTCATCGTCAGAGGTGACAAGCGCAAGCATATCGGCGTAGTCATCCAGAAAAATCCGAATGCCATTCTGACTACTTTCTTTTACGAGCACTTGGCGGGCTGCCTGAAGCTTCAGCTTTTGCAGGTCAGCATACGAACGTTGTAGGCCGGGTGTCCAGACAAAATCCTGAGCATGCGTACGAAAGGGCAGCAGCGAAAAGCCAAGTACCAGAATCGAAAGAAAGCGGGTATACATCTGTCTGATAAACCCGATACAGCAAAAAAGGTCGCCAGTTAGACGACCTTTTTTAGCGATTACAGTAATCATCTACCGACCCCGGCCAACTGGCGCTGGTTCGGGTACACCTTCGACATCGGCAAAAATCCGTCCGCAGTGTTCGCAAACGATGATCTTCTTCTTGTCTTTAATGTCAGCCTGACGCTGAGGAGGCACTACGTTAAAGCAACCACCACAAGCACCCCGTTTTACCATCACGACAGCAAGACCGTTCAGGGCATTGCTCCGGATTTTATTGTACGAGTTCAACAAGCGCGCTTCAATGGTTGTGGCCTGATGATCGCGTTGCTTGATAATCTCTTTTTCCTCTTCCTGGCTCTCCGACGTGATTTGATCCAGCTCCTGCCGTTTCGCTTTCAGGTCTTCTTTCCGCTCGTTGAGCGCAGCCGTCGTGGTCTTGATTTCTTCTTCCTTACCCCGAACGCGGAATTGGGCTTCGTTGATACGCTTGTCGGCCAGTTCGATTTCGAGCGATTGTAATTCAACCTCTTTCGAAATGGCGTCGAATTCGCGGTTGTTGCGCACGTTCATCTGCTGATCCTTGTACTTGGTGATCAGCTTTTCAGCGTCTTTCTTGGCAACCCGGTTGCGCTCGATTTCTTCTTCCAGCGTCTTAATCTCAGCCTGAAACTTTCCTATCCGCGTTTCGAATCCGGCAATATCGTCTTCCAGATCACGTACCTCTTCGGGCAGACCACCGCGAATTTTGATGAGTTCGTCTAGTTGAGAGTCAAGGGATTGCAGTATAAGAAGGGCGTCTAGTTTTTGCGCAATCGTCAGTTCCATTCGGAAAATAGTTAGTGCTAATTGAAGTACCGAACCGGATTCGTATCCGTTTCTGATAAAATTACCGCAAAAGTAGTGAATTTTTTCGCTAAGTGCTGGCTAATTAACTCTTTTGTAAAGACTTCACTTTCGTAGTGATTAATGTCGCAGATCACAATGCGCCCGTCGGCATCGAAAAACTCGTGGTATTTATAGTCTGCCGTCACAAAAACATCGGCCCCGGCCCGGATGGCATCCGGCAATAAAAAGCTGCCCACGCCCCCGCAAACGGCCACGCGACGGATCGGTTTGTCGACCAGGGGCGTGTACCGAATCAGGTTCAGATTCATACTGTTCTTCAAATACGCGAGCCACGACTGACCATCCATCGGTTCGGACAAATCACCCACGGCACCAGAACCTACTTCCTGATTCTTGTTATCCAATGCCGTTACGTAATAGGCCACTTCTTCGTAGGGGTGCGCTTGTTTCAATGCTGCTAGCATCTGCCCCTGCTGATGAGTCGGGATGAGCACTTCGATCCGGTTTTCAGCTTCTTCGTGGTACTCCCCCACGGCACCGATGGCTGGTTTTGCCGACTCGTCCGGCTGAAACGTGCCGGTTCCGCTAACCCGAAAACTACAGTTTTTATAGTCGCCAACCTGACCGGCCCCGGCGGCATACAGCGCATCCAGTACGCGCTGGGTATCATCGACCGGGACGAAAGTGACCAGCTTGCTTAACACCTGCGCTTTGGGTGCCAGAACCTGAACGTTCTGCAACTTCAGTTTCTCGGCAATCTTGAAATTAACGCCACCGGCCACGTTATCGAGGTTGGTATGAGCCGCGTAAATCGCCACGTCGTTTTTTATGGCCTTGATGACCGTTCGTTCGACGTATGTTTTACCGTTTAATTTCTTGAGACCTTTAAAAATAATCGGGTGGTGAGCCACTACAACGTTACAGCCTTTAGCAACGGCCTCATCAATGACCGCTTCCGTTGTATCGAGGGTGACCAGTACGCCCGTGATCGCTGTGCCGGGATCACCAACCAGCAAGCCGGAATTATCGTATGATTCCTGATAAGCAAGGGGAGCAAACGCTTCCAGATAGGCGGTTAACTGACGAATTTGGGACATACGCAATGACAGGTAAATGATTGAACCGGGTGTCTGACGTAAAGATCTAACCAAAAGTGGACTGAGTTCGTCCTAATAATTGTTAATTAGTTGGGCCCAGAGACCACCGTGCTCAAAAATAGTTGCCAGTGCGTGGTAATACCC